>CAKSER010000037.1 GCA_934447715.1 uncultured Eubacteriales bacterium | reverse complement strand
AGGAAAACGGCAAGATGGATATCTGCTTAAACGACAGAATCACATATACGGTAGATATAAAAGAAGGCAGCAATTACTGCCTCAACCTTCACGGCAAGGAGGTCCTCGATTATGATGACAGCTATTTTGAGGAATTCATGATGCTCAATTCCGACGGTTCTCTTAAAAAGCTTGACGAAAAGCCGGGATACAGCGCCACAGCAGAGATGCAGTCAAACGGCAGCGTTCTCCTTAAGGAGACAAGATTCGAGCTTACCTCCGAGACTGTGCTTGTGCCTGTTTCAAAGGATGCAATGATCGAGTTCATCGCGCTTAACAAGCTCTACGGTGTTTCCCCCGACTACTGGTACTTCCTCAGTATCCCAGAATAAACAAATCAGAAAAGCAAAATTAAAATCCGCCCTTGAAGGCTTTAAATACCACGGTACTTAAAGGCCTCTTCCGGGCGGATTTTTTGTGTCAGAAATAAGACACTCTCCATAATATGAGCATGAGGACTGAAAAAAGGAGTGCTGATATTTTGGATGTTTTATTAAGTCTCAGTCCGCAGATGCAGGCTCTGATTGCAACTCTGTTTACATACGGAGTGACCGTTCTCGGAGCCGCACTTGTGTTCTTTTTTAAACGGGTTAACAAAACGGTAATGGATGCAATGCTCGGCTTTGCCGGGGGTGTAATGATTGCAGCCACCTTCTGGTCACTGCTTTCGCCGTCTATAGATATGGCACAAAACCTTGGGCTTGTGCCTTGGCTTGCCGCTCTTATCGGCTTTATGCTCGGAGGGCTGATGCTGTTTTTAGGCGATCAGATATTTGCTTATATAGAAAAAAGGCAGAACAGGCTAAGCAGCAGGGCAAGCGGCAGCAAAAGCGGAAAACGCTGTGCCATGCTGATTGTTTCGATAACGCTGCACAACATTCCGGAGGGGCTTGCCGTCGGAGTTGCATTCGGCTCGCTCGGCTACGGCCTTGATGGCGCAACGCTGGGGGCTGCGTGTCTTCTTGCCTTCGGAATCGGGCTTCAGAATTTTCCGGAGGGAACTGCAGTCAGCGTTCCGCTCCGCAGGGAGGGCATGAGCCGTGGAAAGGCGTTCTTTTACGGACAACTGAGCGGAATCGTCGAGCCGATATCCGGCTTTCTCGGAGCCCTGCTTGTTTTAAAGGCGCGCATGATCCTTCCGTATATGCTTGCCTTTGCCGCAGGTGCAATGATCTATGTTGTAGTAGAGGAGCTTATCCCGGAAAGTCAGACAAACGAAAAGAAGGATGTCATGGCGCTGTTCACGCTGATCGGCTTTTCTGTTATGATGGTAATGGATGTAGCGCTCGGATAATGTCCGGATACTTTGCTGTCCGGATGCATTACTATCCGGTCTCCCCGGTAGGCTGAGGATATCCGGGCATTTCGATATTCGAACACTTTGGATATTCTGGCACCATGATACCCTTACAAATTGAACATATCGGACAAAAATATACAAAATGAGTCCGGCAGGTGTTATTTCCCTGCCGGACCTTTTCGTGCTTTTAATTTTAAGGACAATCAGTCGTTTGAGCCGTCAAAGTAGAAGGCTTTTCCTGTCTTTGCGGAAATATAGATTCCCTCGAGAATCTGTGTAACAACCAGCGCCTGCTCGGGGAGAACAAACGGCTCGGTGTCCTCGATTATCGATTTGATCCATCTCTTTGCCTCTGCGTTCGGAGCGGATTCGTTTGCAAGTCCGTTATAAAACGCAACTCCGCCGGATGCAAAATTGACATTTTCAACATACTGTCTGCCGTTTCTGATTCCGTTTATACGGACGCCGGAAAACATATCGCCTCCTGCCTTTGTTCCGCAGACCTGTGTTGTAGCCTCTCTTGTATCGAGCATGTTGAGCGCCCATGAGCTTTCAAGATTGATTGTTGCGCCGTTTTCCATCACAACAAAGCCGAATGCGGAATCCTCAACAGTGAACTTTTCGGGATCCCAGGGGCTTAGTGCATTGCCCTGCTCCTCGGGCTTTAGGCTGTTCAGCTTATGGAACGCCTGTCCGCAGCAGTATTTCGGCTTATAGTTGTTCATAATCCAGAGTGTAAGATCGAGAGCATGGGTTCCGATATCGATAAGCGAACCGCCTCCCTGCTCCTTTTCGTTAAGGAACACGCCCCATGTCGGGACAAAGCGGCGGCGAAGCGCTGTCGCTCTTGCATAATAGATATCTCCGAAAACGCCGTCGTCGGCAAGCTTCTTCATATAAAGCGATTCGGGTGTCTGGCGGTTCTGATAGCCGATTGTCAGCTTCTTTCCGGTTTCCTTTGCTGCCGCAAGCATTTTTTTTGCTTCCTCGGAATTGATTGCCATCGGCTTCTCGCACATAACATGCTTCCCTGCGTGAAGTGCGTCAACCGTTATGATGCTGTGCATACGGTTAGGTGTAAGAACGTGAACAACCTCGATGCTCTCGTCCTTTAAAAGCTCCTTATAATCGGTATAAACCGCGCAGTCCGGAGTTCCGTATTTTGCTCTTGCATCAAGCGCTCTCTCCTCGATGATATCGCAGAAGGCAACAATCTCTGCCTCCGGTACGGTTCTGAGCGCCGGAAGGTGCTTTCCGTTTGCAATTCCTCCGCATCCGATTATTCCGATTCTGACTTTTCTGTTTTCCATTTTTTATTCTCCCAGTGTGTTTTTTTATTATAAATCGGTCATTCTGAATCTTTTTGTTTATTCCTTATTCTTCTTGAGGTCGTTTAAAGCCTTCATGAAGGTTTCGACATCCTTGAAATCCCAATATACCGAAGCAAAGCGTATATAGGACACGTCGTCGAGATTTTTAAGAGAATCCATTACCATCATTCCGATATCGGTCGTCCTGAATTCGGTTTTCAGATTGCTTTTAAGCTCCGCCTCGATTTTATCGGCAATAGCGCCGATCTGCGTGGTTGTAACCGGTCTTTTATAGCAAGCGCGTATAAGTCCGGTTATGATCTTGTTTTTATCGAAAATCTCAAGTGAGTTATCCTTTTTTATAACAATCAAAGGATTGGTATTGGCCACATCATAGGTTTCGTATGTTGTAAAGCGGTACGAGCAGCTTGTGCATTCTCTTCTGCGCCTGATACCGGAACTGTCTGTCGGTCTTGAATCGATGACCTTGCTGTCTGTATATCCGCAATTGGGGCATTTCATTCTTTTTTTATCCTTTCTCTATACGGATAACAATCCGGTTTTATCTTGCTTGCCTTAAATATTTTACCATACCGATTTCCGTTTGTAAACCGAAATGCCGAATTTTACTTTATTTTTTTCCGGTCTGAACTATTTACAAAAACTTTTGACAAAACGCAAATATAATGTTAGAATAATAAATGCGGCTTACAATTCACCTAAAATCCAAATACTGTCTTCCGCATTTCCAAGTTTAGCGCCGCGTGCCGTTTCAAAACCGGCGCAGATATCCATACTAAATAAACCGACTTGAATTTATTTGTGGGGTAAACGAAGATGAAAAAGAAAAGCAATATATTAAAATATGTAAAGGATTACTTTATAATCACGCTGGCAAGCGTTCTGTATTCTGTCGGCTTTTGCTGGTTTTATCAGCCGAACGGAATCTCGGTCGGCGGCTTTACCGGAATTTCACAGATCATCAACTATCTGATGCCTGCGATTCCGATCGGAATTTCGACCTTTGTTTTGAACATTCCGTGCTTCATAATCGGAGCAAAAATCCAGGGAGCAAAGGCAATGATCCCGTCCCTTTACTGCATGACGGCATGCTCGTTATTTGTCGATTTAATAAACAAAATATATACCTTTACCCCGATAAACGACGTTCTTCTTGCATCGGTATTCGGCGGAGTGACTGCAGGAATTGCATGCGGACTTCAGATGAGAGTCGGCGCGACAAACGGCGGCTCCGAGCTTACGGCGAGGCTGCTCAAATACAAATTCAAGCATATTTCGGTCGGCAGGCTCTGCATGTATGTGGACATCTGCGTAATTATCCTTTACTCGATAGTATTCAAGCGGATCAGCAGCGCCCTTTACGGCGTTATATCGATGTATGTTTTAAGCCTTGCGGTTGACACGGTTGTCTACGGCGGAACGCATGCAAAGATGGCTTATATAATCAGCAACGAAAACGAGAAGATCAGGAAGGTTCTCCTTGACATGAACCTCGGTCTTACTGTTGTTGACAGCCACGGAGGGCTTTACGACGACGAAAAGAAGATGATCATGTGCGTCGTAAAGGTAAGACAAATCGCCGCTATCAAGGCAGCGGTAAACGAGATCGACCCGAGGGCGTTTGTAATTGTATGCGATGCGCACGAGGTTTTAGGCGAGGGATTTGGCACATACTCGCCGGACGAGCTTTGATTTTGCCGGTCTTAAGCCCACCGACAATCACCTATTTATCGCCTTGTTTAATGTAATTTACTATATTCGGAGGAAAAAATGAAAAAATCAAAAAAGCTGCGCAAGATAATCCGCTCCGCAACAAACGGCAAGCCCGGAGCAATGTATTTAATGGGCAAAAGGTGCGAAACCGGCAAGGAATTGCCGCTTGACAAAACATCTGCCGAAATCTGGATGGAGGCGGCTGCCGATGCCGGATTTGAGCCTGCAATAAAATGGCTTGAGCAGAACAGGAAAGCATAAATCTCATAGGCTCAGCATAGCAAAAAAGTAAAAAGAAGAACCGAAAGAAAGCAGACGGGGTAAAAAGGATGCCATACAGCGTTTTTTTAAAGAAAAACGAGGACAAAAGGATAAGAAGCGGTCACTCGTGGGCATATGCAAACGAGGTGCATCACATAGACGGAAAGGGGAAAAACGGCGAGCTTGCGTCGGTCTATGACTATGCAGGCAATTTCCTCGGAAAGGGATATATCAATCACCTTTCGAAAATTCTTGTAAGAATTTTTATCCGCGACGAAAAGCAGGAGGCAGACAAGGAGCTTTTCCTGTCGAAAATCAAGGCGGCAAACGATTACCGCGTAAGGCTCGGATATGACGACTGCTACCGCATGGTCTTCGCCGAAGCGGACGATCTCCCCGCGCTCATCGTCGACAAATATCACGACCTGCTCTGCGTACAGTTTCTGTCGCTCGGAATGGATCAGAACAAAAAGCTGATCACCGAGGTGCTTGTCGAGCTATTTTCGCCGAGAGGAATCTTTGAAAGAAGTGACGTGGCAGTAAGAGAAAAGGAAGGGCTTCCTCTCCTTAAGGGAAAGCTGTACGGCGAGTTCGATCCGAGGGTTGAAATCACCGAAAACGGGGTCAAAATGATTGCCGACCTTGAAAACGGGCAGAAAACAGGCTATTTTCTTGATCAGAAGGAAAACAGAATGGCAATCCGCCGTTATTCAAAGGATGCAAGAGTGCTCGACTGCTTCTGCAACGTCGGCGGATTTTCGATCAATGCGGCAGCCGCAGGCGCAAGAGAGGTCCTTTCGCTTGACATATCCGAAAGAGCGCTTGACGACGTAAGAACGAATGCGCGTCTTAACGGCTTTGAGGGCACTGTAAAAACCGTATGCGGCGATGTCTTTGAGCTGCTTCGGGAATACAAAAAAGCAAAGGAAAGCTTTGATCTTGTAATCCTCGATCCTCCGGCATTCTGCAAAACCGCAAACGATGTTAAGGCGGCATACAGAGGCTACAAGGATATAAACATCCTCGGTATGAAGCTGGTAAAAAGCGGAGGCTATCTTGTAAGCGCGTCCTGCTCTCACTACATGACCTTCCCTCTCTTTGAAAAAATGTTAAGAGAAGCCGCAAGAGAAAGCGGAAAAAGAATCCGCACGGTAGAAATCAAGACCCAGTCCCCGGATCATCCGTCCCTGCTTGCCGCAGAGGAGACGGTGTATCTTAAATTCTTCGTTCTTCAGGTAATATAGACCGCTTTCTTAATAAAAGCACATAACAAAGCACCGCACGAATTTTTCTTTCTGCGGTACTTTTAATATGGGCTTTTTAATTATTGATTTTTTTGAAATTATGTAGTATACTGTGAGATGCTGCAAATTTTTTATTTGCGCAACCAAGAGAGCTTTTTATTTTAAAATTATTAAAAAAAGAAAAGAAAGGAAAAATATCATGAAAAGCACAAAGAAAAAGAATCTGAACTCTGTTATGTCCTCGCTGCTCTGCGTTCTGCTTATAGCGGCAATGACGCTTATCGGAGCAGGCTGCAAGGACAACAAGAACGAGGCCCCTGCAACAAGCGCATCCGAGACATCCGGCACACCCGACACAACCGTAAAGCCGGAAACATCCGAGGCGCCCGAAACTGACGAAGCATCCGATATCGCATCCGAGCCTACCGACACAAACGGTGCTGAGGCTACAGTTCTCGGCGAAGGTGAAAAGCAGTTCAGCTTTAACGTTGTAGACGCTGACGGAAACGAGACTGCGTTTGTTATCAACACAGACGCAAAAACCGTAGGCGAGGCTCTTTCTGCTCTGAAGTTGATCGATGGCGAGGAAAGCACATACGGTCTTTATGTCAAGACAGTAAACGGAATCACCGCCGACTACGACACAGACGGCACCTACTGGGCATTCTACATCAACGGTGAGTATGCTATGACCGGTGTCGATTCGACAGACGTTGAAAACGGCTCCACCTACACCTTCAAGGTTGAAAAGTAAGAAAAAGCTCCTGCCGGCTGTCGAGATTGCGGTTTTTGCAATGCTCGGAGCGCTCATGTATACCTCAAAGATGCTTATGGAATTCCTGCCGAATATTCATCTTCTCGGCATGTTTATTGTAGCATCGACTGTTGTATACAGAGCAAAGGCACTTTATCCGATTTATATTTATGTATTTCTTGACGGGCTGTTTTCCGGATTCAGTGCATGGTGGATACCGTATCTTTACATCTGGGCTTTGCTTTGGGGGATGACCATGCTTCTCCCGAAAAGAATTCCGGAAAAGGCAAGGATATTTGTCTATTCCGGCATAAGCGCCCTGCACGGCTTCCTTTTCGGAACGCTGTATGCACCGGCACAGGCCGTCATGTTCGGCTATGATCTTAAAACCACTCTTGCGTGGATAGTAAGCGGTCTTCCGTTCGATTTTATTCACGGCGTAAGCAATTTCATATGCGGATTTTTAATAATTCCGATGATAAAGGTTCTCGAGGCTTCAAAAAGGCTCGAGGCAAGTTGATAAAACAAAAGGACCTGAAGCGATCAAGTCGTTTCACGGTCCTTTTGCTTTTATTTAAGAGATGAAAAGATCATTTTCAGAAAACATCAGCCTGCATACATAACGCGGAGAATGAAGTTGCGCAGCCGGCTCGGGAGCAGTGTTGCAACAACGCATGCCGCCTTATATGCAAAGCCTATCGAATACAGCGGCTTGACGCTCCTCTTTTGGGCTATTTTTGCAATATATCTTCCGGCAACCTCCGGCGACATTCCGGTTTGCTCGTCGTGCTCCATCCTTGCAACAGAGCGCGATATGCGCTGCGAGTATTCACTGTCGCCGAGTTCACTCTTCTTTCTTGCGCCGGTAAAGCCGGTTTTGATATCTCCCGGCATGATCGCGCAGACGGAAATGCCGAACGGGCGCACCTCGTTTGCAAGAGCCTGCGAATAGGTGCTGATCGCGGACTTTGATGCGGAATAGAAGGTCTGAAACGGGATCGGTGTCATTGCGGCAACCGAGCTGATATTTATAATACGTCCGCCGCCTGCCTTACGCATATGCGGAAGAACAGCCTTTGTTACATTGACCGTTCCGAAGAAGTTTACATCGAAAAGCCGCTTTGCGTCCTCAAGCTCGGTAAACTCCACCGCACCGGAAATGCCCATTCCGGCGTTGTTTACAAGGACATCAATCCTTCCCTGCTCGTTTATAACCCGATCGACGGCAGCCTTTACACTGCTTTCGCTTGTCACGTCGCAGCCGACATGCAGGATGCCCTCATTAAGGCTCTCCCTGCGGCTGAATTCATAAACTAAATATCCCCTGTTTTTAAGGGCAATTGCAGTCTCTTTTCCGATTCCGGAGCTGCCTCCGGTTACAACAGCTGTTTTCATTACTCTTTAATATTCCTTGCGATAATTTCGACCGCTTCCTCGACAAGCGGCTCGGTAAGGGTTGCCATATAGCTTGTTCTGAGCAGGCACTCGCCCGGATTTGTTGCCGGAGGAAGCACCGGGTTAAGGTACACGCCCTCGTCGTATATTGCCTTTGCCTTTATCAGGGTTCTCATTGCATCATATGTATATATCGGAATGATCGGCACTGTCGAATCGATAAGGTCGATTCCGTTTTCGCGAAGTCTTTTTCTTGCAAATGCCGCAATGTCGTTTACCTTTGTGACAATTTCCGGATGCGCCTCAAGATATTTCAGCGCAGCAAGCGCAACCGCACAGTTTGCCGGCGGAACCGACGCAGAGAAGATAAACGGTCTTGACGATCTTGTAAGATATGCAATCACCTCCTTCTTTGCCGCAGCATATCCGCCGAGGCTGGCAAGAGACTTGCTGAAGGTTCCCATGTAAATATCAACCTCGTCCTCAAGCCCGAAGTGGCTTGCCGTACCTCTTCCGCCCTCTCCGAGCACGCCGAGGCCGTGAGCATCGTCAACCATTACTCTCGCTCCGTATTTTCTTGCGATACGGACGATCTCCGGAATGTTTGCAATCTCGCCCGACATGCTGAAAACTCCGTCGGTGACGATTAAAACTCCGCCGTCCTTTTCCGCAAGATTCGAGCAGATTCTTTCAAGATCCGCCATATCGTTATGCTTATATGAAAATGTTTTTGCAAAGCTTAAACGGCAGGCATCATGAATGCTTGCGTGGTTTTCCTTGTCGTTAAGGATATAATCCCCGTGGCCGGCGATTCCGCTTATGATTCCGAGGTTGGACTGAAATCCGGTCGAGAATGTCGTGACTGCCTCCTTGTGAAGAAATTTCGCAAGGGCGTCCTCAAGCTCAAGATGCGCCTCCAGCGTTCCGTTGAGACATCTTGAACCGGAGCATCCGGTTCCGTACTGCTCAAGAGCCTTGATTCCTGCCTCAACAACCTCCGGCTGTGCCGTAAGTCCGAGATAGTTATTCGAGCCGAGCATTATCCGGCGCTTGCCCTCCATTATTACCTCGGGTGCCTGTCTTGACTGGAGCGCATGAAAGTATGGGTAAATGCCGCGCTCGTTCATCTCATCCACAATCGAGCGCTCGTAGCATTTTTCAAAAAGATCCTTCATTTATTGTTCCTTTCCGCTTTTACTGCAGTATTTTTATTGCTTTGAGTTAAGTATATTTAAGTCTGTCTTAATTATTCTGTTTGCCTTTTCCTTTCTGATTGTACTCGGATGCCTTCAGAATCGCCTCGCACAGAACGGTCAGAATCAAAAACGCTCCGCTCCAGACAAGAAGGTTGATGCTCATATCCGGCACATTGGAAAACAGATTTTCAAAAAGGTCGCAGATCATGTAGGTCGAGGACATTATTCCGGCAAAAAGAAAGGCAATCAGCCTTTTGGACTTGTACACGCCGCGCTCGTTGCAGAACCACATGATAAGAAACGCGATCGTGACAAGAAAGTACTTCAAGAAGAAAAACGGCGATGCAAGAACATGAATATTCTCGCAGTTAGCCGGAGAAACCGGGAAAACAGCCGCGATTGCATATATCGACGGGACAAGAAGCCCGATGCTGATTATCACAAGCCTTAACGGCTGAAATGTCCTCTCTATAAACGACCGGCGCGGAGCATTTTCGGTAAGCTCCTTGCAGAATGCCTCGTGATCCTCTCCGATTACCGAGGAGAAAAGCTCGCCTCGCTTCTGACATTCAAGCGCCATTCCGATAAGATCCTCGGTGATCTGCAGCCCTGCCGATTCGCTTACGTTGTGCGAATCCATATAGTGCATTATTCTTTTTATGATTTTGCGGTTTTCCTTATCGAGCTGGGTAATTGATGGCTTAAGCTTACGCTTCATCTTTGTCACTTCCCTCTGTCAGAATATTGAACACCGAGCCTGCTATATGAACCCAGCATTTTTCAAAGTCGTGCAGATACTCAAGGCCCCGTTCTGTTATCGTATAGTATTTTCTCTTCGGCCCGAGGGGCGACGGCAAAAGCTCGGAGCTTACATAATTCTGCTTTTCCAGTCTCAGCAAAAGAGGATAGATGGTCCCTTCCGACACATTCTCAAAGCCCTTTTGGTTGAGAGACTCGATTATTTCATATCCATATGTCGTTTTTCTGCTGATTATTTTGAGTATACACCCCTCAAGGGTTCCTCTCATCAGCTGCGTTTTTTCATACAGCATTTTTTCCTCAAAACTAAAAAAGTATCACTATATTGTATAACATAGTAGCATTTTTGTCAATACTAGTGAGGATAATATTGTAAAGAAGGACTGAAAATAATCCGGTTCCGGGAGGAAAAAATGAATTTTTACGAAGAAACGGCAAAGCATCTCGACGAACGGCTCGGCGTCGGAAGCAACTACGGTGTCATACGAAAAATGCTGACCGTCGGCGAAAAAAGAGAGGCATCATTATATTTTCTTCAGGGCTTTGTAAAGGACAACGTGACCGAAAGAATTCTCGAGTACTGCATTAAAGCTCCGAGCGCAAACGACTGCATTTTCAATCTTCCGTACATGGAGGTTCAGATCACGTCCGACAAAACCGAAATTGAGGAAGCTATTCTGTACGGGGAAAGCGTGCTTATCGTTTGCGGAATCGAAAGCGCTGCCATAATCGACACAAGACAGTTTCCGGTACGCTCGATCGAGGAGCCGGAAAACGACAGGGTCTTACGGGGTCCGAGAGACGGATTCGGCGAATCGCTTGTTTCAAACACCGTTTTGATCCGCAGAAGAATCCACGATCCGGAGCTTACAATGCAGAAATTCAAGGTCGGCGAAAAGACAAAGTGCGATGTTGTAATCTGCTATATGAACGGAACAGCAGATAAAGAGCTTGTCGGCACGGTAAAAAGCAAGATCGAAAAAATGAAGCACCGCGGATCGATGAACATGGTGCAGGAAAGTCTTGCCGAGGCTCTTATCCACAGGGGATGGTACAACCCATTTCCGAAGGTAAGATATTCCGAGCGTCCGGATGCCGTTGCGTCTATGGTGCTTGAGGGTGCAATTGCGATTCTGTGCGACAACACGCCGCAGGTAATGATCGTTCCGACCTCGATTTTCGATTTTCTTCAGGAAAGCGACGATTTTTATCTTCCTCCGCTGATCGGAACATACCTGCGCCTTACCAGAATGGCGATCTTCATGCTTGCGCTTGTCCTTACCCCGACCTGGTATCTGCTGCTTTCATATCCTAATGCAATTCCGGGCTGGCTTCGCTTTATAATGATTGCAGAGCCGGCAAAGATTCCTCTTCTTGCCCAGCTTTTAATGGCTGAATTCATGATCGACGGGCTGAAGCTTGCATCGCTTAACACGCCGAGCATGCTTAATAACTCCCTTTCGGTCGTAGGGGGACTGATTTTAGGAGACTTTGCGGTTCAGGTCGGATGGTTCTGCCCGGATGTAATTCTATATATGTCAATAGTTGCGATTGCCGCCTTTACGCAGCAGAGCTATGAGCTCGGGTATGCGTTCAAATTCATCAGAATTCTCACCCTGATCGCAACGGCGATATTCGGAATTTACGGATATCTCGGCTCCATGCTTTTGTTTATCATTCTTATCGCCACAAACAGGACCGTGGGCGGAAGGGGCTATCTGTATCCGCTGATTCCGCTTGATTTAAAGGCTCTTGCGCTCATGTTCTTCCGACCGAGAAGGAAGTAAGCCTCAGACCAAAGAAGAAAGCCGCCTCATACCGTAAATTAAGCCGGCTTCTGAGGTTTTGCAAGGTCGCTTAGACACTCCGCGAAGTGGGGAATCCGGTTTAAAAAATCAGTAAATGCTTGACATCCGCCGACGATTGTGCTAAAATCTATCAGGATATCGGCGGGTGTGGTGAAACTGGCATACACGCAAGATTTAGGATCTTGTGCCAATAGGCGTGCAGGTTCGACCCCTGTCACCCGCAATTCTAAAAAGCACCCGTTTTTCGGGTGCTCTTTTTTTGCCGCAAGCTCCGAAAAAAGGGATTTGCTGCCGAAATCCGCCGAGATTTGGCACAAACAAACAAAATATGCTTGACAGCGGCGAGAAAAATTGTTACTATTATTATGAGCCTATTGCAGATAGGCTGCCGCAATACGAACACAAAAAAACGGAGGGCATGTATATGAAAAGAAGAAACATTCTTTCGGTTATTCTGGTAATTATCATGCTTCTGTCATCTGTGCTTGTCGGCTGCCGCGCGGATGACGGAAAGGACAAGGGATCCGAAACAAAGGAACCGTCGACGAGCACCGATAGCAAGCAGACAGGCGAATCCGTAACGCTTAAACCAGGCAAATATGTAAGAGAAAAGGAAGCCTACTTTAGCTGTCTTAATCTTTCCGAGGGTGGCACCGGCACATTAACCCCGTCTCCTCCCTCAATGGACTACTATTTCAGTTGCTTCAACACCAAGGTGGAGGGAAACTACCTGCTTTGCGGACGACATATGCGCTTTGAGATAGTAGACTCAAAAACGCTGAAATACGTCCCGAACGGGGAAATTTATATAACAGGCAAAGAAACCTCGGACTCTTTAGACACTTCGGACATTCCGGGAAATCAGTACATTCCTTACGGAACTCTGTTTATTTTAGAGGAGAAATAAAGCCTTTTAAAGGGGTCTTCCGTATCCGGAAGACCCCTTTATATATCATCATCTAACATAAATAGACAAAAAGCGCTTGACATCGGTAAAAATATTTGTTACTATTATTATAAGCCTATATAGATAGGATACCGCAATATGAACACAAAAAAACGACGGAGGACATGTATATGAAAAGAAGAATCACGCTTTCGGTTATTCTGGTAATTATCATGCTTCTGTCATCTGTGCTTGTCGGCTGCCGCGCGGATGACGGAAAGGGCAACGGAACCGAAACAAAGGAACCGTCGACGAGCACCGACAACAAGCAGCCGGACGAATCCGTAACGTTCACACCGGGCAAATATGTAAGAAAAGATGCAGAATACTTTAACTGTCTCGAGCTTTCCGAGAACGGCACCTGCACATTGACTCCGACGCCTCCCTCATCCTCAATGGGTGCCTATCATATCAAAGGCACCACAAAGGTAGAGGGGAACTATATGCTTCTCGGAGATATGCGCTTTGAGATAGTAGACGCAAAAACGCTGAAATACGTCCAGAGCGAGGCACTTGACAGTGTGGATACAACCGACATTCCGGAAGATCCGTACCTTCCTTACGGAAGTCTGTTTGTTTTAGAGGAGAAATAATGCCTTTTAATGGGGTTTTCCATATTTTCCATATATGGAAAACCCCTTTTTTTAATTTAAACTTTTTTATCCGGAGGACATTTAGTTGACAGAGCAGCTTTTAAAGGATCTAACAAGCTATATCGAAAGCCGGGGCGTCCCGGTCGGTGCATCATTTGAAAAAATCGAAATTCCTGTTTGCAAAATGATGGAGATCGACCCGAATGCCGCGGAGCTTTATTTAATGCAAAACAGGGAAAACAGCTTTTCAAAGCAGCTTTTTATCTTTATCGACCGATCGGGCGAAAAGGACAGCGACATCTACAAAAGAGCCCTGATCGACCGCAGGCTGTTTTCTAAAATCCGTTCAAACAAAAATTACATACCTTCAAAAAAAACCGTAATTGCCCTCTGTCTTTCGCTCGGACTTTCAAAGGAGGACGTGGACAGGCTGCTCTGCTCCGCAGGCTACAGCCTTTCCAGGGCGGAGGATTTTGATCTGATTATTTCCTTCTGCATCGAAAAGAAAATCTACAGCTTTTTTGACATCAACGACATTCTTCACCATTTCGGATTTGAGCCGTTCTGAACGTTCGACATGCGACACAAGCCGTCTTTTTCGGCATCTAAAATGTCGCCGCCGAGGCGACCAAATTTCGGGCAAATCGGTTTAAAATATATACAGCAAGCCGAAGAAAGCCGCAAAGGCCGGGGCGTCCGGGTTGGCTTTGGAGCTTTGCAGCACAAGCAGGAAAAGGAGATTATTGTTGTGGGAAAGCCGAAAAAATTACGAAGGCTTATAAAGGCAGCGAAAATGGGAAAGCCTTATGCCCTGTACCGCCTTGGAATCTGCTTTGAAACCGGGCGGATGGTAAAGGCAGACATAAACACTGCGGCTTTACTTATCTCTTTTGCAGCAAAGGCAGGATATACTCCGGCTGTCGAGTGGATAAACGACTATTCCTTTGACGACAGTGCCATAGTGCAGGCAGAAAGCTGACCTGCGGCAGATAAAATGAAAAAAGGCAAAAAAAGGGGGACAAAGACATGAATAAAGCGGATAGAATAAAATACGACGAGTATTTTAACAAAGTGGATCCTTATAAAGGGCTTGAAAAAGACACGCTGACAATACGGCTTGAGGGAAATATCGGCGAGGACCGCCCGAGAGAAATGCACAGATATGATATCTCTTTCCCTGCCGAAGTCGGAGAATACACATTCGATTTTTCACCCTATTTTTGGAATCCCAAGTACATTCTGAAAATAAACAGCGTCGGTCAGAACAACATGAGCATAACCTTTAACGGAAATGACTACACCCTGCACGAAGGGATCAACGTCCTTTTTGACATAAGGAAGTATCAGGCGTCATACGACGGCCCGTGGTTTACGGGCGTGGATGAATGGAAGGCTGTATGGGTGAAATAAGATACAGTGAGGTGGCGACATGAACGGTATTAAGCTGAAAATATCAAAACCAACGGATAAGCTTCCTGCAGGTTCAAGTAAGCTGTTTGGCAATCCCGATGTGTGGGACGGCTTTATTTGGCCGAGCGTCCCTGAAAACGGAGCGGAATATGACCTGACCTTTATGTGTCAGATAAGCTGCAAACACGCATCCGCCTTTGACGAAAGCGGAATACTGCCGAAAACCGGAATACTCTACTTCTTTTACGATCTTGACACGATGCCGGAGCTGTCGGATGCAGGGTCGGCACGGGTGCTCGTGTATGACGGCGATCTGTCCTTCCTTCACGAAATGCTGCTTACCGACGAGAACGGCAACAGCATTTCCTTTTCAGAGCAGAAAATCGATTTTGAGATATCCGACGGCAACGAAAGTCTATCAGCGCTTCTGCCTTTCGGTCTTTCGGCATGCAATACAGATGCTTACGGCTTAAAAGGGGAAATGATTCTGCTTTTACGACTTTGCTCGTTTGAAACCGAGGATGCCGAAATCCGCTTTATGGAAAACGGCTTTCTTGACTTTTATATTGAAAAAAGCAGGCTTGAAGCGCACGACTTTTCGGATGTAAGGGCGGTACAGACAGCGCCGCAGCAAAACAGCGTGGGCTGAGCCTGCAAGATCACCGAAAATCATCGCAAATTACAAAAAAAGGAGAAGAGCAAATGAGCATCTGTGAAGAGCTTAGGAAAAAGGCTGAGCAGACATACGGTGAGGGCGTTGACAGGGCGATCGAAATTGCCGCATCCTGTCTTCGGCTGTGTGCTGACGGGCTTGCTTCCTTTAGTGAAAGCAGCGAAAACGCCGACTATCCGACAGCGGACACGGCTTTGCTTGTTGCCTGCTCTGCGGTATCCGGCGGTTGGAATCTGATCAGCTCGGCAGACAGGGAGCGTTTTTCCGAGCGGTTCAAGCTTTTTGTATCGAATGTAAACACACTCTGCTGTGATCTGCCGATCTCGCTTACCGTTCCGGGATATGCAGGCATCGGGCGGAATCTCATGTCGCCGCCGCAGATAACGGCGTTTACCGAACATCTGACGCGCCTGTTCCAAACGCTAGACGAGCATGAAAAAATGGCGGTCATCACGATGCATTATCTGATGCTGTATGCCGTGTTTGAAAGGTGGCCGCAGGTGGATGTGCTGAAAGACGCCTATGAAAGAGCCTCCGTTCAACCGGAGGAAACCTACGAGCCGCCCGAGAGCAATACGGCAGGCATTCCGTTCTCGCATACATATGCCGCTCCCGCACAGCCGACAGCGGTGGTGATTGCCCGATATGAACGCAACGCAAAGCGCCGCTGGCGGCCGCTGAAAATCTATCTTATCGTAACGGGACTGTTTATCGCACTGGTGCTCGGACTGTACTTTTATGCCGCACCTCCTTTCACGGAAGGTCAGGAGATTGTGGTAAAGGATATCACCGGACAGTCGGTGAAAATGCTGCCCGATTCTGAGCCTGTGGAGCT
>CAKSER010000036.1 GCA_934447715.1 uncultured Eubacteriales bacterium | reverse complement strand
TCCCTGCCCCCCGGTTGTTTGCACCCCCGGTTTTTGTCGATCGGAACAAATGTGACAAACCATCTGTCCTGCTGACTATATTATATAGACACAATAAACATTATAAAAGCAAATAATATAAATTATTTTTTAATAAATAGTGAATTGCAGCTTCATAAAATCATGTATATTACAGTATCGGATTTTTTTGCCGATTTTTTATCGCTTTTTTCGTCTTTTTGTCCAAATTTTCCTCGGCTTAATCCGACTTTTTTCGGTTCGTTTCGAACTGCTCCGCCCTGTTATTATCGGATAGTTTTTTTCAAAAACCTCTTGACAAACCGATTTATGCAGAATAACATAATAGTGTGTTCATATGAACTATCTTGCATGTTAAGCGGAGGATGCTGCGATGGAAAAACTGCAATTGCCGGAGGAAACCGAGCTTTGTGAGCTCTCGGAGTTTTTACGGATTTTTTCGGATCCGACAAGACTTAAAATCCTGTTTGCTTTGAAGCAGGAGCCTACCTGTGTAACCAAACTTGCCGATTCGATCGGAATGAGCCAGTCGGCTGTGTCCCATCAGCTTGCAATAATGCGCCGCGCCGACCTTATCCGGGCAGACAGAAGCGGAAAAAACATCATCTATTCGATTTCGGATGACCATGTAAGCCTGATTATCGAAATGGCTCTCGCACATACAAGAGAAACGGATGTCTGATTTTCGCCGACGGTTTTATTTGCCTGCGTGACCGAAACCGGTTAATGCACCGCTCTCTTTCATTATATGATAAAGCATCAAAAAAGGATATTCTGCCGAAGGACACCTGCTCCTTCGGTTGTTTTTTTGCTTGTTTACAAACGATTAAAGCTTTTTAAGATCGGCGGCAAGCCTTCTCAGGCTGTCCTTTGAAAGAAGCTCGCATATCTGCTCGTATGAGCTGAGAACCGCCATGTTGAACCTGCCTTCGCCGAGGCTCTTGCTGTTGATTTCGTTCCATACCTCCTCAAAAACAAGCCATCGGAGGTGCGAAAGCATCATGCCCTCTACCCAGTACATAAAATGCGTGTTAGGATTGAGATACTCCAGCTTTTTCATTCTGAGATACATGTCAAAGCCGTCCGAAACATCGCGCCAGGTGTCCATAAATGCAAGCGAAAAATTCTCCCTCGGCATCTGCTTTTTGGCATATTCAAACGCATCCGCATGGACGATTTTTACCTTTTCCCTGTGCGGAAACTGCGGAAGAATGTATTTTTCGAACATCCCGATGACGTCCTCGCTTTTGTCAACAACCGTGATCTGCTCAACCTCCGGCTTTTGAGAAACGCGGTATGTATAATACCCAAGACCAAGCCCAAAGGTCACAACCTTGCCCTTTGCAAGCTCGATTGCATCTACGCAGGTGTCAAGGTCTACGGGAGAAAGCGTCATCCATTCGTTGTCGTTTTCGAGAACGGTCGGAAAGACAAATTTTTCGCTGAAAAAGCCGAGAATCGGAAGCTCTTTAAAATCCTCATCAGGGAAGATGTCATCGCAGATAAATGCCTGATACGGCTCGTAAACCTCGTTTTTCAGCTTCCAGCTGCCGTAGGAGACATCGTCGATTTTTATGTTTTTGTAGTACGGATCGTTTGTGTATCTCTTTACATCCAGCTTTCTTATCGACGGGAAAAGATAGTCCTTTTCAAATTTCCGGTCGGCTGCGCTGTTTTCGGTGTCAAGACCGAGAGCGGACGACAAAAGCAATTTGAAGGCATACTCATCATCGATTCCGCAGCCGTTTGTCAGCTCCTCTACCATCTGCCGATTGATCAGCCTCGGCTCGTTTACAAGATATCTGCTGTAAAGCTGAGTCAGCCTGTAATTGTTGTCGCAGGTGGTCCGCAGTCTGTTGATTTTTTCAAGGTCTGCATGATTTAAAACAATTTTCATTCGGCATATCCCATATCGGTGATTATTTTTTTCGAAAGCTCAAGGAGGGTGTCTTTTTCGTTTGTTACTCCGTCCTCCACAACCCTGTCAAGGAGAAGCGACAGCACCTGACCGATCTGCTTTCCGCTTATTCCGAGCGCAAGCATGTCATTTCCGTTCACTGCAAGATCGGTGACCTTTACGCATTTGTTGTCGCTTTCAATTTTGTCAATCAGCGCCTTTATTCTTTCAAGCTCGGCAGCCCTGCCCCTGTATTCCGGAGCGTGGGCAAGCGCATCGCCGATCATCACCTCAACAAGCTTTCTTGCCTCGTCATAGGTCAGGTCGCGCAAAAGCCTTCTTATCTGCTTTTCGTTCTCGGTAAGAACCAGAGAATGATATTTTACAAGCTTCTTTACCCTAACCTGCGTTTCCCTGTCGGTTTTGAGATTTCTCATCACCTTTTCGGAAATTTCAGCACTTATATCTCCGTGCCCGTGAAAATGCATCGTGCCATCCGGATCAGTCGTTAATGCATGCGGCTTGCCGATATCGTGGAAAAACAGCGCATATCTTACATCCTTGTCCGGCACCGAATTTCTTATTGCCTCAACTGTATGCTCGTAAACATCGTAGCAATGGTATTTTGTTACCTGCGGATGCCCGATCATCGGGATAATTTCCGGAATTATAACCGCAATAACCTCCGGATATTCCTTTAAAACATCTGCTGCGTTTTTTCCGCAAAGGAGCTTCGTAAGCTCGGAATAGATTCTTTCCTTTGAAATATTGACCAAGAGCTCCTTGTTTTTAAGAACGCTCTTTTTTGTTTCTTCTTCAAGCGAAAAGCCGAGTGTCGAAGCAAACCGAAGCGCTCTGATAATCCGAAGCCCGTCCTCGTTAAAGCGGACATCAGCATCTCCGACACATCTGATCAGCTTGTTTTCAAGATCCTCTCTTCCCCCGAACAGGTCAACAAGCCCGTCCTTTTCGCTGTATGCCATTGCATTAACGGTAAAATCCCTTCTTGAAAGGTCGTCGCTAAGACTTTTTGTAAATGAAACCGAGGTCGGATGCCGGTTGTCCTCGTACCTTCCGTCGGTACGGTAGGTTGTAATTTCTACCGGCTCCCCGTCAGACAGCACCGTAACGGTTCCGTGCTTCAGCCCTGTTTCGATTATCCTGAAGCCCTCAAAGCATGTCTCGACCTCATTCGGCATGGCGGAGGTTGTAACATCATAGTCATGCGGAGCTTTTCCCATCAGATGATCCCTGACGCATCCGCCGACCGCATAGGCTTCATATCCGTTTTTTTCAAGTGTTCCGATAACGGTTCTTACATATGCCGGAAGAACTATTTCCATGCCGCAACCCTCACTTTCCCTTGTCTTTTTTAAGATACCGATTCTGTTTGTTCCGATTCTCTTTGTATTAAAAAATCCGTCTGTATTTCAGCAATAAAGGTGCAAAACGAATCTGCACCTTTATATCTCATTTTATTCTTAGCTAGACACGCCCGATTTTGTCCGGAGCATCCTGCTTGCCGCATTTAGCTGCCGCATCTCGCGGCTCGCTCGCCCGGAAGCTTGCTTTGTCGAAAACCGTTAAGCGCTCAGTCCTTTACGCTGTGCCACGCTCCGGTCTTCCTGCACCAGATGTAGCAGATCAGAAGCGTAAAGAAGCATCCGAAAAGCACGTCCGAAAGGAAATGTGCGCCGGCGAACAGACGGCTGACAGCCACCGCTATAATCCAAAGCGAAAGAAGCGGAACAAGCCATTTTCTCTTCTTCGGGAAGTAGACCGCAAGCATAATTATCATTGTGGCATTTGCAGTATGACCGGACGGGAAGGATCTGTATCCGGAGAAGAAATGCGGCTGATACCAGCTTGAAAAAGCAACATTCTCTCCGAAAACCGCCCACGGACGCGGTCTGCCGAAGCCCATCTTAAGCATATTGATAATCACAAGCACGCTGACGGCAATCCCGATACAGGTAAGCGCCGCGTTTTTGTAGTTTGAAACCTTTTCGTCGGAATATTTCGATGTGATTTTAAGGAAAATAAAGCCGACAATCAGACCGACGATGATTCCGGATGCGGCATATACCGCATATTTCATAAGCGAGGAGCCAAAGGTGATAACCTCATGAAGCGCAAGCGTTTTCATAAGCTTGAACATCGGATAAAATCCGCATACAACAAGCAGTATGTAGGATATCGCAAGGATTACGCCCCTGTTTTTATGTTCTTTTTTTCTTTTGTAATATTCAACAATTACAACCATGTTAAAGCCGCTGAACAGAAGTGCAGGCATTTCGCCCATTACATCCAAGATCAGCGTCCAAAGCGGCTCGTCAAGCTCGCTTACGGCAGCAATGTTTTTTGATATATCATAATCGTAAACGGATGCAAAAGCAACAGCTGCAACAAACAACACTGCAATTACTCCGAAAATGACTCTTTTTGAAGCTTTACTCATTTTTATCCCCCGATTTAAGATTAAGGTTCAGCTGTTATTTGCTGCTCTTGTCATTTTTTTCGTTTTTGTCCTTCTGCTCCTTTTTGAAAACCCAGTGCTTCTGAATCTGGTAGCTGACAACAAACAGAACCGTGTCAACAACAAGCTTGATTACTGTTACAAGGAATGCACCTGCGTTCGGGGCGACAAACTTCTCGATTAAAGAGACAAGTCCCCACGACACAAGCATCTGCGGAATGCAGAGCGCATAATACTTCAAAAATGTTTTAAGCAAATCGTTCTTGCAGGAGAAAACCATCTTCTTGTTAAAGGTGAAGTTAAAGACAGAGGATACTGCTCTTGCTCCGACGGTTGCAACTCCTGTTGAGATAACATGTCCGACATTTAAGGTAAATCCGCTGAATTCGAATATTTTCTTTAAAATATAGAAAAGAACGATATCGATAATAAACGAAAGAAATGAGCCGCACATGTATGAAAGAATCTGCTTATAGATTCTTATCGAGTCCCTTACCGGGCGGAAGTGAGACGATTTGTTATCCTCAATATATACGGTTTCAATCTTGACCTCCTCAAGAGGAATGTCATATTTGCCCATATCAAGAATCATATTCGTTTCATACTCGTATCTGTCACCCTTGGTCGTAAGGAAATATTCCATATACTTTCTCGGCACCGCGCGAAGTCCGGTCTGGGTATCGCTTACATTCATTCCGCAGCCGGTTCTGAAAATGAAGGATGTCATTTTGTTTCCGAATCTGCTTCTCTTCGGAATGTTCGGCAGCGAAAAATCTCTGACGCCGAAAACTACCTTGCCGGTCTCGAGCATTTTTTCGGAGCAGGCAAGAATATCTTTCGGACGGTGCTGATTGTCGCCGTCAACGGCAACTACTCCGAGCGCATCCGGACGGTTTTTAAGTATGTATTCATATGCCGTCTTAAGCCCGCGTCCCTTTCCGAGGTTTACCTCATGCGTAAGAATCGTGCAGCAGCCGGGTGCCATCGACGCAGCCTTTTCAAAGAAAGGAACCGCCTCTGCCGTGCTTCCGTCATTTACAAGAATTATATCGGTAAAGCCGCTTTCTGCGACTCCTTTTACGACCTCAACCAGCTTGTCATCGGGATTAAGCGACGGAATAATTACCGCCACCTTATTACCTATACTCATCTGTCAATCTCCATGTAAAAATTTAAAATAATAATCAACGTCTCAGCCAAAGCAAAAGAAAACATCAGTCTCGCCGCTTTAAGCCTCTTTTAAATTACCGAAGCCTTATCAATCCGCCGCAAAACGGCAGAATGAAAGCGTTTTCCGACATTTTATATATAATATCACATTTAAAGAACTTTTTCAACTCTTTTTTGCTCCCTTATCATCCGGGAGAGCCTGAGAGCATTAATAAAGCTCAAAAATGCCTGCCGCAACGGCAATTCGGCAGTACCGAGCCGGTCTTTTCAGTTTTCTGTCTTTAAAACTTCCTCTGCCGCCTTTAAAATTCCGAGCTTGCCTGCCTCAAAGGTAAGGCCGCCCTGGAAAAATGCCGTATAAGGCGCTCTCATCGGACCGTCGGCGGAAAGCTCGATAGACGAGCCCTGTGTAAATGCTCCGGCAGCCATAATAACCTGATCACTGTATCCGGGCATGTCCCACGGCTCGGGGGTTACATATGAATCGACAGGAGATGCATACTGTATTCCTCTGCAGAACGCACAGAGCTTTTCAGGCGCATACAGCTTCACTGTCTGAATTATGTCATATCTTTCATCAAATGCCTTAGGCTCGACATCGTAACCGAGCTTTTCGAATATGTATGCGGCAAAAACTGCGGTTTTTTCCGCTTGGGCGACAACATGCGGCGCCATGAAAAGGCCCTTGTACATCTTCTTTGTATTTCCGAGCGATGCACCGACCTCAAGCCCTGCGCCGACGACAGAATATCTGTATGATGCAAGCTCGATTGCCCTTTTGCTTCCTGCAAGATATCCTCCGCACTCGGCAATTCCGCCGCCGGGATTCTTGATAAGCGATCCGATAACAAGATCCGCCTTAGGCTCGGATTCGCAGACAAACTCTCCGTAGCAGTTGTCGACAACCACAAAGGCATCGGTGTGCTTTCTAACCTCACGGATCATCGCGTCGATCTCGCTTGTAGAAAGGGTTTTTCTGTTCATATACCCCTTTGACCGCTGAATATAAACCACCTTGATCTTAGGATCCGAAAGCATGGGAACGAAGTCCTCTCCAAGCGCACATTCTCTGTATTCAACCCCGAAATCGCGGAACGAGCCGTCGCCTTCCGTTCCGGAAAGACCGATAACCTCGTCAAGAGTGTCGTACGGCTTTCCGGTAATCGACAGCATGACATCCCCGGGTCGAAGCAGTCCGAAAAGTCCGATTGTCAGTGCATGTGTTCCGCTTAAGATATTGTGGCGTGCAAACGCTGCCTCGGCTCCGAACACCTCTGCATATATTTTGTCAAGAGTATCCCTGCCCTTGTCGTCGTATCCGTATCCGGTTGTTTCGTCAAAATGCGACACAGAAACGTGGTTGGAAATAAATGCATCCATAATTCTGTTTGTATTGTTGAACGAAATTCTGTCTATTTCCTTGAATCTGCCCTCAAGCGCCTTTTCAGCCTCGCATGAAAGCTCGATCAGTCTTTTTGAAAAATCCATCTGTTTTCAGCCTTTCCTTTTTGCTTTTATGCTTTTATCCGATATTCAAAAGCCGTTTACTATATCCTTGAAATGTCTGCCTCTGACCTCGAAGTTCGGGAAGGCATCAAAGGACGCACACGCAGGCGATAGGATAACAATATCGCCCGGCTCTGCCGCATTCTTTGCAGCCAAAACCGCCTTGTCAAAATCCGGCTCCTCGATTATTTTCGGCATTCCCTCTTTATAAAACTCCGAGCCTGTAATTGCATTTTTTATCTTAGTTGCCGTCGCCCCGGTAAGGACAACCGTCTTTGCCTTTTCGCAAAGCGGCTCTGCAAGCGGCTCGAACGGAATATGCTTGTCATAGCCTCCGCAGATAACAATCAGCTTCTGATTAAAGGAACTAAGCGCCGCCTTTGTTCTTGTAGGGCTGGAATCGATCGAGCTGTTATAATATTTAACCTTGTCAAGCTCTCTTACAAGCTCGATTCTGTGCTCTACTCCTTTAAAGGTTCTTGCAAGCTCTCTTAATGTCTCGTTTTTTACAAGACCGTGAAGCGCCGCTGTAACTCCCGAATAATTTTCAACATTGTGCTGACCGGGAATGAGAATTTCATCGGTTTTAATGACCCTCTCGTCCTTAAAACAGATATATCCGTCCTTTACCTCGACGTCTCCCTTTACAAAGCTGATGACCTCAACGCCGTCACATGCGTCCTTTGCAAAGGAAGCGGTTATCTCGTTTTTGCCATTTATCACAAGCCTGCTTCCGGGCTTCTGATGGCGCATTATGTTCTTTTTTGCCTCGATATATTCGTCCATTCCCTTGTGATAATCAAGGTGGTTCGGCGATATGTTTGTTATTACCGAAATGTCAGGCGAGCGCTTCATTGTATGAAGCTGAAAGCTTGAAAGCTCGATTACCGCAAAGCAGTCCTCGGTCATTTTATCAAGCTCCGGCAAAAGCGGCTTTCCGATATTTCCGCCGACAAACACCTTGTCTTCGCCGTATGTCATCGCAAGCGCCTTATAAATAAGCGTTGTCGTGGTCGTTTTTCCGTCGCTTCCTGTCACGCCGATTATTTTGCAGGGGCAAAGCTCAAAAAACAGCTCCATTTCCGAGGTGAGAACCGACCCATTTGAAACCGCCCTCTGAAGCTGCGGCAGATCGTATCTTAACCCCGGTGCCTTAAAGATCACCTGCTCATCGATGTTTTCAAGATAATCCTCTCCGCAGACGAATTTTACTCCTCTGTTCTTGTAGGCTTTTACCCTGTCGTTCAGGTAATCAAACTGCTTTTTGTCTCTTGCAATGACCTCTGCTCCTCTTTCAAGAAGCCATTCTATAAGAGGCGTATTTGAAATTCCAAGACCGATAACGGCTACCCTGACGTTTTTGAAATTCATAAAATCGGACAACAAAATATCACTCCATAACTTAAAATTAAAATCAGCGGATCTTCTGTAAAGCGGAAATGCCGGCGCAAAGTGCATCGATAAAGCCGTCGATATCCTCTTCCGTGTTGTTTTCGGAAAGGCTCACTCTGACGGTAGAATCTGCATCCTCCTCCGAAAGACCGAAAGCAAGAAGAGTTTTATCCACCTTTCTCTTTTTTGCGGAGCAGGCAGAGCCGGCTGAAATATAGATTCCCTTTTCCGAGAGAAATCTTACAAGAACCTCGCTTTTTACCTTTTCTACGGTCAGACTGATTATGTAGGGGAGGTAGTTACCGCTCGGCACATTTACCCTCACTCCGTCCGGAAGTGCCGAAATAAGCCGTTCTCTTAGCTTAGCGACCCTGTTTTCCGCCTCCGACATCCTTCCTGTCTTCTCGGATGCGGCAGCGGCAAACCCGGCAATTCCGACAGTGTTCTCGGTTCCGGATCTGAAACCGTTTTCCTGACCGCCGCCGAAAATAATCGGCTTGATCTTCTTTGCCTTGATCAGCGGAGCGGATATCCAGAGCGCACCGACTCCCTTCGGTCCGCCGATCTTATGCGCGCTGACAGAAACAAGGTCAGAGGAAAGCCTCCTCGGGTCACAGCTTATTTTCATATATCCCTGAACCGCATCGGTGTGGGTGACGGCATCCGGGCATTTTCTCTTTACAAGATCAAATATTTTCTTTATATCATATACAGCGCCGGTCTCGTTGTTGACTCTCATAATGCTTACAAGAATCACTCTATCGTCAAGAGCCGCTTCGAGCTGATCAAAATCTATCTCTCCCGATTTTGTCGAAAGATAAACAACCTCAAAGCCGTTTTGGCTAAGCTCAAAAACAGTGTTAAGTACCGCAGGATGCTCGCTGTCGGTTGTTATAATCTTCGGGATAAACCGATAGCTCTTGGCACTTGCCACTCCTCTTATTGCAAGGTTGTCCGCCTCTGTTCCGCTGCCTGTAAAAATCAGGCTTCCGCTGCTTTTGTCCTTTATCCCGAGGCTCGAAATCACCTTAGCTCTTGAAGCTTCCAAAACGCGGTCTGCGGCAACCCCCATGCCGTGTACCGACGAGGGGTTGCCGCTGATTTCGTTTATTACTTCTGTCATTTTAGCAGCCGCCGCACCGCAGATAGGCGTGGTGGCGCTGTTGTCAAGATAAATTCTTTTCATTTTTAAGATTTCTTCTATTTCGGCTTTCGCTCTTAATCAGCGCTCAAACGCCGTGTTTTCAAGAATCTTGTTTACATCGTCAAGATGCGAGTCGAAAAGCTCCTCGGTTGATGTATAAGTGAAAATATATACCGTACCGCCGGTTGTCATTACCACCTGCATAAACTTGAAGCTGTCTCCGGCAATCTTGCCTGTGTAAACATATTTGTAGGCAGCCTTTTCGCCCCAAAGAAGGGTTTCCGCCTCGCTTACATATTCAAAATCCTTTACGGTATCCTTAAGCGTATCTTCATAGCCCTTCCAGAAATCGGTGGCAGTGGTCTTTTTATCCTCGAGATTGAATGAGGTTACATTGATGCTCGATCTGTCGCTTGAGGAAACATATGCCGAAACCGCTCCGGTGGTAAGGTCCTCTGTCCAGCTTTCCGGAATATAAAGCTTATAGTCAACGATGTCGGACGAAAGAGCCTTCATTCCTACAGGAGCATATTTGTCCTCAAAGCTTTTGCATCCGCAAAATGCGAAAAGAACAGTCAAAAAAGCTAAGAGAACCGCCGAGAGCTTCATTACCATTTTATTCTTCATATTAAACTTCCCTTTATTTTTTAGGTCTGAATTAAAACTTATTCCAAAGTGCCTTGGATGCGGCATCCGTTTCAAGCGGATTTTGTAAATCGGCAAAATCGGAACCGGATTTAAAAATCCTGCCCTCTCTGTCCTGCCGATCCTTAATATCCTGCGGAGCCTGCCTGCCCTGCCGCCCTTGCCCTTTTTTCCTGCATTCTGCCATTTTTCTCTGCCAAATAGGAAATAACCGAGCAGGCAATCCACACGGCAGCGCACAAAATCGCACAGATAAGCAGAGCCTTTCCGAGCTCTCCGTTAAGAGCCTTGATCAAAAGGATGTCGGGCTCGGACTGCATTGCGATATTTTTTATCACTCCGGAGATTTCAAGACCTGCAAATAGCCCTCCGAAGAGAATTGCAGAACCGCCGAACGCAACCGCAATATACTTCTTTTTCATAGTCGCGATCATTATTGCACTGACGGCAACAAGAACAACCGCGCAGATACGGACAATATTCTTAAACTGCTTGATATAGGGGGCAATAACCTGCTCTGCATCAAACGGCAATGTCGTGTTGTCCTCATATATTTTCAAAACCGTGTCTGTAAGCTGAGATACGATAGCATTTGACTCTTTGTCGTTTCTGCTTACCGGACTTCCGTTCTGTCTTTCAAGCTCCTGCCAGAATTTTTCGGTTACATATTCCCTGTATTCTTCTTCATAGCTGTTATTTGCCTCTTCCTTGCCGTAAACAGCCTCGAGATTTGCTTTCAGCTGCTCGCCTACATTGTCCGGAACAAGCGATGAAAGGAATTCATCCGAAACACCCGAGTTCTGAAGTTCTGTTCCAATCTGCTCTGCAATCGCTTTTCTTGTTGCATCCGGAATTCCGTATTTTTCGGACACCTTGAGGATATATCCCGACCTGAAAGCGGTAAAGGAAAGCGCAAGGCTGATCATGGTTACGGTTATTACAATGGATAAAAACAGCGAATATATAGTATAAAACACTTTCGCCTTGCCCGAAAGCTTTTTTGAAGGCTTCTTTTTGTTTTGCTTCGTCTTATTCATTTTGCCCCTCCTGTCACCGTATGATGTTCGGTCCGGAGACATATTTCGCATATACGAAATATCTTTGCGAAACGCTGAACAGTGTGTTGAACGGATAGCAGGTATACAAAATCAGCTCGTTATTGCCGTTTTCGAGCTCCGATTCCGAAAACGAGTTTGCTTTCCGTATCTGAATATCATA
Organism: uncultured Eubacteriales bacterium; assembly: GCA_934447715.1. GTDB lineage: Bacteria > Bacillota > Clostridia > Oscillospirales > CAG-272 > HGM12657. Next base: position 4,933 of record CAKSER010000036.1, on the reverse strand, counting down.
AATTTCAAACTCGAAATTGCCGTATGAGGTATCAAGATAAATGCTGTCGCCGATCTTGGCATTTCCGAGCGTGGAAAAATAGCTTGCGCAGTGCCCGGCAACAAGCGTTGTTCCGTGATCTCCCGGCAAAGAGCTGAAAACAGACATTCCGACCCCCTTTTTAAGAAGATTCTCCGCATCGCCCATATAAAAGCCGCAGTCAATCGAGGTTGATTCCACCTTGATATGACCGAATTTTTTTCCTACCGTCGGGAAAGCGAAGCTGCCGAAGGCAATATCCCTGTTGTCGGCAATTCTGACAAAGTCATCAGAGCCGGAATCGTCGCCCTGACGCATCGATATAAGCTCTATAATATCCGCTGCCGGGGCAAGCACCGGCTTTAAAATAAAGTACGCCGCAAAAACAATAATTACAGCAAATACCAAAGGGGTTATTATATAAAACAATAACCCCTCCGTACGATCAGTTTTATTTCTCATGTTACCTGATTCTTTCACCCGATTCTTTAATCAGTGGAGAGTCTTCAAGCCGACTGCTTTTTTGTGAATACCACTCCACAGACAATTATAACGATAACAGCTACACCTGCTGCCACTGCAGGTATAACATTCGCATTCCAGCCGGTTGTTTTAATCACACTCTCAAATGTGTAAACGACATTTCCGGTATCCTTGTCAACAAGGTCAAAGGATTTTGTCGAACGGTTAACAACACAGGAAAGATTTACCAGCCCTGCGCAGTCGCTGATAATGCCGATCAGCTTTTCCTGAAGCTCAGGTGTAAGCAGCTCGGAATTGGCGTTGTCCGCCTTCGAGTCCTTAAAAATCTGCTTGATTTCTTCGATCTTGCTTATCAGTGTATCGACCGTGTTAGATGAAAGCTCGTACTTTGTGATATAGGACGAGAAATAATTCTTGAATGCCTGAAGCTCCTTTGATGCAAGCTTAAGTACCTTACCCTCCTCTGTCGGATGGTCAATGCTTGTGCTTTCAAGATATTTCATCAGTCTGTCATACTGCTCAACAGACTGCGAGGTCTTACCCGAGGTTTCGGCGGTATCAGCACCGTCGGCAAAAACAAAAGCGGTCGAAAGAACCGAAATCATCAGCACAGACAACAAAATACAAATTAACTTTTTCATTTTCATTGTGTGATCCTCCTTTAAATTTGTATATTGACTTATAAAGCTTTTTACACGGAAATTTTTCCGTGCGGAATCTTTCCATCTTGTATTATAAGCATATTAATTTGCCTGCTTATAATATTACATCAGACGTGCGATGCACAAAAAGGCGTGATCCGCGGAGATTATACCACGAAGCAAAAATGTGTGCTTGCACGTACATTATTGCGAGGCCGTCAATATCCACATCCGTGCAAAGCACGGGAAGGCGTTAGCCTCAAAAGCTTGCAAAGCAAGCTTTTACGTGGATATTATAACACACAGTAAATTTAATGTCAATCATTTTCTGAAATTTGAGCCGATGCGACAAGAAAGCACGCGCTTTTAGGCTGAGGATATTCGAACTTTTATCGCTTGCCACAGGCAATTTACGGTTATTTTCCCTCTTTTCGGCTTGGCAGGGCGCAAACTCACCATAGGGTGAGTTCGCCCAGCCGCAGCGAGCTTGCTCGCTGTTGCCTTCAAAGAGAAAAAATCCCTCGAAAATCTCTCTGTGGCAAGTGCATGCAGTTTTCACGCGCGGATTTTTGTCATAACGACAGAAAAGCCGCAGTGAATACTGTACGTATTTGCAAGGCTTTTGTGGAAGTTAGGGCGGAAATCCACGCGTGAAGACCGACAAAAGCTCGGATATCCTCAGCCTAAGAAAAAAACGGCAAAATTTTTCTTTTAAAATTTTTGTTTTAAATATTGTTAATTGTTTACTCATGACGCTTGACTTTAAAGCCGTTTTATGGTAATTTAGTATATAGAAAAGCTTTCCGTAACAATTACAATTACGGTCAAAAGAATAATTTTATATAAAAGAGGTACATGACGTATGGAAAACAGATATGTCGGTGAATATCCCGTAATTGGCATCCGTCCGATAATCGACGGCCGCCGCGGACCGATGAGACTCCGTGAGAGCCTTGAGGGCCAGACAATGGCTATGGCAGAGGCTGCAAAAAAGCTTTTTGAAGAAAATCTCCACTATTCAAACGGAGATCCGGTAAAGGTCGTTATTGCAGACAGCTCTATCGGACGTGTTCCCGAATCTGCAGCCTGCGCAGAAAAGTTCAGAAAAGAAGGCGTTGCAATTACCCTTTCTGTTACTCCCTGCTGGTGCTACGGCTCGGAAACCATGGATATGGACCCTATGACAATCAAGGGCGTTTGGGGCTTTAACGGAACAGAAAGACCCGGAGCAGTTTATCTTGCATCAGTTCTTGCAACACATGCACAGAAGGGACTTCCAGCGTTCGGCATCTACGGACACGAGGTTCAGGATGTAAACGACGTAACAAACATTCCGGAGGATGTAAAGGAAAAGCTTCTCCGCTTCGGACGCGCAGCTGTTGCAGTTGCTACAATGAGAGGAAAGAGCTACCTCCAGATCGGCTCTGTTACTATGGGTATCGGCGGATCGATCATGGATCAGGCATTCATGGAGGAGTATCTCGGACTCAGAGTTGAATCTGTCGATGAGGTTGAGATCCTCAGACGTATGGAAGAGGGCATCTACAACGAGGAAGAATATAAGAAGGCTCTCGCATGGACAAAGGAACACTGCAAGGAAGGCAGAGATGATAACCCCGAATCCGTTCAGTTCCTCGGAAAAGAGAGAAAGATCAAATTCACTCCCGAGGAGAAGGAAAAGCAGTGGGAATTCACAATTAAGATGTACTGCATAATCAAGGATCTTATTCAGGGCAATAAGAACCTTCCGGCAGGCTTTGAGGAAGAGATGGTCGGACATAACGCCATCGCAGCTGGCTTCCAGGGACAGAGACAGTGGACAGACCATTGGCCGAACTGCGACTATCCGGAGGCAATCCTCAATTCCACATTCGACTTCACAGGCAAGAAGGAGCCGATGGTATTCGCAACAGAAAACGACGTACTCAACGGAATCAGCATGCTCTTCATGGAGCTTCTGACCAACCGTGCGCAGATCTTTGCGGATGTTCGTACCTTCTGGTCGCCCGAGGCAACCAAGAGAGTTACAGGCTATGAGTTTGAAGGCAATGCAAAGGAAAACGGAGGAATTATCCACCTTCTCAACTCCGGCGCAGCGTGCCTTGATGCATGCGGAGAGTGCACAGACGAAAACGGCGAGCCTACAATGAAGAAGTGGTGGGATGTTACCGACGAGGATATCAAGAAGATGACTGACGCTACCGTATGGTGCGAGGCCGGCTTCGATAACTTCAGAGGCGGCGGATTCTCTTCTCACTTTGTAACAAGAGCAGAGATGCCCGCAACAATGATCAGACTTAACCTTGTCAAGGGTCTCGGACCGGTTCTTCAGATTGCAGAAGGCTGGACAGTCAAGCTTCCCGACGAGGTTACCGATAAGCTTATGGAAAGAACAAACCCGACATGGCCCTGCACATGGTTCACACCGAGATGCGACGGCAAGGAAGGCAGCCCGTTCAAGAGCGCATACGACGTAATGAACAACTGGGGCGCTAACCACGGTGCAATCTCCTACGGTCATATCGGAGCAGATCTTATTACACTCTGCTCGATGCTCAGAATTCCGGTTTGCATGCACAACGTTCCGGAGGATAAGATCTTCCGCCCGGCAGCATGGAACGCATTCGGAATGGACAAAGAGGGTCAGGACTACAGAGCATGCAATGCTTACGGCCCGATGTATAAGAACATCAAATAAAAAACAAATCCGCAAAAGAAAAGGTTGCAGCTTAAACTGCAACCTTTTTTATATCATAAACCAAAGCCGTCGGCAAACGCCGAAAGACAGAAATTAAAACTCGTTAATCTGCTCAAAGCCGATTTTTTTCAGCTTATCATAGGTTTCGGCAATTCCGATTCCGCAATATGAGGCAATATGCGAATCCGATCCGACAGAAACAGCCCTTCCGCCGCATTCTCGGTAAAGACGTATAATCCTGTCGGACGGCATTGATTCATGATCCATGCCGTTCTTCAGATCGGACACGTTGACCTCAAGCGCAATACCTTTTTCGATAATTTTCTTAAAAATCTGCAGATATTTATCAGAAAAAAGCATCGGATCGATATTCTTTCCGTTCCGCCTCATATATCGGATCGGATATCCGAGGTGGGTAAGAATGTCGATTTTGACCTCAGAAACCATCTGAAGAATTTCATCAAGATAGCGTTCAAACCAGTATTTTATCTGCCTTTCTTCCATCAGCTTAAAGTCAAAATAATAAAAATCCGGGCAATCCTTCAGATTGTGAATCGAACCGAGAACAAGCTCAATACCGTACTCTTTTTTAATATCCTCAAATTCATCCGAATATGACACCGGCTGACCGAATTCAAGACCGCGTATTACACGGATATCGCCATTGTATTTCTCTGCGGCACGAAATATGTCGGCAGAGTCCGATACGCCGTCATATGGGTCGTACATTCCCTTTCTTATGCAGTCAAGGTCAAGATGATTGGTAACAGCAATCGCATCAAGACCGCGATTGATCGCAGCCTTGCAAAGATCGTCAAGCTTTGCCTCGCTGTCAAAAGAAAATTCAGTATGATTGTGTAAATCCTTAAGCTTCAAGAAAAACACTCCTTTTAAAGATGAGTATTCGGCATTAACTAACCTATAATAATTCCGATATCACCGTTTTTTTAAGTTTATCACAAGCAGAGGTAAAAGTAAACAAAAAAATAAATGGTATCTCCGAAAAGAAGATACCATTTTAAGACATCCATTGAAAACCGAAAAAGAAGGAAAGCGAAGATTCAAACAATTGTGCTTGAACAAGGAAGTTCAA
>CAKSER010000035.1 GCA_934447715.1 uncultured Eubacteriales bacterium | reverse complement strand
TTTGTGGTTATTATCATTATATCACTTTTGGAGTCTATTTTCTTTTTTATTTGTCACCTATCAATTGTATCATAACAATACCTCCTCTGTAAATGTAAAATTTCGCAAAAATGTGGACAATGCCTGCAAAACATAGTATAATTAAGTTAATATGTGCTCTGTTGCGACATCCTTCGTATCACAGACACCGGGCGGTCAAGCCCGGGTGGGCTTTTAAAATGATTTATTATTCGGAGAAAAGGTATATGAAAAAATGCGCAAAAAAATCTGCGCCTCGCGTTTTTGCGGTACTGATGTCTTTTATAATCTGTCTTTCTGCTTTGGTTATGCCTATAAGCGCGGCGGCACAGACGTCAAACAGGGATCAGATTTTCAATTTTATCGTTGACAAGATCGGGCTTTCCCCGGCGGCTGCCTGCGGAATTCTTACAAATATGTACTGCGAGTCAAAATACGATCCGACAGTCGGCAGCTCGGACAGCTTCGGGCTTTGTCAGTGGACAGGCGCCAGATTTACAAATCTGAAAAACTACTGCTCAAAAAACGGATATAATTACAAAACGATCGACGGGCAGATGAACTTTTTAAAATCCGAGTTCGAGGGCAGTGAATGGAGTGCCTTTGCTAAGATGAAGGCGGTCGAAAATTCCGCCGAGGGTGCATACAAGGCTGCTTATGACTTTTGCAGATATTACGAACGCGGCGGCGGCACAAGCACATGGGATTCAAGAGGGAATTATGCAAAAAACACCCTCTGGCCGATCTACGGAGCAAATGAGCCGGGATCCGACAGCACCGATGACACAAGCGATGAAATAAGTCCGGATTTATATCCGATTCCGAAAAGAACGCTTACCTATGTAAAGGGAAGTGTAATGACAGGCGACGATGTTCGCTTTGTTCAGGCGGTTCTCTTAAAGCTCGGATATGATATCGAAATCGACGGAAGCTTCGGCCCTGCATCAAAGGCGGTTGTAACGCAGTTCCAAAAGGACAACGGACTTACCGCAAACGGCAGTGTCGATTCAAAAACGCTTGACAAGCTTATATCTCTCTGGAACGCAAAAAAGAGCTCCAAGGGAGATATAAATCAGGACGGGACTGTTGACGAAAAGGATTCCGTTATGCTCGGAAGATATCTTGCCGGGTGGGATGTGACAATAAATCAATCGAATTCCGACATCAATAAAGACAATACAATAGACGAAAAGGATGCTATTATATTAAGCAGATACCTTGCCGGCTGGAATATTGAATTAGGCAATTAAATCAAATAAAAAAGGAGACACAAATCATGAAACGGGTTTTTAAAAAGGCAATTTCTTTATTAAGTGCAATCCTGCTTGTTTCCTCCTTCTGCGTTCTTGGTGTACCCGTATACGGAGCGACAGCATCTGATGACGGCAGTGCATCGTTTACGGTTACCGAGTCTGCCTCTTCGTCTCTTTCGGGGGTTAAATACACGCGCGTAATCGGCACAACCGAAATGAACGGACTTTCGAAAGGAACACAGCATGTCTCACTTTTCGAGATGAAAACCGACAAAAGCACATCAAAGCTTGTTACCTGGGCAAAGCAGAACGGAAGCAGCGGCTATACAAGAGCCACGCTTACCGCTATCGCACAGGATTATGAAAACAATCACAAGGGCTGGAAGATCATTGCCGGAATAAACGGCGATCAGTATTTTACAAGTAATCTTACAACCTTCGCTCCCCAGTCATATTACCCGATGATTATTGACTATGAGCACAGATTCCCGATTTCGGTTACGGGAATTAATTCCGACGGATATGTCGGCATCAAAAATAACGGCACAGCCTCCGGTCTTTTAAAGCCGTCTGCTATTAAAGGTATTGAGCTTGAAATCCTCGACAACGACGGAAATATTCAAAGCAGATTCGATGTTTCGTCGGTAAACGAGCATCCGTCAGCCGGAAAAACCACTGTCTGGTTTTCATATCTTTCGGCTTCATCCTCTTCAACTGTGGTCACACAGGAGGTTGATGCAAAATACAGCCTTTATGCTGTAAAGAATGCAGAGCTTGCATACATGACAAACCACGAAAGCTATTCCTTTAACGGTATTGCCGGTGCAAACACGGTTTTCGGTCGCGGCAGGATATCCGAAAAGACAGACAGCTTTACGGTCGGAAAGGGTCAGTTTGCGGTAGAAACAGACAATCAGGAACTGATTTCGGCTCTCAGGACGGGGGTTAGAATCCGTGTTCAGCACTATTATGAGTCCGACGAAATGAACAGCATCGAAACAGCTCTCGGCTACCATTCAATTCAAAGAACCGGCGGAAAGGATGTTTCAAGCACTCAGACCTACGACACAAACAGATACAACCGCTCTATTTTCGGCATGAAGGCTGACGGTACATATATCCTGATGACGACCGACAGAAACGGATATTCCGGCACAACGCATGCAGAAAGCAATGCGATTTTAAAATATTTCGGCGTAACCGAGGCATATCAGCAGGACGGCGGCGGATCCGCAATGGCGATTTTTCGCAACTCGTCCGGCGGCTTTGATGTTGTAAACGAGTCAAGCGATTCCGGCACAACACAGCGATCGGTTCTCTCCGGCGTATTCTTTGCCGTATACAATCCGGACTATGCCGCATCTTTACCGGTTCTTGACATTTCAAGCAACGACCCGAATGATTATGACATTCCCTCAAGAACGCTGTCGAACAAATCTCCTCTCATGTCCGGTTCTGATGTTGCATGGGTTCAGGCTGCACTTTTCACGCTCGGATATGACATTGAGCTTGACGGAAATTACGGACCTGCAACAGAGGCGGTGGTGCGCAGATATCAGACCGACAGAGGGCTTGATGCTGACGGAAAGGTAGGTCCTGCGACAAGGGCGGACATTTTAAAGCAGCTTCGCGGTTATATAATCGGAGACGTTGACGGAAGCGGCGTAATCGACGAGACGGATTCGATTCTTCTCTCGCGCTATCTTATCGGCTGGAATGTAAAAATAAATCTCGATTCCGCCGACATTAATCGGGACGGCAGGATCAACGACTGGGATTCGGTCATTCTTGAAAGATATCTTGCCGGATGGAATATCAAAATTGACAGCTGAGATCAGACAAAAACGAAACTCATAATTTTACAGGTGACTTAAATGGAAAAGGCTTTATTCGGTCCGGGCGGAAATTCGATCAGCTTCGGACTTGAAGGAAAAAAATCCTCTGTTGACGCTCCGGAATGGGTGGCAAAAAGAGGGCTTGATGCATATGAATATGAGGCAGGAAACGGGGTGCGCGGCTCAATGCAAAGCTTTGCCGCAATAGGCAAAAAAGCGGTTGAACATAATATCAAGCTTTCGTTTCATGCGCCATATTTCATCTCACTTTCCGGAATCGACATGGAAAAGCGCTTGAAAAGCATAGATTATATCTCGCAGAGCGTTGCTGCCGCGGAGGCGATGGGCGCTTATGAAATTGTAGTTCACGCAGGAAGTGCCGGGAAAATTGCAAGAGAAGAAGCGGTTATGCTCGCAAAGGACACGCTTTATAAAACTCTTGAGGCGATTCCGTCAAGCCCTGTGCGGATCGGAATAGAGACGATGGGAAAGGTCAATCAGCTCGGCACGCTAAGTGAGGTGATCGACATCTGCTCTATTGACGAAAGACTTTATCCGGTTGTCGATTTCGGTCATCTTAATGCAAGAGACGGAGGTAATGTGTTTGTAACAGAGGACGACTATCTCCGAGTTTTCGATGCCGTTTCCGAAAGGCTTGGCTATGATAAGGCGAAATATATGCACTGCCATTTTTCCAAAATTCAGTACACCGCAGGCGGAGAAAAGCAGCATCTTACATTCGAGGACGAAATCTACGGTCCGGAATTCGCACCTCTTGCAAAGGTTCTCGCAAAGGAAAAGCTTTGCCCTCTGATTATATGCGAATCGGCAGGCACACAGGCAGAGGACGCGCTTTCAATGAAGGCGGAATACGAAAAAGCCATGGCACTTTATAATTAATGTGCCGGCGCTTTTATAATTAATCCACCAAATCTTTTATAATACACCGACATCATTACAAGGCTGCTGCCGGATGCCGTTTTGATAATATGTCTTATAAATTATCATTGATTGCTTATGAATGAAAACACACAAAACAGTTCAGACGAAAATTTTATGAAGGCTGCCTTAAAGGAGGCAGAGAAGGCAAAAGTGCTCCTTGAAACTCCGGTCGGTGCGGTAGTTGTGCTCGACGGAAAAATAATTTCAAGAGCGCACAACCTGCGGCAGACAAAAAAGAACGCAATAGATCATGCCGAGATTCTTGCAATAGACAAGGCGTGCAGAAAGCTCGGCGGCTGGCGTCTTCACAAATGCGAGCTGTATGTAACTCTTGAACCCTGTCCGATGTGCGCGGGAGCGATAATCAATTCGAGAATCAAGCGTGTGGTTTTCGGCGCATCCGATCCGAAGGCGGGAGCGTTCGGAAGTGTTGTGAATCTTAATTCTCTTCCGTTCAACCACAAGCCGGAAATTGAAAGCGGCGTGCTTTGTCACGACTGCTCTGCAATTCTGACAGATTTTTTTAAGGAACTCAGAGTCCGCAAAAAAGAGGAACGGACAGCAAAGGACATCTTAGACTGATTTAAATAAGCTTTAGAACCCAAAATCTCCCACGAAAACGCTGTTAATTTTCGTGGGAGTTTGATTTGATTATAATTGTTTGTTTACCTTAATCCACAAGCGCCTTATAGAGCTGATTATAAAATCCGCCCTGCTTTATAAGCTCTGTGTGAGTGCCTTTTTCGATGATATTGCCGTCCTTCATTACAAGGATCTGATCGGCATTTTTAACCGTAGAAAGCCTGTGTGCGACAATGAAGCAGGTTTTTCCTCTTGCAGCCTCCGCAAACGCCTTCTGAACCTTAAGTTCGGTTCTTGCATCTATGCTCGATGTCGCCTCGTCCAAAATCAGAATCGGAGCCTTGGCAAGCATGATTCTTGCAATACAGATAAGCTGAACCTGTCCCTGGGAGAGATCGCCCAGTGTGTTGATTTGGGTGTCATAGCCCTTCGGAAGCCTCATGATAAAGCTATGCGCTCTTGCAAGCTTTGCTGCATTTACTATATCCTCATCGGTCGCATTCGGATGTCCGAACGCGATATTTTCCTTTACCGTTCCGGAAAACAGCCATGTTTCCTGAAGAACCATTCCGATCATCGATCTTAGATCATGCCGGCTAAGATCCTTTATATTGGTTCCTCCGATGCGAATTTCTCCGGAATCGATATCGTAAAAGCGCATGATAAGGTTGATTACCGTTGTCTTTCCGCAGCCGGTCGGACCGACGATTGCTATATGCTGTCCTGGTTTTACATCGAGGTTAAAATCCTGTATCAAAGGATGCTCCGGGTCGTACGAGAAGCTTACATGCGAGAAGGAAACCGATGTATCCTCAGGCTTATCTCCCTTGCTTTCCTCTTTAGGCTCAACAGGGCATCTTAAAAGCTCCATCAGCCTTTGCGCAGACGAGACTGCACTCTGAAGCTGTGCCATAATCGCGCTTATCTCTGTAAACGGCTTTCCGTATTGGGTTGCATAGGTCAGGAACACTGAGATTTCACCAACCGAGATTTTTCCGTCTACGCAGAGGACACAGCAGATGATTCCGACTATTGCATAGATTATATTATTAATCAGTCTTGTCGACGGGTTTACAAGTGCAGAGAAGAACTGTGCGCGTATTCCGCAGGAAAGAAGCTTCTGGTTTTCCTTATCAAGCTTTTCCTCCATAATCCTGTTTGCGCCGCACGAGTTGATAAGACGCTGATTTTCGAATGTTTCGGAGGCGATTGATGAGATGTTTCCCTGAAGCACCGACTGCTCCTTGAAGTGCTTAAACGAGCCCTTGGCTACAAATGTGGAAACAAGAAGCGAAAGAGGGGTTAGTACAAAGACTACAAGAGCTACAATCGGGCTGATCGTAAACATCAGTATCAGCGTTCCGATAAGAGTTAAAACTCCGGTAAACAGTTGGGTGATACCCTGTAAAAGTCCGTCGCATACAAACTCCGCATCTGTTGATATTCTTGCTATAATATCGCCCTTTAGAGTTTTGTCAAGGTACTTAGGGGTTGCGATATTGATCTGTCTGAAAGCATCCTCGCGGATCTGCTTTACCGCATTTGCCGCCGCAACGCCGGAAAGGGCAGAGCAGAGCCATCCGAAAACGGCGTACAGTATTGCCGAGACGGCAGTAAGAATCAGCAGCGTCGGAAGCGATGAAAAGTCAACATTTCCGGGAGAAACGATAAGGTCGACGATCTTTCCGACGAGCACCGGGATCATCAGCATAAATCCGACAGACAAAAGCGAGCAGATGAAGTTCAGTATGATATTTAAACGCTGCGGCTTTAAATATTTTAAAGCGGCTTTGTAATCCGGCTTAAGCTTTTTCATTGCTGTCATCCCCCCTGTTCTGTGAGCTGAAGATTTCTGCGTATTCATGGCAGGATGTAAGAAGCTCATCGTGCGTGCCGACGCCGACACAGATTCCGGCATCAAGAACACAGATTTTGTCACAGCTGCGAACCGATCTTACATTCTGCGAAATAATTATAATTGTTGTTCCGTTCTTTTCCGCTCTTTCTCTTAATGCGGAACGGAGGGCTTTTTCGGTTGCCGCGTCGAGCGCGCTGAAGCAGTCGTCGAAAATCATTATTTTTGCATCCGAGGCGATTGCTCTTGCAAGCGAGATCCTCTGCTTCTGACCGCCGGAAAGATTCTTTCCGTTTTCCTCGAGAATTGCATCAAGACCGCCCTTCTGCATTACAAAGTCATATGCCTGCGCCACCTTAAGAGCCTCTATCAGCTCATCGTCGGTTTTGCTGCTCGATGCAAGCGAAATATTATATCTTACATCTCCCGAAAGAACAGCAGCCTTCTGAGGACAGAGGCAGACGGTCTTTTTCAGCGCATCAAAGGAATACTTGTCTATATTCTTTCCAAAAAGCATAACATCGCCTGTCTCTGCTTCGTAAAATCTTGCAATAAGCGAAACAAGGGTAGACTTTCCGGAGCCGGTTCCGCCGACAATTCCGTATGTGCTGCCTTTTTCAATATTTAAATTGATCCCGGAAACGGCATTTTTAAGTCCGGCATATGAAAACGAGACATCATTAAGCGAAACAGCCTCGGTGCTTTCGGCAGCTGCCTCTTCGCTTCCGTAGGTAATCGACGGAACCGTATCAAACACCTCGTTGATTCTCGAAGCGCTTGCGCCTGCCTTGATGAACGTGTCAACCAGCTTTGCGGCGGCTACAAGAGCAATATTGATCTGGGTCATATAATTGACGAGGGCAATAATTCCGCCCTGTGTAAGCGCTCCTGTGTCGACACGGAACGCTCCCTGCCACAGAATCGCAATTATACCGAAGTTAACGACAAGCGCCGTAAGCGGTCCCTGAATTGAGGAGAGCATGGTCGCTTTTTTATAATGCCCGGAGAGCTCCTCTGCATTTTCGTTAAAGCGGCTTATCTGATCCTCCTCCGCATTAAAGGCGCGGATAACCCTCATTCCGACAAGATTTTCCGAGGTTGACTGAACGACCTTTTCAAGGCTTGTCTGAACCTTTTTAAACTGCGGAAATGCCTTGTTCATCACAAGCCAGATTATTCCCGAGATGATCGGCGAAATTACAAGTATGACGATTGCAAGCTTCGAATCGATTGTAAACGACATAATAATCGCACCGATTATAAGCAGCGGAACGCGGATTGTCAGTCTTATAAGCGAAGCAACCGCAAGCTGAATCTGATTTATATCGCTTGTCAGTCTTGTAAGCAGCTTTGACGATGAGAATTTATCAAGCTCCTTGCAGGAAAAGGAGTTTATATGCTTAAAAAGCTCCTTGCGAAGAACCGTGCCGGTCCCTTGGGATGCAGCCGAGGCAAGGTACTGACAAACCAGCGTCGAGCAGAAGCCGATAAGCCCGAGAGCAAGAATTATCAGCCCGTGTGTCAGCACATATTTTGAATCCTGATTCTTTACGCCGACATCGATTATCTTCTTCATTACAAGAGGCACGAGCAGCTCGAATATCGCCTCGAGAACCTTGAATGCCGGTCCGAGTATTAGTTCTTTTTTGTAGGGTTTTAAAAATCTGAAAAGCTTAAACATTTTTCCTCCGGACAGCCCTCTGTCCTTTTTTACTATTCTCCTATAATTTTTACAATACCTATAATATTATAAATATAATTGCAGAAAAATCAATAGAGATGAAGCTTTTTATTGACTTAAGGTTTTTTTAGTGATAGAATTTATATATATTTGTAAGAGAACGGAGAAAAATGATGAATAATGCAAATATTATATATAAAATGAAACGTCCCTCCTTATGGTGGAGCGACAACTGGCGCGAGGGTGCTCCGATCGGAAACGGCTTTACCGGGGCTCTTGTTTACGGAAACATTTCAAACGAGCGCATCATGCTGACAAGCACCTATCTTTGGAGAGAGGGAAAGGTTTCCGAGCTGCCGGATGTAAGCGACATTTTGCCGAAAATGAGAGAGCTTATCTTCTCAGGCAAGGTCAAAAAGGCTGACACGCTTTTAAACAAGGCACTCATTGACCGTGGCTATGCTCCTCACGAGGCATATCCTTTTCCGGCAGCGGATATTTGTATCAGACTGCCTATCAAGAACTCCTTTTCAAATTACGAAAGGGGAGTTTATCTTGACAAAGCCGAGGCATATGTAAAATACAGCTGCAATGGTGAGAATTTTGAAAGAAGATCGTTTGTTTCAAGAGCGGACGATGCTGTTGTTACGCTGTGCCCGAAAGACAGCGAGATCGATATCTCGCTTCACACGCCGGATTATCTCGGAAAAGGGAAGATTAAAATTCCCGAAAATTCGTTAACCGAAAGATCGGATGACGGTCAGTGGCTGTTTTTCAAGGCTGAAATCGGCAAAAAAGAGCACGGCGTCGTTGTAAGGGTCATAAGAGGCGAAAAAACGCTTGTAATTGCAAAGCTGTTCACAGAGGGAACTCACAAAACCGAATGGAAGCGCCTCAAAGAGGAAATCGAAAAGCTTCCGTGCGATTATGACACTCTGCTTTCAAGACATATTCCGCTTCATAAGGAGCTTTTTGACCGCTGCCGGTTCGAGCTTGACTGCAGGGAGGACAGAGAAAGGTCAAACGAGGAGCTGCTTGATATGGCATACGAAAGCGAGCTGCCTGCGGCTCTTGCCGAGAGGATGTATGCCTTCGGAAAATATCTTTTCATCTGCTCGACTGCCGTTGGATCGAACCCGGTAAACCTCACCGGTCTCTGGAGCGGCGAATACCGCGCGTTCTGGGCGTTCAACATGGCAAATATCAATATCGAGATGACGTACTGGCATGTTCTTTCCGGAAATCTCAAGGAACTTTGCATGCCGCTTTTCGACTACTATGATGCGGCAATCGATGAAATGAAGGAAAATGCTCAAAAGATTTACGGATGTGACGGAATTTTCCTGCCTGCGGTATCCATGCCCGGCGGACTTAAGCATGTCTGCTTAAAGCAGCACATCACAAACTGGACAGGTGGGGCAGGCTGGATTGCACAGCATTACTACGATTATTATCTGTTTACAAGAGACAATGACTTTCTTAAAAACAGAGCGCTTCCGTTCATGCGCGAGGCTGCAAAGTTCTACTGCGATTTTGTCATCTGGAAAGGAGAAACATGGCATGTATGCCCGTCGGTTTCTCCGGAAAATCACACCGAAAATTATAAAAATGCCGGTATAAAGCTCCCGTCAACCTGCCAGTCGTCGATCGATGCGACAATGGATATTGCAATTATAAAGGAGCTGTTTATAAACCTTTGCGACATCGCCGAAAAGACAGAGCTTATCGGTGAAAAGGAGCTTTCAGACTACAAAAGGATGCTTGGCGGCGCTCCCGAATATCTTGTAAACGAAAACGGCGCGCCGAGAGAATGGCTTCATCCGGACTTCCCGGATAATCCTTATCATCGCCATCAGTCGCACCTTTATCCTATGTTCCCGGGTCTTGAGCTTGCGCATAAGGATGAAAAGACGGATGAAATATACCGTAACGGCGGAATCGAGAGAATGACGCTCGGAATAGGCTCCCAAACAAGCTGGTCGCTTGTTCAGAATGCAAATCTGATGGCAAGAGTGGGAGATGCAGAGCTTGCATTTGAGTCGCTTAACAGAGTCGTCAAGGGCTGTGTAATGCGCAATCTGTTTACGACCCACAACGACTGGGCAGATAACGGTCTGACACTAAACATGCCGCTTGCGCCTTTCCAGATAGACGCAAATATCGGTTTTCCTGCTGCAATTCAGGAAATGCTGATGTTTTCGGACGATAAGCGGCTGTATCTTCTCCCGGCCCTTCCGAAGCAATGGAAAAAAGGAAGAATCGGCAGAATGCTTGCAAGATGCGGTGTTTATGCGGACATAACTTGGGAAAACGGACTTCTTAAGGCTGAGCTTGAGGCGTTCCGGGATACAACCTTTGAGCTTTATACCCCCGATAAAAATATAAGGACGATTTCGATGAAATCGGGCGATAAAATCACGGCAGAAGCGAAGCTTTTAAGATAAAGAATTAATTGCAGCGGAAGGAGGAAGAAGGATGATAAACAAAATCGTAAGTTTTTTAAAGAATTCGGTTAAAAAGGAGCCTTTCGTTTTAGTTGCTCTAATTATAATTCTTCCTCCCTTAGGCATTGCGCTGCTGTGGACTGCAAGCGACGAGGATATCTCAAGAAAGGACAAGAGGACAACCACGGCAATTGCTTCGGTTGTCTGGATTTTCCTTGTCGTCTCGGCTATTGCCGTGCTGATTCCGTTCTTTGTTAAAGAAAACCGTAAAAACAGAGAGCTGATTGTCGATCACGGAACAGAAGCTCCGGTTTTGACACATCGGACAACAGCTGTGCCGGATACAACCTTCGAGGCGCAGCCGAATTCATTAGATGTGCCGAAAACCTCCGAAAGCACAAGCGTAAGCACGCCCGGCACGTCTGATCTTGTAATTGTTGATTGTTCATATTCTGTTCAAAGAGGGAACTATGCGCACATAACCGTGAAGGGAAGACCAGGCACCGAATATGAATGCAAGGTAAAATACAGCTCGGGATATTCCTCCGCAAAAGGGCTCGGAAAAGCAATGTCGGATTCAAACGGAAATGTCACATGGAAGTGGAGGATCGGAGCAAAGGCGTCGACCTCATTCAAACCGGAAATTTCCGTTACCGGAGACGGCAAAACGGTAACAGCCGTGATTACGGTTCTTGAATAAGCTTTCAAATTTTATAAAATACATATACCGGATGTCTCGTCCGAAAGACGCATTCATAACGCAGCGCGTTTTTTCGATTAGTTAGAATTAGATCAATGGGGTCATCCGGTGCATTTTTCGCGGACTTATCGGAGGGAATACCGAATTCCTGTACGGCAGCAGCTCGATAATGTCTGCGGACAATTTTGCTGCTAATTCTACTAAATATAAATTTAATTAAATTGAGGGAATAAAAAACCGGGGATCGTGGGCTTATAACACCTGCGATCCCCGGTTTTTGGTTTTGGCAGTATTTAGGACGATTTATACCGTTTTGATTTATTTAACGATTTATCCTATGATTTTTTGAATAAGCTTTGTAAGCTCAACAAACGGTACAATCAAAAAAGCAATTCCGATCGATACTGCAACCTGTAATTTATTTAATGCGGCAAATTCAAATAAGCCTGCAAAAAATTCTATTCTGATTACTCCCAGTGTAAGTATCGTTGTAAGAAGAAATGCTGCAGTCAGCCACAGGTTCCTGTGCTTGATTTTTAAAATAAATTCACGCCTTGAACGCATACAGACCGCGTGAAAAATTTCGGTAAAATTAGTTGTCAGAAACGCCATCGAGGCTCCGATGGATGAACTGAAAATTCCGAATCTTCCGAATTCGAAAACCTGTCCGACAAAAAACGACAGAAAAATCAATGCAGACATAAACAGCCCCTGTATAATCATATCTGCACCTGCTCCGTCCGAAAAAACACTTTCCTTTGAATCTCTCGGCTTTCTTTTCATCACATCGTTGTCAATTTTTTCCATTCCGAGAGCCAATCCGGGAGCGCAGTCTGTTACCATATTTATCCATAAAAGATGTGACGGAGACAAGATCGAAAGTCCCATAAGCGAGGATGCGCAGATTACAACAACCTCCGCCATATTTGTCGAAAGCTGGAACTGTATTACCTTTTTTACATTGTCATATATTCTCCGCCCCTCTTCTACGGCGCTTTCGATAGTTGCAAAATTATCATCCGCAAGCACCATGTCGGAAACTCCCTTTGTAACATCGGTTCCGGCAACACCCATGCTGATTCCGATATCCGCCGATTTTATTGACGGCGCGTCATTAATACCGTCTCCGGTCATTGCGACGACATAGCCCTTGGATTTTAAGGCTTTTACGATTTTTGTCTTGTGCTCCGGCTGAACTCTTGCAAATACCGAGCATTTTTCGGCAGCCTGAGCGATTTTTGCCTCGTCAAGCATATCAAGCTCGGAGCCTGACATTGCCTCGCTTTCATTAGTAATAATCCCGAGGCTTTTCCCGATTGCAACCGCAGTATCCTTGTGATCGCCGGTTATCATTATTGTTCTGATTCCGGCGCTTTTACACCGTACAAGCGCATCTCGTACCTCCGGTCTGCACGGATCCATCATGCCTGCAAAGCCTACAAAAACAAGCCTGTTTTCAATATCCTCGCTTTGATCGGTTCTATGGCTTGGAACAGAATCCCGGATTGCAAACGCAAATCCGAGAACGCGAAGCGCACGCCCTGTGCAGCCCTTTATTTTTTCTTCGATAGAATGTCTCTGACTTGCGCTCATTGCAACAATTCTTCCACCGAAGTCAAGGAAGCGGTCGCAGCGCTTTAAAAGCACCTCGCACGCGCCCTTTGTAAGCTGTATATAGGATCCGCCGGCGGCGCACAGAACCGTCATCATTTTTCTTTCGGATTCAAACGGTATTTCAAAAACTCTTTTGTATTTTTCGTTTATATCAAAATAGCTTAATCCCTTTGAAAGCGCATATTCAACAAGCGCAGTTTCTGTCGGCTCGCCGTTTATTTTCGCCTTTTTGCCTCTTGTGTCCGGCTTTGCATCGACGCAAAGAAGCATAGCCTTCATCAGCATATCATCATCTGCCGTATAGACATCGGTTACCGTCATTTTATTCTTGGTCAGCGTACCTGTCTTATCCGTGCATATTATCTGTGTCGAGCCGAGCGTTTCGACCGCGCTCAGCTTTCTTATAAGCGCGTTCTTTTTTGACATTGAGGTAACGCCGACCGAAAGGATTATCGTTACAACCGCAGGCAAGCCCTCCGGAATTGCGGCAACCGCCAGGGCAATCGACATTAAAAAGGTGTCAAGAACTATTTTTCCGTTAAATGTACCGGATCTCAGAATGCCGAACACAAAAACCGCCATGCTGATTATAACAACCAGCCTTGTGAGCATGGACGAAAGCTCGGACATCTTCTTTTGCAGCGGCGTTTGCTCGGATACCGAATCGTTAAGCGCCCCTGCAATCTTTCCCATTTCGGTATTCATTCCGATATCGGTCACAATTGCCTTGCCTCTGCCGTAGACGATTGTAGAGCCGCTGAACAGCATGTTTTTGCGGTCGCCTAAGGGAATATCCCCTTTATCCCTTTTAAGCGACAGAACACCGCACAGCTTGCCAATCGAGACCGATTCTCCTGTAAGACCGGACTCATCCGCCTTAAGCGAATAGGATTCGATAATTCTGCAATCCGCAGGCACCTGATTTCCTGCCTCAAGCAGAACAACATCTCCGATAGTAACATCCTCGCTTTTTACCGTAATAGTTTTTTTGTCTCTTATAACGGTGCAGGTCGCCGCGGTAAGCTCCTTCAGCGCCTCGATTGCGTGTTCTGCCTTCCGCTCCTGAAAAACGCTCAGGACGGTATTTATAACAACAACGAACAAAATAATAAAAAGATCGGTAAATGATTCGTTCTGTATTATTGCGGTCGCGGTTGAAATTCCGGCGGCAATAAGCAGCATTATGATCATCGGATCAAGCAGCGCCCTAAAAAAGCTTTTTACTATTCCCTCCTTCTTTTTTGAATCCAGCTTGTTTTTCCCGAGCTTCGAAAGCCTCCTTGAAGCCTCGGCGGATGACAGTCCGTCATATGAGCTTTTAAGCTCTTTTACAACCGCATCCTCGCTTTCAAGATAATATTTCATCATACAGTCCTTTCAATTGCCTCTTTTTTCTTTTCGGATTTTCTTTTTAGACAAGTATATGAAAAAACCGCATTCCGATATTACAAAAATCCGGCAGACACAACCGTCTGCCGGATTTTAAAATTATAAGTTCTTTTTATTCGGTTTACCCACCTTATTCGGTGCGGAGCGCTATAACAGGGTCCTTCTTTGCGGCACTGCGCGCAGGTACAAGTCCTGCAATTACGGTAAGGAGCATGCTTATAAGAATGAACAAAGCGCATTTATCGGCTGTGAGCTGCGCTGACAGAATTTCGATTCCGGTAAGATGATGCAGAACGATATTTACCGGTATAAGCAGCAGCAAGGTAATCCCGACGCCGAGAACACCGGATACCGTTCCGATGATAAATGTCTCTGCATTGAACACGCTTGTTACATTGTGCTTTGAAGCGCCGATTGCACGGAGAATTCCGATCTCCTTTGTTCTTTCTATTACCGAAATATAGGTTATAACGCTTATCATTATCGCAGAAACGATCAGCGAAATCGAAACAAATGCAATCAGAACATAGCTGATAGAATCTATAATCGTCGACACCGACGAAAGAAGAAGCGAAATATAGTCTGTATAGGAAATCTGATCCTCCTCCTTTACGGATGCGTTATAGGCGCTTATTATATCGGCAACGCTTTCCTTATCACTGAAGGTCTTTGAATATATATTTATCTGCTCGGGCGAGTCGATATCTACATATCCGAGCGTTTTAAGCGCGCTTTCATACGTAAGCTCCGAGTATCCGTCCGGGATGAAGCTATCATATATTTCGGCATACTCATTTTCGGTATATTCCTTGCTTTCAAAGAGATAAACTATCTGCTCATCGCTGACTTCTGCAATCTGTGCGGCATATTCCTCGGATATCGACGTCTGCATATACTCATAGATCATCGAATAAAGCTGTGTGTCGTCAAGAGATGAAAGATATTCCTCAATCTGCGCCGTATCGGTAATTCCCATCTTTTCCTTATATACCTCAACGACCGCCTTTTCGATCTCCTCACGGGTAAGTGATGCAAAATACTGCGAAACTGCCGAGTCTACATATTCCTTCGACGGAACCGAGAGAATGCTTCTGTAAAGAGCTATTTTCTCCTTATCGTCAAGAGAGGAAATGTATTCCTTTACCTTTTGTGTCTTTTCGCCTGCAGAAAGTTCCTTTTCGTCTCCGGTTTTAAACGGAAGCCCAGATATAACATCTATCGTGGGGTTTTCAATCTGCGTTTTTACAATCTCGGAGTCGCTTATGCTTTTTATAACATGCTCGGTAAGAGCCGATGTATAACCGATTGCGCCGCTCATCATCGACGAAACCGCCTTATCACTCGCTCTGATTATTCCGACAATCTTGAGCTCGGTATATGTCTTTTCATTGTCGAGAAGATATGAAAGCCCGGCGTCGTTCTGCGAAATGTCTATATAGCTTCCGTCAGCCTGCTTTTGGTACATATCAGGCGTTAAAACAAGCTTGAAGGTCTTATTATATATCTCGTCGTATGACCATTTGCCGAGATTATCCGTATCGATCGGTTCCTTTAAAAACGCGCTCTTTATGTTTTTCTCCATCTCCTCATAGCTCTTAAGACCGAGGGCATAAAGAACAAAATCGCTGATCTCGTTGTTTTCGTTGACTATCAGGACAACCTCATCATACGACTGCGGCCATCTTCCCTTTTCATCGACAAATTCGTACTGTACATCAAGCAGATCAGAAACAAGGCTGCCGTCCTCTCCCGGCAATATCTCCTCCCAGACAACAGGAGTATAGGACATCATGCTTCCCTGCGCGAATATCGATGAGGACGATGAGGACGAAGAAGATGAGGCAATCGAGGAGCTGTTTTTCATTCCCATAAGCTCGAGGATCGGGTCAAGCTCCGACCTTATATATTTTCCGTTAGGGTCCTCGGTGAAGATATTCATATTCAGATCGTACGAATACTGAATCGCGGTTGTGTGAGACTTTA
Organism: uncultured Eubacteriales bacterium; assembly: GCA_934447715.1. Lineage (GTDB taxonomy): Bacteria > Bacillota > Clostridia > Oscillospirales > CAG-272 > HGM12657. The sequence continues at coordinate 185 of CAKSER010000035.1, read as the reverse complement.
TTTCCTCGTTTTTTTCAAGGTATTCCTTTAAAGCCTTCAGGTTGTTCTTTGTTGTTTCGACAGAATTGAGCGAATTTACAAGATCGTATACCACAGAGCTTGAATATACTGCGTCAAGCTCGTGCTTATCGCCGTCCTTGTTGTTCTGACCCATAAATGTGGTTATAAGATCCGACATGTTGACC
>CAKSER010000034.1 GCA_934447715.1 uncultured Eubacteriales bacterium | reverse complement strand
GCGTCGAGCGATGCGGAAATCGCACTTCTCTACTCCGGCTTTCACGCTCTGCTTGCATACAGGCTTGCGCACATGTTTCATGAAAGAGGACATATATTCACGGCAAGACTGATAAGCCAGACTGCAAGACTTCTTACCGGAATAGAAATACATCCGGGAGCAAAAATCGGAAAGGGACTCTTTATCGACCACGGAAGCGGCGTTGTTATCGGAGAGACAGCCGAAATCGGCGACAACTGTACGCTCTATCAGGGAGTAACGCTCGGAGGAACCGGAAAGGATATAGGAAAAAGGCATCCGACGCTCGGCGACAATGTCATGGTGGGCGCAGGCGCAAAGGTGCTCGGTCCGATCAGAGTCGGCGCAAATTCCAAAATCGCAGCCGGCGCGGTTGTTCTTTCCGATGTGCCTGAAAATTCAACGGCAGTAGGTATTCCGGCAAGAGTCGTAAGGCAGAACAATGTAAGAGTAAAGGATACTCAAAGCGATCTTGACCAGATACATATTCCCGACCCGATTTCTCAGGAGCTTTGTAAGCTGCAGCACAAAATCGAAAAGCTGGAAAAGCAGCTTAAGGCGCTTGAAGAATCCGAAAAGAGATAATAAAAAAACAGATAGGAAACAAAGCAGAAACGAAAAGGAATTTACGGTATGAAGCTATATAACAGTCTGACAAGAACAAGAGAAGAATTCAAAACAAACGAGCCGGGAAAGGTCAAGATATACACCTGCGGCCCAACGGTATATCATTTTGCACATATAGGAAATCTGCGCTCATATATCATGGAGGACGCGCTTGTAAGATCGCTTGACTACCTCGGATATGAGGTTCTGCGTGTAATGAACATCACCGATGTCGGTCATCTTTCGGGCGACAGCGACGACGGTGAGGATAAAATGCTCAAGGGCGCAAAAAGAGAGCACAAATCGGTCATGGAGATTGCAAAATTCTATACCGATGCGTTCATGAAGGACTGTGAGGAGCTCAATATCAAAAAGCCGGATGTAACACAGCCGGCGACCGGATGCATTCCGGAGTTCATTTCCATGATCGAAAAGCTGCTCGAAAAGGGCTATGCGTACATATCCGGCGGAAATGTATATTTTGACATTTCAAAGCTTGATAAATACTATGTTTTCGGTGAGCACAACGCAGACGATCTTGCAGTCGGCGTAAGAGAGGGCGTCGAGGGCGACAGCAACAAGAGAAATCCGGCAGACTTTGCACTCTGGTTCACAAAATCCAAATTTGACGATCAGGAGCTTAAATGGGACAGCCCGTGGGGCGTAGGATATCCCGGATGGCATATAGAGTGCTCTGCAATTTCAATCAAATATTGCGGAGAGTATCTTGATATTCACTGCGGAGGGGTTGACAACGCATTTCCGCATCATACAAACGAAATTGCCCAGTCGGAAGCCTTTTTGGGTCACAAATGGTGCAATTATTGGTTCCACGTTCTTCACCTCAATACAACAAGCGGAAAGATGTCAAAATCCAAGGGAGAATTTCTGATTCTTGACCTGCTTAAGGAAAAGGGCTACGATCCACTGGCATACAGATTTTTCTGCCTGCTCTCGCATTACCGCAAGCCGCTTGTTTTCTCCTATGATGCCCTTGATAACGCATCTACGGCGTATGCAAAGCTGAGAGCAAAATGCTCTGCGCTTAAGGACGAGGGAGAGCTTGATAAGGAAGCATTTGAAAAGTATAAAAAGAGCTTTACCGAGGCTATCGAAAACGACATCAATACCTCTCTTGCCATAACCGCGGTATATGATGTCCTAAAGGCGGATATAAGCGAGAAAACAAAGCTCGCTCTTATAAACGACTTTGACCGGGTTCTTGCTCTTGACCTGACAAAACCGGTTGAAAAGCCCGAAAATGAGACATCAGATGGCGATCCGGAGATTTTAAGGATGATAGAGCTTCGAGCAGCTGCAAAAAAAGAGAAAAACTATGCAGAGGCAGACAGAATACGCAACGAGCTTGCAAGCAGAGGTATACAGCTTGTTGACACTCCTCAGGGTACAACATATAAGCTTGTCTGAGCTGCCGTTAAACACACTGTAGTCCGTAAAAGCAAGGGGGGATGCGGCACATCCCCCTTTATTTGGCAAAAACTAATGCTTTTTAAGGTGAAAAATGAAAAAAGAACCGAAAACCGAGCAAAGAGTACATCTGTTTACCGCAATTGTTTCATTTGCAATTGTCTTAGCGGTAATTCTTTCCTCATGCGGTTTGATAGTAATCAATTATCCGTTCGATAAGGAATCAACAGATACAACTGCCGACTCCGAAAGCGCTCCCGACAGCGATACAGACAATCCGTATCACATCGTTGACCTGCCGGACAATTTCGAAAAGGCTGTCAAGTACCTTTCCGAGCTTAAATCGGTCGACATGGGCGGTACGGAAATCAATATAGTTCAGGTTTCGGATTTTACAAATGTCTATTCAGATTTATATCAGTTCTATAATTCGTTAAACGAAACGCGAGATGAGTATATCGAGCGGAAGTATAACGTAAAAATCAACCGTACAAAAAAGAGAGTCGACGTCATTTTAAACGAAATGATGGATGCCAAAAGAAAGAGACAGTACTATGCCGATCTGGTTCTCCTTCCTGCAAGCTATGTCGGCTTTCTTCAGGAAAACAATGCCATAGCCGATGTAAGTATCCTTGAGGGGACAGATTATACCGCTCCGTTCTTCAATTATGATGCGATGCTCTCCTCCTCTGCCGGAGAAAAGACCTTTGCGATAATCGGAGAGGCATCCGAGCTTACCGAAAGCTATGAGTGCATCTTTGTAAACAAGGATCTGCTGCGCAGTATGAATCTCGAAATCCCGTACGGCGCCGTATATAGCGATGCATGGACCTTTGACATGCTTTCATACTATGCCGACAAAATCAATGAATACTATAGCTCAAAATCCTCTGCCGACACCGGAGATCAGAATGACGAGGACGATACAGAGTATTTTGCCATCGGATCAGACCTCGGAAGCACAAAAAATCTTCTTTCCACCCTTTATTACGGAACCGGGCAGAAATTCTTCAGCAACAGCATGACCGAAAATCCCACACCGGCTTTGTTAACCGATAAAACACAGCGTTATATGGATCTTATGACGGCAATGCTCGAAAAGGGTGCTTTTTTCCCGGACACGAGCGACGATTATGACGCTCTTAAGCTGTTTATGGCAGGACAGCTGCCGTTTTATATCGGCGAAATCAGCGATTTCTTCCAGTTTACAAACAAGGGCTTTGACTGGGGCATTCTTCCCTTTCCGAAGATAGACAGCTCTCAAAAGGACTACGGCGGCGCGATTTCTCAGTCAACCTGTGCATATGTTGTTCCGTCGTATTCGCAAAAAAAGGAAACAGGCTATATAATTCAGGCAATGAACGCGATATATTACGGCGGATTTGACGACGCGCTGATAAACAATCTGTTTCTGCTTTTTGTCTGCGATACCGACACGCTGTCGATGGTAGATATAATATCAAAAGGTACGGCATACGACTTTTCCGAGTTCTTTAAAACAGCTCCGGCAATTCAGGGAGTTTCTGCTGATGTCCTCTATGACACCTACGACGAAAAAGGAACACTTGAAAGCAACCTCAAAAAGAACACCTACGAGCTTACCGTATATCTCAGGCGGCATTTTAAGATCGAGGCAAAGGAAGAAGATAGCGAATAGGTTTTCTTTTAAAAGCAGCACATTTAATAACAGCGCCATTCAAGCGAAGACTTTGTCTTCGCTTTTTTGTTTTTCCCGAAACTTTTTTGCTCCTCCAAAAACGGCTGAAAAAGGAAACAAGACACAAAAACCCGTGCAGCAATGCTGCACGGGTAAATATTTTTCTTTTTGGGATTCGGATTAATACATACCGCCCATTCCGCCGCCCATCGGAGCCTGCGGTGCAGGATTCTCTTCCTTCTTGTCGGCAACAACTGCCTCGGTTGTGAGGATCATCATTGCAATAGAGGAAGCGTTCTGGAGAGCCGAACGTGTAACCTTTGTCGGGTCAACGATTCCGCTGTCAACCATGTCAACATACTCCTCAACAGATGCATCAAAGCCGTATCCGATCTTGTCGGACTCGAGGATGTGGTTTACTATAACCGATCCCTCATAGCCTGCATTCTCTGCAATCTGTCTTACAGGGTACTCAAGAGACTTGCAGATGAGCTGTGCACCGATCTTCTCATCTCCCTCGAGAGTTGCAACAAGCGCCTTGACATCCTTAACAACATTGAGAAGTGCAACACCGCCTCCTGCGACGATTCCCTCCTCAACAGCTGCCTTTGTAGCGTTTAAAGCGTCCTCAATGCGGAGCTTCATTTCCTTCATTTCTGTTTCTGTAGCAGCGCCTACCTTGATAACGGCAACACCGCCGGAAAGCTTTGCAAGTCTTTCCTGAAGCTTCTCACGGTCAAAGTCGGATGTTGTAGTCTCAATAGAAGCCTTGATCTGAGCAACTCTTGCCTTTATAGCCTCGGAATCGCCGGCACCGCCGACAATAATTGTGTTCTCCTTGTTGATCTTGACCTGGGATGCTCTGCCGAGCTGCTCAAGTCCTGTATCCTTAAGCTCAAGACCGAGCTCGTCGGAAATTACCTCACCGCCAGTAAGGACTGCGATATCACGGAGCATATCCTTTCTTCTGTCGCCGAAGCCCGGTGCCTTGACAGCAACACAGGTAAATGTTCCCTTCAGCTTGTTGAGAATAAGTGTTGTAAGAGCCTCTCCCTCAACATCATCGGCAATGATAACAAGCTTTCTGCCTGACTGAACAATCTTTTCAAGAAGCGGAAGAAGCTCCTGAATGTTCGAAATTTTCTTGTCTGTGATAAGAATCAGAGCATCGTCGATGACAGCCTCCATCTTCTCTGTATCGGTAACCATATAAGGAGAAAGATATCCGCGATCAAACTGCATACCCTCAACAACCTCGCAGTATGTCTCGGCAGACTTGGATTCCTCAACAGTGATAACGCCGTCGGCTGTAACCTTTTCCATTGCATCTGCAATGAGAGTGCCGATTACCTCGTTGCCGGAGGAAACTGTTCCGACTCTCTTGATATCGTCAGAGCCGTTTACAGGCTTTGAAATGTCCTTGAGTTTCTTAACTGCAACGTCAACTGCCTTCTGCATACCCTTGCGGAGAACCATCGGGTTTGCACCGGCTGTAACGTTCTTCATGCCCTCTCTTACCATAACCTGTGCAAGAAGTGTTGCGGTAGTTGTACCGTCACCTGCTGCATCGTTGGTCTTTGTGGCTACCTCTCTTATAAGCTGTGCACCCATGTTTTCCATCGAGTCGTCAAGCTCGATTTCCTTTGCAATCGAAACACCGTCGTTAATAATAAGCGGTGCACCGTATTTCTTATCGAGAACAACGTTTCTGCCCTTAGGGCCCATTGTAATCTTTACTGTATTTGCAAGCTTATCAACGCCTCTTAAAAGGGCTTCTCTTGCTTCTGTGCCATATGCCAATTCTTTAGCCATAATAAATCCTCCCTGATATTTAAAAGATTATTCAACGATAGCGAGAATGTCGCCCTGTCTTACAATCGTGTACTCTTCTCCGTCGCATTTTACTTCTGTTCCGGAATATTTGCTTGTAATTACCTTATCGCCGACCTTGACTGTCATCGGCTTGAGGTTGCCGTTATCATCGTATTCGCCGGGGCCTATTGCAACTACCTCTGCAACCTGCGGCTTTTCCTTTGCGGATCCTGCAAGAATGATTCCGCTCTTTGTTGTTTCCTCAGCCTCTACGAGCTTAATAACAACTCTGTCTGAAAGCGGTTTAATTGTCATAATATTATTACCTCCATGTGTATTATTATCTTTGTTATACGTTAGCACTCAATCGCTCTAAGTGCTAACAGTTATGATTATATAACCGGAATCAGTAAAAATCAATAGTTTTTTGATTAGTTTACATTTATTTAACATTTTCGCAACAGTTGCCTGTCTGCCTGCCTTTTGACAGCGGTTTTACAATTTTTAAGGGCAAAAATTACGATTTAAAGAACTATAAAAGAAAATCGGACTTTTAACACACAGACATGTGCGAGTGCTAAAAATCCGATTAAACCGACATTTTTCATCCGGCTTTAAAAGAAGCTGCAAATCAGGAATTGACACTCCTGTATAAAAGCTGCTTTTCAGATCGCACAAGCCGGAAAATCATCTGCCTGAATTTATCCTCTTCTTTAAAAAGCCAATGACAGTAAAGATCAAAAACAGGATCAGATTTACAATAACAACGCTTGCGCCGGTCGGTGAATTAAACTGATATGATGAAATGAGCCCGACCGAGAAGCTGAAAACCGGGATTATTGCCGACGAGATCACAACACCCTTAAAGCTCTTGAATACCCTCATCGACGTAAGCGGCGGAAATATGATAAGGCTCGATATAAGAAGCGTTCCCATCAGCCGCATTCCGAGTACGATCGTGAGCGCCGCAAGAATTGCGGTTACCGCATTGTATACCCCGGACGGCGTGCCTGTAGCTGTTGCAAATACCTCGTCGAATGCAATCGAGAAAATCCTGTTGTACATGATAACAAAAAGCGGAATTACAACAGCCGAAAGAATAATGCTGAGCCACATGTCACTTTCCGACAGACCGAGAATGCTTCCGAACATGTAATTGTTTACATCGATATTTACTCCGCCCGAAACAGAGACCGCAACAACGCCGATTGCAAGCGCGCTTGTTGAAATAAGCGCAATGGCAGAATCTCCGTCCATACTCCGGGTTCTGCTGAGCTTGAGAAGCAGGAACGCGGCAACAATGACTGTCGGAATCGCAACTCCGAGAGGAGCAAGGTTCAGCGCCGCAGCTATTGCCAGCGCGCCAAATCCTACATGCGAAAGACCGTCTCCGATCATCGAAAACCGCTTTAAAACAAGGCTGACGCCGAGCAGAGCGGAGGTCACAGAAATCAATATTCCGCAAATTAGAGCACGCATCATAAACGGATGCGAAAACAGTGCAGTTATAGCCTCGATCATTTTCTCATCCTCCAGAATGGATTGCTTTTTTTATACTCCTCAACAGTTCCGAAAAATCCGTTGTATTTATGAAGATGAAGAATATGCGTAGCGTATCGTAAAGCCGAATTTATATCGTGCGAAACCATAATTACGGTCATTCCGTTTTCATTGATATCCTTAATTATGCGGTACATATCGCTTGTCGCAACCGGATCAAGACCTGCTACCGGTTCGTCAAGAAGCAGCAGTCTGTCTGCTGCGCAAAGTGCTCTTGCAAGCAGCACTCTTTGCTGCTGTCCGCCCGAAAGCTCCTTGAAGCTTCTGTTTTTAAGATCAAAAACCGAAAGAAGCTCCATGTTTTTTTGAGCCTCAGCTTTGTCGGCTTGCGTGTAAAAGGAAAGCAAGCCCTTTTTGCTTAGAAGCCCGGACATTACAATTTCTCCTGCGGTTGCCGGAAAGCTTTTTTGCAGCTCGGTTTTCTGCGGCAGATAGCCGATCTGGTTCTTTTTTAGTCCGTCGCCGAAAATTATCTCTCCGGATGCCGGTAATTTAAGCCCGAGGAGGGTTTTTATAAGTGTGCTCTTTCCCGACCCGTTTTCTCCGACAATACAAAGATAGCTTCCCTTTTCAAGGCTGAAGCTAAGATCATTTATTACCACATTGTTTTCATATGACAGCTTAAGGCTTTTGCATTCAATCAGTGACATTTTTTCTTCACTTTTCTTCTAATTTATTCATTGAATTTGATAATGGTTTTCAAATTAAGTACAGTATATCATATTATTATACTTTTTTCAATTGTTTTTTAAAAAATGTACGGCAAAAAACCGGTAAGCATTGTGCCATACCGGTTTAAATGAATTTTTACTCTTTCAATTCGGGTTTATCTGTTTGCAGGAACAAATTCAAGCTTAAGCTTCATTCCCATTCCGTCGGCAAGTCTTTGCAGGGTTTTTAAAGAAGGATTGGCGTTGCCGTTTTCAATTCTGCTGATATCAGCCTGCGGAATTCCCGTAATATCAGCAAGCTGCTTTTGTGTTATCGACCTTTCGCTGCGAGCATCAAGCATGGCCTTGATAATCTGATATTCCGGCTCAAGAGCATCCCATTCTTTCTTGAATTCAGGATTTTTCAACTGCTCGTTCAATGTTACTCTGAAGTTCTTTCCCATTACAAATTCTCCTTTCTGAGCTCATAATCTGCACGGTATTTTTTTTGCAAGTTCAATTACACTTTCTTGGGTCTTTTGCGTTTTCTTAACAAAACCGTTTGTCAATATGATTTTTTTACCTATTACGAAAAAATACAAGACTCTCGTTATATTATTCCCCTGAATTGCTCGAATTTCAAAAATTCCGTCCGAAAGAAATTTTGAATACGGTTCACGCAATTCGTTCCCTTTCAATTCGAGTAATTCAAGCAAACGAAACAATTTCGTCTGCATTTTTATATCTTGTGAAAGAATAAATTCCTCAGCCGGATATGTACCGTCGCTTTTTTCATAATATTCAACCTCAAACAGTTTAACCAGCTCCTTTATCCTGCCTTTACCTACATTATATGTGATAAAACACATATTGTCAATAGAATTTTATTGTTTTATCTGTAAAAAATAATTTCAATATAAAAATTACCAATCGGCGGATTTGCTTTACCGATTGGCAATTTGTATTTTATCTCTTTAGTATATAATCGTTATGCCATCAGCATTCAGAAAGAATCAACCCTTCGAATATTTCAACATGATGCTTTTCATCGACAATAATTCTTTCAAGCACATCCTGAATATAAATATCCTCAATCTGGGCAATTGCGTTTGTGTAATCCTTTATTGCATATTTTTCGCTTTCAAGATCGGTCTGAAGAATATCACAAAGCGAAACAGAATTCAGATCCTTCTGATAGCTTACATATTCACCCGACCAGTAGCTGCCCCTCCTGTTTCCCGACGGCGCCATGATTTTGGGGTTTACTCCGAGCAGGCGGATAAGCTCCCCCAACATCTTGAAATGCCTCATTTCGACAATCGCAATACACTCGATTACCGACGCAATATCGCGTTTTTTGTCCCCAAGTACGATATTCTGATAAATGTATTGATCCACCGTCGTAAGCTCGCTGCAGCGCCCGGCATAAAGGCGCATCAGAATCCCGGCATATCTTTGATTCTCGCCGCTGACCATTATCGGCGGATACGGCTTCTTTACACTGACATCACATTCAAAATTCATAAAATAAATCCTCCGCAAGAGAATTATCGGTTTGTTTTTATCAGTTTATTCCGAAAATGCGATAATGTGAAAAAAATCCATGCAGAAATTTTATCTCTCTCTGCATGGATTTAATAATTTTCAAATCAGAATTTAATTTTTTCTGCGATGTAGGCTTTAAGCTCGGATATCGGAAGTCTGACCTGCTCCATTGTATCTCTGTCGCGAACGGTTACGCAGCCGTCCTCTTTCGAGTCAAAGTCGTATGTGATGCAGAACGGAGTACCGATCTCATCCTGTCTGCGATATCTCTTTCCGATAGAACCGGCCTCATCAAATTCAACATTGAATTCGGAAGCAAGCTCCTCATAAACCGCACCTGCCTCCTCAGAAAGCTTCTTCGAAAGCGGAAGAATTGCAGCCTTGACCGGAGCAAGAGCCGGGTGGAAGTGAAGGACAACGCGTGTGTCTCCTTCTGCAATCTGCTCCTCGTCATATGCATCAACAAGGAAGGCGAGGAAGGATCTTTCAACACCGAGCGACGGCTCGATGACATACGGAATATAATGCTCGTTTGTCTCCGGATCGAAATATGTAAGATCCTTTGACGATGTGTTCTGGTGCTGGGTAAGGTCGTAATCGGTTCTGTCGGCAATTCCCCAGAGCTCTCCCCATCCGAACGGGAACAGGAACTCGAAATCGGTTGTTGCCTTTGAATAGAAGCAAAGCTCCTCCGGAGAATGGTCGCGGAGTCTGAGGTTCTCCTCCTTCAGCCCGAGAGAAAGCAGCCAGTCGCGGCAGAAGGAACGCCAATAATCAAACCATTCAAGATCGGTTCCCGGCTTGCAGAAGAACTCCAGCTCCATCTGCTCAAACTCGCGGACACGGAAAATAAAGTTACCGGGAGTAATCTCGTTTCTGAATGACTTTCCGATCTGTCCGATACCGAACGGAAGCTTCTTTCTTGTTGTACGCTGAACGTTTACAAAGTTAACGAAGATTCCCTGTGCGGTTTCCGGGCGGAGATAAACGGTGTTCTTTGCATCCTCCGTTACGCCCTGGAAGGTCTTGAACATGAGGTTAAACTGACGGATATCGGTAAAGTTGTGCTTTCCGCAGGAGGGGCACGGGATGTTGTTGCTTTCGATAAACTCCTTCATCTCTGTCTGAGAAAAGGCATCAATCGGCTTTTCAAGCTTTACGCCGTTTTCCTCTGTCCAGTCCTCAATAAGCTTGTCCGCACGGAATCTTTCCTTGCATTCGCGGCAGTCCATAAGAGGATCGGAAAAGCCGCCGAGATGTCCGGAAGCAACCCATGTCTGCGGATTCATCAAAATAGCCGCATCGAGGCCGACATTGTATTTCGACTGCGAAACGAATTTTTTCCACCATGCTTTCTTGATGTTATTTTTCAGCTCCACTCCGAGAGGCCCATAATCCCATGTGTTTGCAAGACCGCCGTAGATTTCGGATCCGGCAAATACAAAGCCTCTTGTTTTGCAGAGTGCAACAATTTTATCCATTGTTTTCAGTTTGTTGTCCATTTCGATATATGTCTCCTAAAAAATTATTTATAAGATTTGAAAAGCCTGTGTGCCTCGTTGATATCCGCTTTAAAATACCTTGTGTCGGTCAGCTCATCGGTAAGATTATATCCCGGGAATGTGATGAATTTCATTGAAAATTCGTTATATGCAAAAATCAGATCGATATTTTCTGCAAGGTCCTCATCGGTAAAATTCGTTGTCGTATACTTCTTGAACAGTGTAAGATACTGGGTTGCGTTCATTTTGTTATCATCCGTAATAAAAGCCTTCAGCATCGCGTTAAGGAAGGAGACAGCAATCTGTCTTCTTGTTTCTCCGTCGTCCGAATAAAGGTTGTACCGAAGAAGCTGGAGAGCCTGATTTCCGTTCAGTGACTGGGTTCCCTTTTTCAGATCGATTACAAGATTCTGCGATTCGTCGACATAATTCATATTCTTCGGCACGTCAAAAGTAATCTTGCCGAGGTTGTTGATTATATTTTCAAATCCGCTGACCGTGACCGTCGCATAATAGTCGACATTGAGGCTTGTGAGCATTTCGATCTTTTCGACAAAGAAATCGATACCCTTGTCGCCAAACACATATCCGAGCCTTGTATTAAGTCCGTCAACCGTTACTCTCGTTTCGGACGGAATGGCGGAAAAAACAAATTCCTTTGTTTCCTTGTCGACCCTTAAAAGGACGATCGTGTCTGCCGAGATTTTTCTTGCTTCCTTAAAAAATCCGTCATTGTCCTTGTTAAGCTCATCCTCGTCATAATCCTTCAGGATATCCGGCTGATAGTCGGTTCCGATCAGAAGGATATTAAAGCTCGTTCCGTTTATCGGATTTTCCGGCGTTACAGGTTCCGGCTCATCGCCGCTGTTGCTGTCCGGAATCACGGTTTCGATATCGCTCGGCTTGAGCGAATCACCCTGACCGATGGAATTCGCCGCAAAATGAATAACAATCCACGCAAGTGCGCCGAATATCAAAAGAGATATCAAAAAAGTAAGTATGTAGTTCCTGATTGCAGAAAACATATAAAATCACCTGTTAAATCAGTCAATTGTTTAAGCTTGCATTATATTTTACAAACTATTATACATTATATCCGCATTCATTTCAAGTATTAATCAAGAAAATAATAATTTAACGAATAATGAATAGCCCTGTTTGAATATGAAATTAAATAAGGAGATGTTTTTTGAAAACAGGATTGAAGCAAAAGAAAGGCAGACAGGATGCACATTTTAAATATTCTGAATTTCATTAACGAAAGGCTGCTGTTTCCGGTTTTAAGTATCCTTTTGTTCCTTGCCGGATTGTGGTTCTTTTTCAGATTAAAGGGCAGACCGATTCTATATCCTAAAGCCGTATGCCGATCTCTTCTTAAAAAGAAATCCGGAACAGATTCGCCGTTTAAATCCGCAATGATTGCTCTTGCAGGCACACTCGGGGTCGGAAATATTGCAGGAGTTGCGGCAGCGATTACATCCGGCGGACCCGGCGCAATCTTCTGGATGTGGATAAGCTCGCTTGCCGCCATGCTTATAAAATATGCGGAAATTGTCCTTGCCGTCCGCTTCAGAAAAACCGAAAACGGCAAAAGGGTGGGAGGAGCCGCATATTATATCGAAAAAGGAATCGGATCGAAAAAATTAGCTGTTCTCTTTTCGTTTTTATGCATTTTTTCTTCGTTTACCGTCGGAAATATAGTTCAGTCATACGCAGCGTCGGACGCGATGAGTTATTCTCTTGGAATGCCGCTTGTTCTGACCGGAATCGCCGTTGCCGTAATTTGCGCATTAGTTACCTTAGGCGGCTTTAAACGGATTTCGGATTTTTCCGCAGTTGTCATTCCGGTTCTGTCGGCAGGATATATTATTTTGTCGCTTATTATAATTATAAAAAACGCGGCAATGCTTCCGGAAATCATGAAAAGGATAATCGACGGTGCGTTTGATTTCCGCGCAGCAGCCGGCGGCGCCTGCGGATTCGGAATTTCAAGGCTGCTTTCAAATAAACAGCTTCGGCTCGGAATTTCGCGCGGATTGCTTTCAAACGAAGCAGGCTGCGGTACCGCGCCGACAGCCCACGCAAAGGCTGCTTCAGACAGCCCGGCGGAACAGGGCTTCTGGGGCATTTTCGAGGTGTTTGCGGATACGGTTCTTCTCTGCTCGCTTACGGCATTTGTTGTCCTGATCTCGATCGATAAGCTCGATCCGACAATCGGAGGAACCGCTCTTGCCGCAAAGGCGTTCGAGCTTGAGCTCGGCCGTCCTGCAGGAGTGTTTATCGGCATTTCAACGCTGATATATGCAATAGCATCGATTATATGCTGGTCGTACTACGGTACGGAAAGCCTTTCATATTTAAAAAAGAATAAGCACGAAAAAATATTTATAGCAGTCTTCTGCCTTGCGTCTGTTCTCGGATCGGTTTTAAAGCCCGGAATCGTCTGGGAGCTTTCTGATCTTTCGATTTCAATGATGTGCATTCTTAATACATACTGCGTTCTGCGCCTTTCGGGGATCGTTATATCCGAAACAAAAGAATATTTTAAATAACCAGAAAGCCATAAAAGTGAAAAAAATCCGCCGCAGTGTGAGCCTCACATCCCGGCGGATTTTAATTTGCTGTAATTTGATTTTTAAACGCTTTAGCTTTAATTAAAAGTCCTGTGCGCTTCTTTCTATAATCATGTCCTGCCATTCGGGGTCGAGAGTGACAAATCTCGCATTCCAGCCGGACACACGGACAGAAAGCGTTTTGTAATCCTCCGGGTTCTTCTTTGCAAGCTCGAGAATCTTCGGATCCATAATATCGATCTGCATAAAGAATCCGCCGAGCTCGCAAAAACCCTCTGCAAGCGACATCAGCCCGACAGTTCCGTCCTCGCCCCTAACTGCGGTCGGATGGAGCTTGATATCAAGCGCCGCACCGCTTACCTGCTTTTTAAGATCTGCCTTGCAGTAGGACTTTATAATTGCAGTAGCGCCCTCAATGTCGCTTCCCGGCGTAGGAGATGCATTTCCCGAAAGAATCGCGCCCTTCTTCTTTCCGAACGGAGCCGCAGGTCTTGTATGCGCATACTCCACCTGCTTTCCGAAGGTCGAAACTCCGGATATAAAGGTCATCGGCAGCCTTCCGTTGAGCTCCTTTGTAAAAAATCAAGAAGCCTTGCATAAATCGAGTCGACCTCGTCGTTGTCGTTTCCGTAGTAGAGATATTTCGAAAGAGCAACCTGACGCAGCTCCTCGCTTCCCTCCCAGTTGTTTTTAAGAATCTGCATAAGCTCGCCAAAGCCGACCTTTTTGTCGTCAAAAACAAGCTTTTTGATTGCATAAAGGCTGTTTGCGGTATCCGGAGCTCCGCCGAGATGAGGAGAAAGTGTGTTGTATTTCGGTCCCCTGTCAAGATAGGAAAGCCCGGAATCTATGCAGTCCTTGTAAAAGAGCGATATCGGAGAGCATACCCTGTGGTGCTTCCAGTGATATCTTCCCTGCTCATCATCATATCCGAGAGCGTATTTGTAATATTTATATGGCTTTTCTTCAATTTCTTCCTTAAGATCGCAAAGATATGCCCTTTCAAGGCTTTCATAATCGCCGTATATCTTCGGTTCGCCCGAAAGACCGAGAGTTTTTGAAAGAAGCAGCTGTAAAGCGTCCATGCCGTAATAGGTAAAGAAGGTTCTTCCCGGGATTTCTACCTCCCAGCAGCCGTCATTTGCAAACTGCCTTGCTTCTTTTATATCATAGCCTGCACCGACAAGCGAATCGATTACCGTGTCCTCGTTGTAAAGCGCAATGACTCCGCCACCGTGCTTCATAACCTCGCAGACACGCAGAAGAAGCTTCCTGTCGGTGTTCTTGCCTATCCTTACCGAAATCGGGAAGTCGCTGATCGAAAGCTCCTCGACAACATCAAGGACAAGATAGGTTACCTCGTTTGCAACATCATTTCCGTCCTCGTCAACTCCGCCGAGAAGTATATTCTGGTAATGCTGGGCATCTCCGCCCTTAAAGACGTAATTGCTTCTGATCCACTCACAGCCCTTGATAAAGAAGCTTGCCATAATCTCTCTTGCCTCATCAAGAGTGATTGCCCCTTTTTCAAGATCAGCCTTAAGATAAGGACCAATAAACCGATCGATTCTTCCGATTCCCGACCAGTGGCCGCAAAGACGTGTAAAAGCAAAAAGGAACCAAAGGCTCTGCATTGCCTCATAATATGATCTCGGCTGACCGAACGGCACCCGAAGAAGATTTTTATATATATCCGGCTTTGTGTCCTTTGTCGCTTCAAGATATCGCGAGTGCCAGATGCGAAGCGCAGAAACCGAATTTTTAAGACTCTTATAAAAACGCATCTGCGGCTCGGAAAGACCGCTTCTGCCTGCTGCCTCGTCGATTTCCTTTTCAACTGCATCAACACCTATCCTTACAACCCGGTCAAAGCCGGCTGTGAGATGGTTTACACCGATAAGGCTCCATTTCGAGCCGTCGGAGGGCGTAAATCTTACCGGAACATTGGCATCGATTGCCGAGCCTAAGGTCGCAGCACCCGAGAGGAGCTCATGCTCGCAGATTCTTACAGGCGCCTCCGACACGATCCTATTGATTGCAATATCATGCTGATCGTAGTCGGACATGTCAGAAAATCCGGGAATATCGGTAAGATCGATGTCATAGGTTTTCATCGCCTCATCGCCGTATTTTCCCTTTAAGGATTCATATGCAAACTGCCTTGTTGTTTCCTTAAGCCTTATCGGCCTTTTTTCGTCTGATACGGTATAAAACTCCATTTTCCCCTCGTGACTGCACAAGCAGTAAAAAAATTCAAAGCAAATAGCCTCAGCCTAGCAGAATAATCAGATCAAAGCACCCTTTGCAGCAGCAAAAGCAGTTGCAAAGGCGATCTGAAGGTTAAATCCGCCGGTATATGCATCAACATCTATCATTTCACCTGCAAAGAACAAGCTCTTTACAAGTTTGCTTTCCATCGTTTTCGGATTGATCTGCGAGACGTCTATTCCGCCCTTTGTAACAATCGCCTCGTCGATCGGACGGAAGCCGTCGATTGTAAGCTCAAGATTCTTTAAAAGCCTTACAAGCCTGAGCCTTTCCTCTTTTGTTATGACATTTACCTTTTTCTTTTGCGGAATTCCGGAAAGGCGGACGATAACCGGAATCAGCTTTGAAGGAAGTAGTTCCGAAAGAGAATTTTCAAAATCTCTGTTTGAAAATTTCGAAAAATCAGAGACAATCCGCAAATCCAGCTTCTTTTCGTCAAGCGCAGGCTTTAGGTCAATTAAAAGCTTGTACTTTCCCTTCTGCATGCCGGAAAGCATAGCCGAAGCAGACAGGATCATCGGTCCCGTGACTCCGAAATGCGTGAACATCATTTCGCCGAAATCGGTATAAACGACCTTTCCGCTTTGTGCAAGAAGGACGGTAATCTTGGTGTTTTTAAGCGAAAGCCCCTGAAGCTCCCTGCACCATTTTTGCGATATATTCATCGGAACAAGCGACGGGACAAGCTCTGTTATACTGTGTCCGAGCTCCTTTGCCATCCGAAAACCGTCTCCGGTTGATCCTGTAAGCGGATATGAAAGTCCTCCGGTTGCAAGGATAATGCGGTCAAAACCGTATTGCCTGTCTCCTGCCGCAAGCCCCGACACATGCCCGTCTTTTACCGTAATTCCGGACACCCTGCGGTTTTCAATCCTGCAGTTAAGCGAGCTTTTAAGTGCGTTTACAATATCCGCAGCCTTGTCGGAAACAGGAAAAACACGGTTTCCTCTCTCTGTTTTAAGAGGCACTCCGAGCTCTTCGAAAAGAGCGATTGTGTCCTGGGGAGAAAACTCGGAAATTGCTGAATATAAAAATTTCGGATTTGTCGGTACGTTTTTTAAAAAGTCCTGAAAGGAGCATTCGTTTGTAAGGTTGCATCTTCCCTTTCCGGTAATCCCGAGCTTGCGCCCGAGCCTCGGATTCCTTTCAAAAAGGGTTACCTCCGCATCCTCTCCGCCCGGCATTCTTGAAATTTGGAGTGCCGCCATCATTCCTGCGGCTCCTCCGCCGACTACTGCAATCTTTTTCATTTATTGTCTTTTTCGTATACGTCGTATTCATCCCATATCTTTTCGAGCCGGTTGAAAATGCTTTCAAGCTCGACCTTTTTCTGCTTGGTAATCGCAACAATCAGCGCGTTTATAACGCTGAGCGGTGCGGTAAGCGAATCGATAAAGGAAACCATATCGCTCTTTGCGACAAGCACGCTGTCGGCATGTATTGCAATCGGGGAAATTTCGGAATCAGTAAGCGATACGACATAAGCCCCCTGCTTCTTTGCAAATTCAACCGCATTGATAATTCTTTTTGAATATCTCGGGAAGCTGACCGCAATTACAACATCGCCCTTCCCGACGTGAAGAAGCGATTCGAAAACCTCGCTTCCGCTTGTCGTTTGGACAAGAGATACATTGTTGAATATCAGCCTGAAATTATACGCAATAAGATTTGCAAGCGACGCCGAATTTCTCATTCCCATAATGAAAATTCTGTTGGATTTGACGATCTCGCTCACAGCCGAGTTGAAATCCTCGCGGTTTATTTCCGCAAGCGTCGTGTGAATCCTTTCGATATCCGAGTTTAAGACATTGTCAAGAATGTCCGCATCGCCGATAAGATCGCTTGTTACCTCAATTCTCTGTGCAGCCGTCAGCTTTTTGTGTATAAGCTCCTGAAGCGAATTCTGAAGCTCCGGATAGCCCTGAAGCCCGACAGTCCCTGCA
>CAKSER010000033.1 GCA_934447715.1 uncultured Eubacteriales bacterium | reverse complement strand
TAGATATGATGATAAAGTTATATGGCTATCAAGAAAAAAAGATGTAGAGAAAATAATAAAGGCGGTATGATAACTTCCAGTTTGTATGTATGGTAAATCTAAACTGTATTTTAGCAATATTTCCTGAGTGGGGGCAGAAAGTGCCCCCACTTTCACTATTTGGGGGCAAAAAGCGCCCCCACATATAATAAACAAAGGGTTCAAGGGAAAAGTCCCTTGCTAGAACAGCATTTGGATGGAGACATCTCTAAAATGTTATATACACTTGATTTCCTTTTGATGTTTTAAGGGTGAAAAACTTTTTCTGGTCTGTTGGTAGTGGTTCATCAATGCTTTCATTTGTTTTATATAATGATAAATCAATGTCCATGTCTTTCATTTCATAAAAAAGCATCCGGCTTTGTTGACACAGATTGAAAAAGTGTGGTATACTGTTTTATGATTTGTTTTATTAATTATACTCATAATAACACTCAGCATAGGCAGGTAACACATGGATTTTCAGCTTGAATTCTCAAAGGTAAAAAAGGCTTTATTTGATAAATATTACGATAATCTCAACGACAGACAAAGAGAGGCGGTATATACCGTAAACGGTCCGCTGCTTGTTCTTGCAGGTGCCGGAAGCGGAAAAACCACCGTCCTTGCAAACAGAATCTCTCATATTATCAAATACGGAAATGCATATTATTCGGATTATGTTCCGAAGGGAATGACAGAGGAGGAGCTTGATAAGCTCCGCGATCCGGATATTTTTTCGAAAAACGAGCTTGCGCAGATTCTTTCGGAATTTGTCTGCGAGCCCTGTCCGCCTTGGGCAATTTTAAGCATTACATTTACAAACAAGGCTGCAAACGAGATGAAGGAGCGCCTCGGACGGCTGCTCGGAGAGGACTGCGCAAAGGATATAAGGGCAGGAACCTTTCACTCTGTCTGCCTGCGCATTTTAAGAAAGTTCGGCGACCGCTTAGGCTATCAGCCCGGATTTACCATATATGACACCGACGACACCAAAAAGCTTCTGTCGCAGTGCCTTACGGAGCTTCAGATCGACGAAAAAATCCTTCCTCCGAAAACAGTCTTAAAGAAGATAAGCGATCAGAAAAACAACCTGAAGACCCCGGAGGAATTTGCAGAGGAAGCCGAAAAGGACTTCAAGTACAAGCTTATCGCTTCTGTTTATACTCTTTATCAGAAAAAGCTGAAGGCGGCAAACGCGGTCGATTTTGACGATATCATTATGCAGACGGTAATACTTTTAAAGAAGGACAGGGAGGTTCTTGAGTATTACAACAGGCGCTTTAAATATATCTGTGTTGACGAGTTCCAGGACACAAACTATGCTCAGCTGGAGTTTGTGCGCCTTGTTTCGCTGATGTACCGCAATATAATGGTTGTCGGCGATGACGACCAGAGCATTTATAAATTCAGAGGCGCAACTATCGAAAATATCCTGAATTTCGACAAGAGCTTCGAGGATGCAAAAATCGTAAAGCTCGAGCAGAATTACAGATCGACGCAGAATATTCTTGACGCTGCCAATGCCGTTATTAAAAATAATGAGGGCAGAAGAGGAAAGAATCTATGGACTGCCGGGGATAAGGGAGAAAAGATCACGGTAAAGCGCCTTGAAAATCAGAATGAAGAGGCAAAGTACATAATAGGCAAGATCAGCGAGCTTGCCGCGCGCGAAAAGAGAAGCTACAGCGATTTTGCAATTCTTTACAGAATGAACGCCCAGTCAAACAGCCTTGAGCAGATGTTTTCGCGCTGCTCGATTCCGTACAGGGTCATAGGCGGAACGAGATTCTATGACCGCAAGGAAATCAAGGATGTTATCTCTTATCTCTGCGTGATAAACAATCCGCAGGACAACCTGCGCTTAAGAAGAATAATCAACGAGCCGAAGAGAAAGATCGGAGAGACGACTATCAAGGCGGTCGAGGAGATTGCCGGAATTCACGGAATCAGCATGTTCGAGGTCATGGAAAATTCCGCAATGTATCCTGCGATATGCAAGGCATCGCCCAAGCTCTGCGATTTTACGAACATGATAAAAAATCTCAGAAAGGCAAGTGAAACCGAGACGCTTTCATCACTTTTTGAAAAGACAATCGAAGAAACAGGCTACAGACAGATGCTTGTAAACGGCGGCGAGGAGGAGGCGGACAGGCTCAACAACGTAAGAGAGCTTGTTTCAAACGCCGTCGAATTTGAAACCTCGCACGAAAATGCAACGCTCGGCATGTTCCTTGAGGAGGCGGCGCTGCTCAGCGATATCGACAACTATGATACGGCAGCGGATGCGGTTGCACTGATGACGATACACAGCGCAAAGGGACTTGAATTCCCGGTTGTGTTCCTTCCCGGAATGGAGGAGGGGCTTTTCCCGGGCGCTCAGTCGATTATGTATCCGGAGGAGATCGAGGAGGAAAGACGCCTTGCGTATGTTGCAATAACAAGAGCAAAGCGGAAGCTTTTCTGCACACATGTAAGAGAGAGGCTCCTTTTCGGAAGAACGCAGTATAACCAGTGCTCAAGATTTGTTTCCGAAATTCCGGATGAATTTGTAGAGCACGACGACGAGGTAAAGCACGAGCAGCCGAAAGCCGGCACTCACAGGCAAAAGGCAAGTATGATCTCGAAGGAGATGATCGAGCGCTCCTCGGTTATTATCAATATGAGCAAGGATTCAGACCTTAACGGAAAAAAGAGTGCGGAAAAGGAAAAATTCAATCCGGGAGACAGGGTTTCGCATCTGATGTTCGGTAAGGGAACGGTTCTTTCCTGCAGCCAGAAGGGCGCGGATATCTGCTATGAGGTCGCATTTGACAATGTCGGAACCAAAAAGCTCATGGCAGCCTATGCAAGACTTAAGAGGGTGTAAATCGAAGGCATCGGATCAGCTGTCGGAGATGGAGATTAACCTGTATTTTGAGGTGTATAATGACTCGGAAAATTTTAAAAGCGTTTTATTTAACCGTGTTTTCTCTGCTTCTTTTCTGCCTTTTTTCTGTATTTGTATCTGCCAGGGGCATCAATGCTCCCGGCGGAGAGGTTACAAATACCGATGAGCTGATTATGGCTCTCGGCGGAAGCGAAGCAGCGGAGCTGATTGAGGACAAGATACTTTTAAAGGATGACATAACTCTTGCTTCAGCCGTAAGCATTGCTTCCGGCAGCTATGTAATAGAGGGCGGAGACTGTGCGGTTTATAAGGGCTTTTTAGGAGGGGAAATGTTCTCGGTATCAAGCGGAGCATCGCTTACCTTCGGAACCGAAAACGGAGAAAACCGCTCCGGAACGCTTGTTTTGAGCAATGAAGAAAACGGCAAGGACGACAGCGGCTGCATTTTAAATGTCAAGGGCAGCCTTACCGTGTATTACGGAACGGTAATCAGAACCGAGTCGGAAAAAGCGATTGTTTCGGATGGAAACGCCTCCTTTTACGGTCTTTATATCGAAAATGCGCCCTGTCCGATATACAATACAGGGGTCATGGCGCTTGTCGGGTGCGAATTTGAAAATTGCAGCGGCGAAAAAGGCGGTGTGATCATAAGTTCCGGAACGCTGTCTGCTTCGGCATGTAAATTTACAAATTGCAGCGCAAAAAGCGGCGGTGTGATTTTAAACGAGGGAACGGCAGTAATGGCGATCTGCGAGTTTACCGACTGCACATCCGAAGAAGAGGGCGGAGCGGTACTGAACTATAAGGATTATACCGATAAGGGCGGAAGATATATCGGTTGCTCCTCTCTAAACGGCGGTGTGATTTCAAATTACGGGAATGCGGAATTTGCGCAGGTCTATATAAACAAATGCACAGCCGAAAAAAACGGAGGCTGTGCGTATAATAACGGCGCACTTGCCCTTGGTCCCGAGGGCTATATTGACGAATGCTCGGCAACCGAAAACGGCGGCGGAATTTATAACGATAAAGAGGGAGAGATTACCTACAACGGCCCGATGATCTCGGCAAATACAGCAAAGTACGGCGGCGGAATCTTCAACCTCGGATTTTTGGAGCATCTTTCGGGATGCATGACGATGAATAAAGCCGAAGCAGGCGCTGCGGTTCTTAATGCCGGAAGAATTTCCTACAAGGGCTCCCCGGTTGTCGAAGACTCAAACGATGTTTTTATCCTTTTGTCCGATTCATCCGGCAAATTAGGCGATGAGCACGCGATATCTGTCGACGGACCGATAACGGCTCCCAACACCGCGACACTCTCCTGCGGAACGGAATCAAACGGAGTATATAAAAAGAAGCTTTCAAACGGTGCGGTGCTTTTAAAGGGAGAGTATGCAGATCAAAAATACGGAGCGTTTTTCGTTGAAGGCGGCAAGGGAAAAGTAGGTGCAGACGGAAAGCTTTCCGGAATTTTCCCGGTTGCTTTGATTATAATTATTTCCGCTTCTGTCATTATAATAGCAGCCGTTGCCATACTGCTTCTTGTTTTCAGAAAAAGAAAAAAGAATGCGGAGCGTAACAGCCTATGAGATGTTCTGTTATCGAGATCGGCTCGAACACGGTGAAATGCACCGTGTATGATATCAGGGGTAAGGGAGATACAAAGACCTTTGACACGGTTTTGTGCCAGAATCAGACTGTCGGGCTGATAAACTATACAAGCGGCGGCGTTCTGTCAGGTTCCGGAATCAAGCGCCTTTGCGGCACGGTCGGCAGCCTTGTGAAGCTTTCGAAAGGCGTATACTGCAAAAAGGTGCACATAATTGCCACAGCCGGTCTTCGCAGCATTTCGAACTGCGGCGAGGTCGTAAAAAAGCTGAAGAGGGCATGCGGTTACAAGATTCGGGTTATATCCGGAAAAGAGGAAGCAATGTACGGCTTTTCTGCACTCTCGAATCTCTTTTCAAACCGGCTTGAGGACGGCATTGCAATTGATCTTGGCGGAGGGAGCACCGAAATCGTTCTTATAAGAGACGGCAAGGCGGAAAAGATAAAAAGCGTCGGGCTCGGTGCTTTAAGGCTGTATAACGAATATGTAAGCGGAATTCTGCCTTCTCCGTCTGAAATCGACGAGATGAAAAAAGCCTTTGACGCTGCGTTAAAGGGGATTGACTGGCTTTGCAGATCTGCAAAAAAGGCATATCTTATCGGAGGCTCCGGTCGGGCACTGTTCTCGGTTAATTCGGATATTTGCGGAACCGGCACAAAAAACGATGCCGGGCTTGATACCGCGCAGCTTGATGAGCTCCTTAAAATATACAGAAATCCGTCAAAGGAGGATGTAAAGCGCTTAATCCGTCTTCTTCCGGACAGAATTCATATGATTGTTCCCGGCATGGTTGCATATAACTGCATTTTTAAGGCAGCCGGAGCAGAGCTTGCCGTTGCTTCCTTTTCGAAGGTAAGAGACGGGTTTATTATTGAAAAATATATAAAACAGGGAAGCAATCCGCAAAAGCAGCCGGATCAGTCATGTAAAAAGCCGGCAAAGAAGCAGGAAAAGCAGGAGCAGACAGAAAGACCGGGGAAATTGAGGAAGCAGGAAACGACTTATGATTAAGGAAGCTGAAAGATTTGAAAGAGGATCTGTTTTTGAGGGAATTGTTTCGCTTAGGGCAATTCTTTTCGGAATAGATAATGGCATTTCCGACAGAAAAATCGAAAAGATACTATACCTTGATAAAAACACCCAAAAGAAAGCAAAGGAGTATGCCTGGCTTCGACATCAGTCTGAAAGGTACGGCTTTTCTCTTGAAACGGTATCTTCGGATGTTATCGAGCAGAGCGCCGTCGGGACAAGCCACGGAGGAATTATTATCTATTGCTCCGACAGATCCTTTTTACCGGTCGGCTCAAACGAAGGAAAAAGAATAATTGAGAACGGAAAATTTTTTGTTATGCTGGACGGAATCGAGGATCCGTACAACTTCGGCTATGCCTTAAGATCGCTTTACTCACAGGGGGCTGATGGTATAATTCTTACAAAGCGCAACTGGATGACCGCTGCCGGGATCGTCTGCCGATCGTCTGCAGGCGCATCCGAGATGCTTGATATGCTGTATCTTGACGACGAAAAGGAGCTTAAGGTCTTTAAGGAGGCGAAAATCAGGATTGTCTGTGCCGACCTTCGCGATTCTGTGTCTATTTATTCATCCGACCTTTCGCTGCCGCTTTTGCTGGTCGTAGGAGGCGAAAAACGTGGGATTTCAAGAGCGGTTCTTGACAGTTCGGATTTGAATATCAGAATCAATTATGCAAGAGAGTTCGGAGCATCTCTTTCCGCCGCATCTGCAGCAACCGTCATCGGTGCCGAGATACAAAGGCAGAACCGGCTGTTTTGCGTCAGTCAGACTTGAAGGGAAGAAACTTAGTATAAAAAGCCATTTTAAAGCAATTTATTAAAAAGCTGTTTAATGAAAAGGGGTGTCGGTTTACATGATCGAGCTTACAAGCGAATTCTTCTTTGACAGGGTGAAAAAAAGAGATCAGAACACTCACAAGGGAAGCTACGGAACGCTGACGGCAGTCTGTGGCTCGTCGCTTTTCAGAGGAGCGCCTGCGCTTGCCGCAATCGGAGCTCTGCGCACCGGCTGCGGAATTGTCCGTGTTGCTTCAACAGAAAAAGTAATTGCGTCTCTTTCGGCAAAGCTTGACGAATGTATATACCTGCCGCTTAAGGAAAACGAAGCCGGCGGGATATCGCAGCTTTCAACAGATGCAATTCTCGAGGCTTCAAAAAACAGCACCGCTCTTCTTGTCGGCTGCGGAATGACCTGTTTGCCGGACACCAAAAGCATAGTTACGGCGATTTTAGCAAGGACAGAAAAAAATATCGTTCTGGACGCGGATGCGCTCAATTCGATCAGCGCATCGCCTGATGCGCTTCTTTTCGGGAACGGTACCGTCACACTGACGCCGCACATCGGAGAAATGGCGCGGCTTTATAAGGGGGCTGTCGGAAGGGAAATTTCGTTTGAAGAAATTAAGAGCGATCCGGTAAAATATGCATCAGAGCTTGCATATAAATATAAATGTACCGTTGTTTTAAAGGATCATGTTACGCATATTGTCTCTTACGACCAAAGAACAGCCAAAAACAGCAACGGCAATGCAGGGCTTGCAAGAGGCGGCAGCGGAGATATTCTTTCGGGAATGATCGCCTCGTTTAATGCGCAGGGCTTTGATCCGTTTGATTCTGCCTGCCTCGGAGTCTGGCTGCATGCGGAGGCTGCCGACATTTGCGCTCGCGAGCGTTCGCAGATCGGAATGCTTCCGTCGGATATTCCGGAGTATATCTGCAGGATTCTTTCTGAGGCAGGAAGATAATTGACCGTATTAAACAAACAGGGCTTGTTTTGGGGATGCATTTTTATGATAATGTATAAAAATGCAGATTTGAGATAATTATTTTAAAAAACTATTGACAAAAGTACAATAAGACATTATAATCTAGATAAATTAAATAGAATCGCTTGAGATAGAGGCGCGATAATCAAGAGTAATCTGCCTGCCACGGGTAATGCGGCAGACGAAAGGGTGCATCGCCGAAGTGATATTTCGTCATCCCGGACGGAGTATTTGCTGGGCTGTCGGGTAATACCCGTCAGACTGTCACATTTTATGTCGACAACCGCGTCTGCGGAGTTTGAGCTGTGTGAAGAGCTATCATTGTATTGATTTTAACGCAAATCTTTTTTGATTTTCGTTTTTGTTTTACAGGATCGCTTGACCGGCGATCCTTTTTAATTTAAAAAATCTTATTTTTTGAAAGGGAGAACAAAAATGAAAAGAATTCTCACATCGGTACTCGCAATTGTTATGGCTTGCTTCTGTCTTGCATCCTGCAAGCAGAGTGAAAAGAAGGATCTTACCTCCGCAACCTCTCTTGCCGATCTGAAGGGTGCAAAGATTGCGGCACAGTCCGGAACCTTCCACGCAGATGCCGTAAACCAGATCGAGGGTGTTGTTTCCTCTGTTTATCCGGATTTTACAGACCTTCTTGTCGCTCTTAACAGCGGTGCAATCGACGGATATGTGGCAGAAGAGCCCACAGCGCTTGCGGTATGCGCCGAAAATTCCGGTCTTACATATGTCAAGCTGAAGAACAACGACACCGGCTTTACGGCAGGTGCGGAGGATGTCGGTATTGCAATCGGATGCAAGGACGGTTCATCGCTTGTAGAACAGATAAATGCCGTTCTTGATGAAATTCCTCAGGAAACAAAGGATGCGCTCATGGCACAGATGGTATCTCTTTCTATGGGAGAAAATGTTGATGAGCTTGCGCTCAAGTCTGAAAAGCCGGCACAGACAACCGGAACCCTCAAGGTAGGTATGGAGTGCGGATATGAGCCGTACAACTGGACAGAGACAGGCGAAAAGACAATCGGATGCGTTCCGATCAGCGGAGAAGGCAAGAGCGGTCTTTACGCAAACGGCTACGATGTTCAGATCGCACAGTATGTTGCAAACAAGCTCGGCCTTGAGCTTGAGATCTACTCCTACAAGTGGGATTCGCTTCTTCCCGCAGTTCAGTCCGGTGCAATCGATGCCATCGTTGCAGGAATGAGCCCGACTGCAGAGCGTGAAAAGGAGATCGATTTCACAAAGACATACTGGGAGTCAAACCTCGTTGTAATAATCAAGAAATAATCGGTCCTTTAGCCGGTTAACCGCTTTGATAGCGATTTTTGGATGCTTTATCTGAATGCTTTATTCGGAAGGAAATAATTTATGCAATTTTTTGTAGATGTCGGAGAAATATTCGTTTCTCACTGGGCAGAGCTGCTTCGCGGTGTGGGAAACACGCTTCTCCTTGCTCTTATCGGAACGGTTGTCGGTCTTTTAATCGGACTGGTAACCGGAATGATACGCACCGCTCCTCTTTCACATAATCCGGTTCTGCGGTTCTTACACAGGCTGATCAACATTATCATCTCGGTTTACATCGAAATATTCAGAGGAACGCCGATGATGGTTCAGTCGATGGTTATATACTGGGGCTATGCCTTTGCAACCGGCGGAAAGCTGCTTCCGCTGATCCCGTCGGGAATTATAATCGTATCGATCAATACCGGTGCTTATATGGCGGAGATCGTCAGAGGCGGTATTATTTCGATCGACAAGGGGCAGTTCGAGGGAGCAATGTCTATCGGAATGACACATACGCAGACAATGTTCAAGGTTGTCCTGCCGCAGGTTATCCGCAACATACTGCCGTCGGTATCGAATGAGTTTGTTATAAACATCAAGGATACCTCGGTTCTTAATGTAATCGGTGTTACAGAGCTGTATTACTTTGCGGATGTCATCAAAAAGCAGAACTTCAAAACGTTTGAAACATATCTTGTTGTCTGTGTGATCTACTTCGTTCTGACATTTACGGTTACAAGAATACTCCGTTTTGCAGAAAAGAAGCTTGACGGACACGAAAATTATACGATTTTCGGCTCGCAGTCGGATTCAAGTGCGGAAATTCATGTTCCGGATACGGAGGCGTAAATATGTCTGGTAATATAATTGAGCTTTCTCATATTCAAAAGAAATTCGGAGATCATCTTGTCCTGCGCGATATATCTCTTTCGGTAAAAAAGGGAGAGGTTGTATCGATCATCGGCTCGTCCGGCTCCGGAAAGAGCACGATGCTCCGCTGCATCAACCTTCTCGAAACGCCGACAAGCGGAGATATTCTTTTCCACGGCGACAGCGTTATCGAGAAGAAAATCGCTCTTTCGCAGTACCGCACCAGAGTCGGAATGGTGTTTCAGTCGTTTAACCTTTTTAACAACATGACGGCGCTTGACAACTGCATTGTAGGTCAGGTATCGGTTCTTAAAAGGGATAAGGAGCAGGCAAGGCAGACGGCAATGAAATATCTTGAAAGGGTCGGAATGACGCCGTATATCAACGCGCGTCCGAGACAGCTTTCCGGAGGTCAGAAGCAAAGGGTTGCCATTGCAAGAGCGCTTTCGATGGAGCCGGAGGTTCTGCTGTTCGACGAGCCGACATCGGCTCTTGACCCTGAGATGGTCGGAGAGGTCCTTTCGGTAATGAAATCGCTTGCCTCCGACGGCATGACGATGCTTGTTGTTACCCACGAAATGGCTTTTGCGCGCGATGTTTCGACCGAGGTTATCTATATGAAGGACGGAGTTATCTGGGAAAAGGGAACTCCGAAGCAGATTTTTGAGGAACCTCAGACCGAGGAAACGAAAAAATTCCTGTCCGCATTCAGAAATTGATAAAATTTATAAAAAGCAATCAAAAACAGGCTATGCTGCATTTCAAATTTTGCAGCATAACCTGTTTTTTATGTGTCGGAATCTGTATTCTTTTAACCTCTTTGAGCCTTGAAATCCGATGACCGGATATTATTCTGTTTCGACCGGCTTCTTTTCGGAGTTTTCTGTTGAAAGATACTTTTCGGGATTTACCTTTTTGCCGTCGATCGAAACTTCAAAATGCAGATGTGCAGGATCTGCAATCTCGATTGCGGCGGTTTCACCGATAATTCCGATTTTCTGTCCCTGATTTACCGTTGCTTCGACCTTGATATCCTGTGCAAGCTCGGCTGCAAGATTCTTGTAATAGGTCATAACGCCGTTTCCGTGGTCGATTACTACACAGCAGCCCTCAAACGGATCGTTTGTTATGCTTTTGACCTTTCCGTAGGCAGAGCAGAGAACATCCGAGCCTATCGGTGCCTCAATGTCAACTCCGCAGTGGGTGCGGTAGTCGTTCAATGTGACAGAGTATACCGGTGTTTCGACCTCGTGAGCCTTTGCAAGCTTTCCGTCAACCGGCATTATAAGCTTCGGGTTCTCGGGCTCGGCATTGACCTCTTTCGAGTTGTCCTTTTTGTCATCTCCGGTCGGCTTTGTTTCTTCGGGCTGGTTTTTATCCGGCTTTTTTGTTTCTGTTTTTCTGTCGGTTTCCTTATCCGGTTTAAAAACGTCATTCTGTTTCGGCTTTTCGGTCGATTCTGTCGTTGAAAGCGGCGGCTCGGTGTTTTTCCTTGTGTCCTTCTTAAAGCTTCCGATGAATGTGTAAATTGTAACACAAAGAATCGTCAGCGTCATAATAGATAATACAATATATGCGACCCTGGTGAACATTTTCTGCTTCTCGTTATTATTCATTTTGATTGCTTCCTTTCGGTGAATTTACGATACTATTTTTGCCCGAAAAGGGGGCTTTATTCATGTTTTCAAATAAATCTCAAAAAATTAAATTGATATAATTGAGGCGTTTTTGTTGACTTTTATATTTGAAAATGGTAAACTCTAACATAGTATTTCTACGCTGATGCGCAAGGGAGATTTTTATGAAGAAATATAAAATATGGTACGAAGGTCAGGCGCCGTTCGGAGGGGAGAACATCCGCGACACGACCGAGAGAACCGATAATCCGAACGACGGCTGGGAGGAATGGTCCTCGCCTATCGGAAACGGATATATGGGCATAAATGTTTTCGGAAGAACCTATACAGAAAGGCTTCAGATTACCGAAAACTCACTTTTCAACCCGATGAATCTCGGTGGATGCAACAACTTCTGCGAACTCTATCTTGATTTCGGACACGGATACGGTCAGAAATACAAAAGATGTCTCGATCTTGACCGCGCTGTTGCTGAGGTTCAGTATGACTACGACGGTGTAACATATAACAGAGTACATTTTGCAAGCTATCCGGATAAGGTATTTGTAACAAAGCTTACATCCTCTGTTCCCGGAAAGCTGAGCTTTGCGGTAAGACCTACCGTTCCGTACAATCAGCTTTGTACATACAAGGCAGGAGATG
Organism: uncultured Eubacteriales bacterium; assembly: GCA_934447715.1. Lineage (GTDB taxonomy): Bacteria > Bacillota > Clostridia > Oscillospirales > CAG-272 > HGM12657. Next base: position 6,059 of record CAKSER010000033.1, on the reverse strand, counting down.
ACGCAGGAAAGAGCGGAAATGTTATTTCCGCCGACGACAGGCTGATTCTTCACGGCCATATGAGATACTACAATATTGAATTTGAAGGTCAGTTCAAGGTAATAAACAAGGGCGGCACGCTGCTTAATCAGGACGGCATGATCTTCTGTGAAAACGCTGACGAGGCCCTTCTTATTGTTGCTGTCGGAACCAACTATAAGCTCGAAAGCAGAGTCTTTCTCGAGGAGGATCGCTTAAAGAAGCTTGCTCCTTATGCTTCTCCGCATGACAAGGTTACAAGGATTCTCGACGATGCCTGCAAAAAGAGCTATGATGAGCTCTATGCAAGACATGAGGAGGATTATACCGCACTTTTCGGAAGAGTTCACTTCGAGCTTGACGGAGACGAGCCGGATTTCCCGACAGATCTTCTGTTAAACGAATATAAGAAAGGCGATATCGACAGATATGCAAGAAGAGATTACTATAAGGACAAGAAGGGCGACTGCTCAAGATATCTTGAAACACTCTACTTTCAGTTCGGACGCTACCTTCTTATAAGCTCTTCAAGAAAGGGAGCGCTTCCTCCCACTCTGCAGGGTGTCTGGAACAGATACAGAGTATCTCCGTTTTCCTGCGGATACTGGCACAATATCAATATTCAGATGAACTATTGGCCGTCATTTGTTACAAACATTGCCGAAACCTTCGAGTCTTATGCGGATTATCAGAAGGCATATATGGCAGACGCTATGAAAAAGGCTGACGAGTATATAAAGGACAACTATCCGAACAACTATAAAAAGGGAGATACCGGCTGGTGCATCGGAACTCCGGCTTATCCGTATTATATTACAAAGGTCGAAATAAGCAAGGACAATATCTATCATTCGGGGCCGGCAACCGGAGCGCTTACAACCAAGCTGTTCTGGGAATATTACGATTTTACAAGAGATCTGAAGGTTCTTAAGGAAACAACATATCCTGCAATTTCCGAAATGGCGAAATTCCTTTCGAAAACTGTCGAGGAGCACGACGGAAAGCTTCTTGTTACATATTCCGCATCCCCCGAACAGTTTGAAACCTGCGAATATTTAAGATATCACCCGACTGTCGGATGCGCATTCGATCAGCAGCTCATCTGGGAAAACCACAAGGATACATTAAAGGCTGCGGAAATTCTCGGCATCGACGACGATCTTACAAAGACTCTTAAAGCGCAGATTGACCGTCTTGATCCTGTTCAGATCGGTAAATCCGGTCAGATCAAGGAGTACCGCGAGGAGGAATACTACGGCGAGTACGGAGAAAAGAACCACCGCCATGTTTCGCAGCTTATGGGCCTTTATCCCGGAACGCTCATCAATTCCGAAACGCCGGAGTGGATGGATGCAGCAAAGACAACGCTTGCTTTAAGAGGCGACAAGGCTACCGGCTGGGGAATGGCGCACAGACTTAATCAGTGGGCAAGAACCAAGGACGGCGACAGAACCTATCAGGTTCTCCAGGCGCTTTTGATGTACGGAACGCTTCACAACCTCTGGGATACGCATGCACCGTACCAGATCGACGGAAACCTCGGCGGAACCTCCGGCATTGCGGAAATGCTTCTTCAGAGCCACGAGGGCTATATTGAGGTAATTCCGTGCATTCCGAGAGTATGGAGCACCGGTTCATACAGCGGACTTGTTGCAAGAGGAAACTTTGTTGTCGACTGTAGGTGGACGCTTATGAAGGTTGAGGAGATCAAGATTACCTCCCGTGTCGGCGGAGAGTGCCGCATTAAGCTGCCGAAGAATGCAGAAGGCTTTGATGCGTCCTCTGTCGGCGGAAAGGTTGAAAACGGCATTCTTGTATTCAACACCGAAAAGGGCAAGACCTATACATTAAGCTTCTGAAAATTCAGCTTTTAAATCCTATAAAACAAGCTGCAGCCCACATTGCACCTATTCAATGTGGGCTGCTTTTTACAAAACTTTTAAAATCGGAGATGCCTATGACAAAAAGAGAAATAACAGACCGGCTGTTTGAAATGCAGGATCAAAAATATCGGGATTTTAATTCCTCGCTTATTCCGGGCGTGAAAAAGGATTTGGTGATCGGTGTAAGAACGCCGCTTCTGCGCAGATTTGCCAAGGAGCTCGGAAGGGAAGACACAGAACTGTTTCTTTCGTCTCTTCCTCACAGATATCTTGAGGAAAACACGCTTCACGGCTTTCTGATCTCTGAAATACGCGATTATGACAGATGCATAAGCGAGCTTGACAGATTTCTTCCCTATGTTGACAACTGGTCAACCTGCGACGGTATTCTTCCCAAGGCTTTTAAGAAGAATACCTATAGGCTGATTATAAAAATCCGGGAATGGGTAGCTTCAAAGGATACATATACCGTAAGATTTGCTATCGGTATGCTTATGCGGCACTATCTTGACGATGATTTTAAAACAGAGTACAGCGATATTGTTTCTTTTGTAAAATCCGATGAGTATTATATCAATATGATGCGCGCATGGTATTTTGCAACGGCGCTTGCAAAGCAGTATGATGCGGTTCTGCCGTATATAAAGGAAAAAAGGCTTGACAGGTGGACGCATAACAAGACGATTCAGAAAGCGGTCGAAAGCTATCGCATTACCGATGAGCAGAAGGCAGAATTAAGGGCGCTAAGAATAAAATAGAATAGCACAATAAATATTTCGGAATAAATATCGGTATAAAAGAGTGCAAAAGGCATAAAAAATCCCTCCCGAGGTGTGATGAAAAATCTGTTTCGGGAGGGATTTTGTAATTGTCGTTTTAATTTATTGTTTGATCTTACCGGCAGCTTGATGTTACTTGATTTCGCTCATCTTGATTCCGTTTTCCTCCATATCATACGGGGAAACGGGGACGTTGTATATATAGAGACCGAAATGCATTGCAGCTCCGTCGCAGAAGCCGGAGGAGCCGACAGTTCCGATCGTTCTGCCTTTTTCGACGACCGTTCCTGCATTTACATCTACAGTGCCGAGGTGGCTGTAAACAGATCTTAATCCGCCGCCGTGATCGATTATGATTGTCTTTCCGGTAAGTGTAAGCTCGCCGACATAAACAACCTTTCCTTTAAGCGAAGCGCAGACGGTGTCGCCCTCGGTTACCTCATAGTCGACTCCCGGATGCCTGTAGGTTATTCCGCCGTTTTCGAGTGTGATCTTCGTTCCGAGGCCGGCGCGGACAAGCTTGTTCGAAACAGGCTCTCTCAGCTTGCTGTCTGCAAGCCAGTAAAGTGTGTCGCTTGACTGACCGAAGGTGTTTTTCATGAGCTCGTCAAACTCCGCAACAGATGCGGTGGTGTAATATGTCTGAATCAGTGAAGCCGAGATATCAAGCTTCTTGTTCTTGAACACCTTGTCCTCGATATTCAGCGTCATCGGCTGAACGGTCTCTCCGTAGGTAAGTGTAAACTCGTATTTATCGGTCTTTTCAAGATCATAGCTGATAGGAATAAGCGCGTATACAATGTCGCCTTCGGTAAAGAAATGCGGTGTGAAATTGATGTCCGGAGTCGATGTGAAGGTGATCTTTGTCGAATCCTCGACGTTCTTTGCGGTTACGACAACGAACTGTCCCGGTTCTACGGATGATTCATTGAGATAGAAGACAGCCGGTGCCTTTACGATGAGCGAGAAATTGTATTCCGCCTCGCCGTAGCACTTCTTTTCGGCATTTTCATACCATTTTGCAACGACGCTTACGGAGTATGTCGTATTGCTTCCGAAGAGTACGTTATTGTCAATATCCTTCGGCGAGCCGTCAAAAAGGATTTCTCCGTCCTTGTCCTTGATTGTTGCAAGGATATAATCCGGCTCCTTATCAAAGGTAAGTCCGATTCCGCCGGAGGTTGTGAATGTTCCGACATCGTCGGTTTTTTCAAGCTCTGTCGATCTGTACTCGTCGCCGTAGCAGAGATAATTCCATTCGACAGTCTTCGGGACGACCTTTTCGTCCGAGATCGTCAGAACCGGCTGATCCGATTCCGGATAGAGGTATCTGCCGTAATTGCTTGCAATGAACTTTGCCGCCTGCTCGGTCGCGATTCTGTATGCCTTGCCGGAGTTATCCACATAATAGGTGTATTCCGGATCGGTTGAAAAGTAATATTTATATACCGTCTCTTTTCCGTAGCTGTGATAGGTCACCGTGCACGGACTTGTCTTGGAAACCGAATCCGGCAGCATCGAAACCTCGGATGCCTTTGAGTTTATGCCCATAAAGAAGGAAATCATCGTTCCGTCGATATCGCCTCCTGCCGGGGTGCCCTTGTCAAAGGTATAGCTGCGTCCTGTCGGCGTTTCTATTACCATCTTCTTTACTGCATGAACCGAAACCGGCGCCGACTGCGCAATCGTAAATGCGGCAATCGCTATAAAGGTAGGGACGAAAAATGCAAGAACCAAAAGAACAATTCTTACTGTTTTTTTCATTTTCTTCAATCCTCTCTTGACAAACTATTTGACTATTTGAAAATGCAGACTGCAAGCGATCTGCTTAGGCTGAGGATATTCGAACTTTTGTCGGTATTCGCACGCGAAATTCCGTGCAGGATTTCCGCCCTAACTTCCACAAAAGCCTTGCAAATACGTACAGTATTCACTGCGGCTTTTTTGTCGTTATGACAAAAATTCGCGCGTGAAAACTGCTTGCACTTGCCACAGAGAGATTTTCGAGGAATTTTTTCTCTTTGAAGGCGCAAGGCTGGGCTTTCGCCCACCAAGCCGAAAAGAGGAAAAATAACCGTAAATTGCCTGTGGCAAGCGATAAAAGTTCGGATATCCTCAGCCTATATACGAAAATATACATATATTATACACTGTTTTTACCGTTTGGTCAATAGCAGCCATGCGCAATTTCGATTTTTTTTGAGTGTTTTTGATTATTCTGTCGAAATAACACGGTGTTTTAACGGAAATTTTTAAAAAAGCAATCAAATGCTTGACAATTAAATGCTTTTGTGCTATTTTATCTTTAAAGGCAATGACGGAAATGTGTACGGCTGATTTATATCCAGAGAGAGAGGCGTTTTGCTGCGAGCCTCTTATATGTATGCCGAAACCGACCGCTCCCGAGCCGCCTGCGACGAGCAGTGCCGCATCTCTTCGTTACAGAGCAATTAAGATAAACACAAGGTGGAACCGTGCTATGCACCCTTGATCTGCATTTTTTGCAGTCGGGGGTTTTTATTTTTTAAAAAACATCTTTAATCATAAACCGGAGGAATAATCAAATGAAAATTATCATGCATGACGGCAGCATTGAGGAGCATGGCTTTGACGAGGAAATCGGCAGAGATTCTCTTCGCCATACAGCGTCCCACATCCTTGCACAGGCTGTAAAGCGCCTGTACCCGGATACCAAGCTTGCCATCGGACCTTCTATCAAGGAAGGATTTTACTATGATTTCGACCGCGATCATCCGTTTACGACAGACGAGCTTGAAAAGCTCGAAGCCGAGATGAAGAAGATCGTAAAGGAAAATCTCAAGCTCGAGCGCTTCACACTTCCGCGCAGCGAGGCTATCAAGCTCATGGAGGAGAGAAACGAGCCGTATAAGATCGAGCTTATAAACGATCTTCCCGAGGATGAGGAGCTTTCCTTTTACAAGCAGGGAGAGTTTGTTGATCTCTGCGCAGGCCCTCATGTTACCTATACCTCCGCTGTAAAGGCATTCAAGCTCACCTCTGTTGCCGGTGCATACTGGAGAGGCAGCGAGAAGAACAAGATGCTTACAAGAATCTACGGAACAGCCTTTTCAAACAAGACGGATCTTGAGGAATACCTCAACCGCATGGAGGAGGCAAAGAAGAGAGACCACAGAAAGCTCGGAAAGGAGCTCGGGCTGTTTGCTATTATGGAGGAGGGTCCCGGATTCCCGTTCTTTCTGCCGAACGGCATGATCGTAAAGAACACTCTTATCGATTACTGGAGAGAGATTCATACAAGAGACGGATACAAGGAAATCAGCACGCCGATCATGCTCAACAGACAGCTCTGGGAGACATCGGGCCACTGGGATCACTATAAGGACAATATGTATACAAC
>CAKSER010000032.1 GCA_934447715.1 uncultured Eubacteriales bacterium | reverse complement strand
CTTGGCTAAAAATCATAATATAGTTTCTTTATATTTTTTGGAGTCACTGTCACCTATCATTGACATTCCTACAAATAAAAGATGAGTATTTGCAAAAAAGGTATTGATTTTTTAGATCGAAAGGTGATATAATAAATTTGATTTTTGGAAAAAATGGAGATGAAATCTTGAAGATCAATTTTACTGAAACAGTCCTCAGGGACGCACAACAATCGCTTATTGCAACAAGAATGCCGATTGAAGATTTTGAGGGTATTCTTGAGAAGATGGATAAAGTCGGATATTATTCTGTTGAGTGCTGGGGAGGCGCGACATTTGATGCCTGCCTGCGCTATCTTGACGAGGATCCGTGGCAGAGACTCAGAACAATAAAGTCCAAGATGAAGAACACAAAGCTGCAGATGCTTCTGCGCGGTCAGAACCTGCTCGGATATAAGCATTATCCGGATGATGTCGTAAGAAAGTTTATCGACAGATCGGTAAAGAACGGAATTGACATCATCAGAATTTTCGACGCGCTGAACGACCTTAGAAACATTGAGGTTGCAGTCGACCAGACGATTAAGAGCGGAGCTATGGCATCCGGCGCAATCTCATATACAACCAGCCCGGTTCATTCGATGGACGGCTTTGCAAAGCTCGCAAAGGAAATGGAAGACATGGGCGTTTCCACTATCTGTATAAAGGATATGGCAGGCGTGCTTAATCCTCAGGAGGCATTCGAGCTTGTTTCAAGAATAAAATCCGAGGTAAAGATTCCGATTGTACTGCACACCCACTGCACAACCGGACTTGCATACATGACATATTTAAAGGGAATCGAGGCAGGAGCCGAGGTTATCGATACCGCAACCTCAGTCTTCTCCGGCGGTACCTCGCAGCCTGCAACAGAGAGCATGGTTTATGCTCTTAAGCGCCTTGGCTATGACGTCGGACTTGAGCAGTCGGATCTGCGTGATGTAAACAACCATTTCAAGCCTGTAAGAGCCAAATTCCTTGCAAACGGAATACTCGAGCCGAGCGTACTCGGAACATCCACAGAGGCGCTTCACTGCAAGGTTCCCGGCGGAATGCTTTCTAACCTGATTGCACAGCTTAAGACGCAGGATGCCCTTGACCGACTCGATGAGGTTCTTGAGGAGATCCCGAGAGTAAGAAAGGACCTCGGATATCCGCCGCTTGTAACACCGCTCAGCCAGATGGTCGGCGTTCAGGCAACCGTCAATGTCCTTCTCGGCGAAAGATACAAGACAGTCGGAAAAGAGGTTGTCGACTATCTTAAGGGTGAATACGGCAGAGCACCGGGCGAAATTAACGAAGAGTTAAGAAAAAAGGTTCTCGGCGATATTAAGCCTCTTGAGTGCAGATATGCCGATACGCTCGAACCGCAGTTTGAAAAGACAAAGAAGAAGCTCGAGGGTATAGCAAAATCCGACGAGGATGTTCTTTCCTATATTGCCTTCCCGATCGAGGCTGAAAAGTTCTTTGAGCAGAGAAGACTGAAGGAAGAAAACTATGTAAAATATACAATCGAAGAGATTGAATAACGCTTTCTTTGGAGGATTTATTTTGAATACTTCTGTTAAAAATGTCGATATCAGTCTTTTGGATGCCTCAATCAACTCGCTGATCGGATTTGCGCTTGTTTTTGTCGTTCTTCTGATTCTGATTGTTTTTATCAAGCTTCTTTCCTTTGTCATATCAAAATCCGACGAAAAGAAGGCAGCAAAGATAAAAGCGGAATCTGATATATCAGCTGACGCAAAGCCGGAAGAGCCGGCAGATGAGGCAATAGGCTCGTGCGGAAGCGTAAAGCTGTATGACGTACCGGACAAAACCGCGGCGATGCTGATGGCAATTACCGCCGATAAGCTCGGCGAGCCGCTTAACAAGCTTAGATTTATCTCTATCAGAGAAGTAAATGATGAGGAGAAGGCTACGAAATGAAATATAAGATAACTCTTAATAATAAAACCTATGAGGTTGAGGTTGAAAAGGGAGAAGCAATCCTTACAGCCGAATATGAAGCCTATGCACCCCAGGCAAAGGCAAGCGAAGCTCCTGCTGCAGCAAAAGAGGCTGTAAAGGAGGAAAAGGCTCCGGCAGCATCTGCGAGCTCAAAGGATTTTGCTGCAGGCGAGCAGATCAAGGCTCCGCTTCCCGGCACGGTTGTCGAGGTAAAGGTAAAGGCCGGCGACAGCGTTAAGAAGGGCGACGCTCTTCTTGTTATCGAGGCTATGAAGATGGGAAATGACATTATGGCTCCGAAGGACGGAAAGGTGACCGGAGTATATGCCGTAAAGGGTCAGTCGGTAGAACGTGGATTTGTTCTCGTAACTGTTGAGTAACGGAGGTCGCTTCCTTGAATATATTAGATGTTTTAAAGGGTCTGTGGGAGCAGTCGGGATTTTCTATGATGTCTGCGGACGTCCTGCGCCCGATTGTAATGATTATTCTTTCATGTGTCCTTCTTTATCTCGGAATCAAAAAGAATTTCGAGCCGCTTCTGCTTGTCGGAATTGCGTTCGGAATGCTTCTTACAAACCTTCCCGGAGCGGATGTTTATCATCCGGAGCTCTGGGATGCGCTCCAGAACAACACCGCGACCTATGCGGATATCCTTCATGACGGCGGCCTGCTTGATATCCTTTATATCGGTGTCAAGACAGGGCTTTATCCCTCGCTTATATTCCTCGGTGTAGGTGCGATGACAGATTTCGGACCGATGCTTTCGAATCCGAAAACCCTGCTTCTCGGTGCCGCTGCACAGTTCGGAGTATACGGCGCGTTTATTATGGCTCTTGTTTTAGGCTTTAAGGGCAATGTTGCCGCATGTATCGGAATTATCGGCGGAGCCGACGGTCCGACCGCAATCTGGCTTACAAAGAATCTTGCACCGGAGTATCTTGCTCCGATTGCAATTGCCGCATATTCATATATGGCGCTTATACCGTTCATCCAGCCTCCGCTTATGAAGCTGCTTACCACTAAAAAGGAAAGACAGGTAAAGATGGATGAAACAAAGGAGGCGCCCAAGGCAGCAAAAATCATCTTCCCGATTGCCGTTACGATTATTACATGCCTGATTCTGCCTTCTGTTGCACCGCTTCTCGGCTCTCTCATGTTCGGAAACCTGTTAAGAGAGTGCGGAGTTACCGAGCGCCTTTCAAAGACCGCTCAGAACGGACTTATGAATACGGTTACAATCTTCCTCGGCATCTCTGTAGGTGCAACCGCGGTATATGACAGATTCCTTAACCTTGAGACAATGAAAATCATAGTTTTGGGACTTATCGCATTTGCATTTGCAACTGTCGGCGGAATTCTTGTCGGCAAGCTGATGTATCTGCTTTCCGGCGGAAAGATCAATCCGCTTATCGGCTCTGCAGGCGTTTCTGCGGTTCCGATGGCAGCGCGTGTGTCCCAGAAGGTAGGCCAGGAGGAGGATCCGTCAAACTTCCTTCTCATGCACGCAATGGGCGCAAATGTCGCCGGCGTAATCGGCTCCGCTGTTGCCGCAGGCTTCCTGTTTGCAATGTTCGGTTAATTTTGTCAGCTGATTTTCTCAGCTGATTTGCCCCGATCGATTTCAGTTACAACCGTAAAAATGTAAAAAAAACCCTCCTGCATCCGATGCTGTGATGCAGGAGGGTTTTTCAGCTTTCTAAACATGTTATTTTCGATACATGTTATTTTCGGTCTTTCGACTGTTATTTTCGGTTCTTTATAAGCTCCTTGCGCCTTTTTGCCATGCTTTTCTGCTTTGGGAGGGCAACAAGTCCGCCGAGCGCGGAAAGCGCCGTTATAAGGATAAAAAACAGTACCGCCTTGCCGATACTGAACTCTTTGCAGATAACAGCATATCCTACGCAGATTATAATTGCAAGCATTCCGCCGGTTAAAGCTCCGCCGATGAGCCCTTTTTCCTTGTTGAAAAGCGACGTGACAGCGCCGCCTGCAAATGCGGTGACAAACAGGATTCCGTATGCAAAAACCGTCAGGTTTTTCATCGGATCGGACGAAGAGGATATAATGAGATTTACCCCGAAAATAAGTATGGCGGCAAGCAAAATCGCCGCCGCCACAGATTTTAAAGAATTGACGAGCATTGTTTTGTCCATAAAGCACACTCCGGAATATTTATTTTTTCAGTAAATAAATATTCGAAAAAGGGGTGCATTATGACAAAACAGCCGTTTAAATCGGATTTTTGAGGTTTATTTCTGCTCTTCTGTTACTTCCGGCTCAACCGATTTTACAGAAGACTTGAGAATTGTGAGCTTTGTTTTGTCGTTTCCTGTCTCGATCATGATCTTGTCATCGCGGACAATAACGACTCTTCCGATAATTCCGCCGATTGTGATGACCTCGTCGCCGGCTTTGATCGAATCGCGCATCTGAGCAGCCTCTTTTTCCTGTTTCTTCTGGGGTCTCATAATAAGCAGCCAGAACAGAACTGCGAATACTGCGATCATTCCGAGTGTCAGATATGACGACATGTTATTATTTGTTGCTGCCGGCGCATCAAGTAAATAAATTGGCATTTATTAATCCTCCGTTTAATTTGCTCAGGCTGAGGATGCTCGAACTCTTATAGCAGACACAGCCTATCATCCTTATCTTACCACATATGCGGAAATTATGCAAGATTTTTTTTAATTTTGTTCCTGTGGGCTGAAGGTTATTTCGTGATCCGGTGTTTTCAGCCTGATGTGAACCGGCAATGTCCTGTCCTTTTTTGAATAAACGGTAACTCTTCCGCTTTCGATAACATATTCCGCGGCGTTAAGTTCTTCATTTTCAACCGTTTCGATTGATATTCCCACAAGATCCTCCTTTGTCTGCGAAAACATTTCCTTCATCAGCAGAACTCCGTTTTCTGTAAAATATTCCGAGTCGGAAATCGGAATTTTGGTGCCGTCATATAAAATATGCGGTTCTCCGTTTTCGAAAACAAACGAAACGCCTTCAAGCTCATTTGGCTGAAGGAAGGTGACCGAAAATGAGCTTTCATTTTCTGCCGATACATTTACACTGTATTCGGTGCCGTCAAAGACAAGCCTGCCGGTGTATTCAAACGGAAATGAGTGCAGATCGATCAGGTTGCTTTGGCTTTTGTCTTCGCAGGAGCAAAGCAAAGACATGCAGAGCAGTATAACAGCCGTAATATTTAAGAGCTTTAATAAAAAAAATTTTTTCATAAAAAATCGCCTCCGCAGGATAATATGCGAAGGCGATTAAGGTTATGCTTTTTTAAATCAATGCAAATGTTACATCGAAACGTGTGTAACGACCGTATTCTTGTTGTAGAAGCTCATGAGCTTGATTGTCTTCTGGAGCGGCTCGAAGAACACTACAGCCTTCTTTCCGTCTGTGTCGGTAAAGGTTGCAAAATAAATCTCCTTTGCCTTCATTGTGGATACAGCCTCGATTCTCTTTGTAATCGAAGGATCGTCCGCGATCTTCTTGTATTCGCCGGTGTAAGGAGCGATTGTCTCAAGATCCGAAACCTTCTTTTCGACAAGAACCTTTCTCTTTGCCTCGGAATAAATTCTTTCGACCTTGAAGGTTCCGAGCTGAACCTTGTAATAGTAGTCGTAGTTGAAGTAAATCCAGGTAAGAGGCTTTACAAGCTTATTAAGAAGCGCAACATAAAGAAATACAAGGAGTATTCCGGGGAAGATTAAATAAACGTGAATTGCCGCAAGAACAGCGAGCATGAGAATAGGGAAAAGTCCGTATCCGATCTGCATTGCAATCCGCTTTGCCTTGTAGCTGCCCTCAACTTCCTTTGTTACGCGGTACTCTGCAAAATTTGTCTGATCCATAATATGTACCTCTCAAATGATTAATTATATAACATCGTGTATTGTACCATATCCTTTGTCATTTTTCAATATAAAAAATCGGATTATGAACTAAATTTACGCTATTGTCACAAAAATGCTTAAAAAAGTAAATAAAAAAGTAATCAGAGCTGAAAAGATACTTGATTATTTTTGGGTTTTGTTATATTATAGATATAATTTATTAGTAATAACAGAAAAAAAGGGTTCATAAGCGAGCGAAAGGAAAAAACAATGAAAGCTGTAATATCTGTAACCGGAAAAGACAATGTCGGTATTATTGCCAAGGTCAGCTGCTGCTGCGCCGAATACGGAGTGAATATAATCGATGTATCCCAGACGGTCTTAGGTGAATATTTTGCAATGATAATGCTTGTTGACATCGAGCAGATCAATCTTCCGTTCACCGATTTTGTCGACAGAATGACCGCAAAGGGAAAAGAATGGGATCTTGAAATCCATACAATGCATGAGGACATCTTCAACTCGATGCACAATATCTGATTTATATAACTGATAAAGGGAAAAGGCTATGCTTGACAACAAAAACATAATCGAAACAATAAGCATGATCCGTGACGAGAATCTTGATATCAGAACGGTTACTATGGGTATTTCGCTTTTCGACTGTATAAGCGACGACCCGAAGAGATTGTGCGACAATATATATAACAAAATTACAAAAACAGCCGAAAAGCTGGTTCCTACCGCAATCGAGCTGGAAAAAACCTACGGTATTCCGATAATCAATAAGAGAGTTTCGGTTACGCCGATCTCGCTTATCGGCGGAAATGCAAGCCCCGAGACCTATGTTGATATCGCAAGAGCACTTGACAGAGCGGCAAATACCCTGGGTATCAATTTTATCGGCGGATTCGGAGCGCTTGTCCAAAAGGGAATGACAAGAGGTGCTGAAAACCTGATGGAGGCAATTCCGCAGGCTCTTACCGAAACAAGCATGGTTTGCTCGTCGATAAATGTCGCATCGACAAAGGCGGGAATCAATATGGATGCCATTGCAAAATGCGGCTCGATAATCAAAAAGACGGCATATCTTACAAGGGACAATGATTCCATCGGATGTGCTAAGTTTGTTGTCTTTGCAAACGCGCCGGAGGATAACCCCTTCATGGCAGGCGCCTTTCACGGAGCCGGAGAGCCGGAGGCGGTTATCAATGTAGGAGTTTCGGGCCCCGGTGTTGTTGCAAGCGCAATCAAAAGAGCAGGCGACTGCGATCTTTCGGAGCTTGCCGACGTTATAAAGAAAACCGCGTTCAAGATTACAAGAATGGGACAGCTGATTGCCTCCGAGGCGTCTAAGCGCCTTTCGGTGCCGTTTGGAATTGTCGATCTTTCACTTGCTCCGACACCTGCTGTAGGCGATTCTGTTGCGGATATTCTTGAAAAGATGGGACTTGAATCGGTAGGCGCTCACGGAACAACCGCAACTCTTGCAATGCTCAACGATGCCGTAAAGAAGGGCGGAACGATGGCATCCAGCTTTGTCGGAGGCCTTTCCGGTGCGTTTATCCCTGTTTCCGAGGACGCCGGAATGATCAAGGCGGCTGAAAACGGCTTTTTGACAATAGAAAAGCTCGAAGCGATGACCGCAGTATGCTCTGTCGGCCTTGACATGATAGCTGTTCCCGGTGATACGCCGGAGGATGTTATCTGCGGAGTAATTGCAGATGAAATATCGATCGGAGTTGTAAACACAAAGACGACCGCTGTAAGGCTTATTCCGGCATACGGCAAGAAGGTCGGCGACAAGGTGGACTTCGGCGGACTTCTCGGCTATGCGCCGATAATGAGGCTGAATACCGCATCTCCTGCAAAATTCATTAAAAGAGGCGGACGTATTCCGGCTCCTATCCACAGCTTAAAGAACTGAGCTAACTCTACATAGGGCGGTTTTGCACAACCGAATAAATCCGAATAAATACGAATAAATACGCCGGGGCATTTTTTGTCCCGGCTTTTTTGATGCAATACTGCTTACGACGGCAAGCGGTGGGGAATGGTTAAAACTGCAGGACTGATAGGACTGTCAGGATTTGCAGGATTGACAAGACCGATTGTAATTGCAGAAATACGTGAAATGCCATAAATGACAGCAAAATTACAGCAGCGAAAAACCGGCAGCCGCTTTGTACGGCTGCCGGTTTGTTATGGTTTTGTCTGAATCCCTTCCGCTTTTTGTCTGTCTGCTGAAGGAACTTTGATATATGCAATCCGGAATCTTTGATTACGGAATATATCTTGTGTTTTCTTCGTTGTAGGTCAGCTTTAACGCCTTGTTTTCCTCAATCTTGTTCTTGTATGCCTCGCTTACCATGTCGGAGGAGAGGTCAGCCTGCCAGCAGGGGAGAGTTCCCTCGCCGTCGCAGTAGATGATATGAACTCCTGCGTCTGTTTCGATAATCTTGCAGTCGCCGGCTTTTCTGCCCTCTGTAAATACCCACTCGTTGAAGTTGGCAACCATCTGACCTGCGTATACGTTTGTATAAAGACCGCCGTTCTGGTTTGAGCCTGTATCCTCGGAGTACTTTTCTGCAAGCTTAGCAAAGCTCTCTGCTGTCTTGTCTCCCTTGTTCCACTCGTCAAAGACCTCATTTGCCTTTACCTTTGCGGCATCAAGTGTCTTATAGGTAGATTCGGTAAAGAGAATGTGTCTTACATTCATAGACTGACGCGTATCGAGGTGCATCTCCTTTGTCAGAAGATAAACCGTGTAGCTGACGATCTTATCGTTTGATTTATCCTCGAGAACCGTAATGTCGTCAACCTTTGCCGACTTTGCCCAGTTGCCGAGGTTTGTGTCGGTATAGAGAACGTCGGTTTTTGTATTCTCGGTGATATAGTCGATTTCCTTATCCTTGTCCTTGTCGGAAGCGTTTTCCTTGCAGATTTCAACAAGTCTCTTCTTGAACTCATCGACATCGGTGATCTTTCCGAGCTTTTCGGCCTCCTCCTTTGCCTTGACAAGAGCAAGCTCCTTTTCCTCGTCTGTAGCATTGTCGCCGTAGGTGGGCTTGAAGGTGTAGCTTATATAATCAAACTTCTGAATAAGCTCCGGATGCTCCTTTGCAAAGCTCTCGAAATCCTCGGGCTTAAAGGAGGCTTCGGTTTCGGTCTTGAATTCGTTGTAGTAATCTGTTGCAAGAAGCTGAAGCTCAAGAACTCTTCTGATTGAATTCTCGTTTACTCCGGGGCAGAGGTTGCTGTTCAGATATGAGTTCAGATTCTGATATTTGCTTGCGAGTGCGCTTGCGGTAAGAGAGGTGATATAGGTGTCTATCTGCTTGTTATCATCCTCGGTAAGAGTCATGTTTTTCTTTCTTGCAAGCGATGCGAAAACAACATACTCGTCAAGCTGATTCTTTGCGGTTTCCTCAAAATAATCAAACCATGTCTGCGTGTCGCTGAATTTCTGATCTCTTAAGCTCTTTGACGTGTCAAGTCCTATAATCGACAGATAATCCTTATAGGTGCTGATATAGTTGCTGTAATTGCTGTAAATCGTATACGCAAGCATGGATGCATCGACCTGATAATATTCGCTTTCTCCGACGACGATCTTTTCGAGCGGCGGATCTCTGCGGATAATACCGACAACTATTGCGGCAACGATTGCAGCAATAAGAACCCCGATGCAGGTCCAGACGAGTATCCTCTTGGTTTTTCTTTTGCGTTCCTTAAGCTGTTGAAGCTGTTTCTTTGAAAGCTTCTCACCTGAAGCGACAACATTAGATGTATTTTCGCCTTCGTTGTTCTGGTGAATTTTACTCATTTTGTCTCCGTTTCCACGGAAAGCAGATTGAATAATTGCCTTCCGTCTGTAAGGTTTTTTTATATGCACATTCCATAATACCATGTTTTTGCCGATTAGTCAACCTTTTGCCGTGATTTTTATTATTTGCGGCGATTTTGTCTCGGAATTTTCAATTTTTAGCCGCTCCTTCGGACCGCCTGCTCTGTATGCCGTAAAAAATATTAACAGATAATAAATACTGAAGAAAAAAATTAAAAAACAACGAAAAATGATGTTTAATTCTTATTTAATTCTATTGTAAAAAAGGGTAAATTGTGATATAATGCCAAGACAGTAAGATTTGTTTTTCAGAAAAAGAAAGAAGCTCAACATGAAATATTTAGTTATTGTTCTTGACGGCTCGGCAGACTACGAAATTGCCGAGATCGGTAATTCTACACCTCTTGCCGTTGCGAAAAAGCCGGTAATTGATTCATACGCCAAAAAGGCACTTGTCGGCACGGTTTCCTGCGTTCCTAAGGGAATGGTTCCGGAAAGCGATACCGCTAACCTTGCCATACTTTCATATGACCCGAAGACATACTCAAAGGGCAGATCGCCGCTTGAGGCTGTTTCTATGGGAATTGACATGCAGCCGGACGAGATCGCGTTCAGATGCAATGTTGTCACGGTTTCCGAGGAAGAGAAAAGCTATGACGACAAAACGATGATAGATCACAGCGCCGACGAAATCACAACAGAGGAAGCAAGTGAGCTTATAAGGTCTGTTGAAGAGGCACTCGGGAATTCCGACCGCCGCTTCTATCCCGGCGTAAGCTACCGCCACTGCCTTATCTGGAAGAATCCGCCGGCATATAAGGATTTTATGCGTCCGCATGATATTCTCGGTCAGAAGATCACGGAATATCTTCCGAATGAGCCGTATGTATCGCTTTACCGCGAAAGCTACCGCATACTGGAAAATCATCCGGTCAACATTAAAAGAAGAGAAAGAGGACTTCGCCCGGCAAACTCGATCTGGCTCTGGAGCCCCGGAGCAAAGCCGGCGCTTCCCAAATTCTCTGACAAATGGAAGCTTAAGGGCTCGGTTATATCCGCAGTTGACCTTATAAAAGGAATCGGTCTTTGCGCAGGAATGAAGTCGATCGATGTTGAAGGCGCAACAGGCAACGTCAACACAAACTACAAGGGCAAGGCAGAGGCAGCAATCGAGGCCTTTAAAAACGGAGACGATTTTGTATTTGTCCATGTTGAAGCTCCGGATGAGTGCGGACACAGAGCAGAGCTTGAAAACAAAATCAAGTCGATAGAGCTTATCGACCGCGATATTGCAGGTCCGGTTCTTGATTATCTTGAAAAGTCAGGAGAGCCGTTTAAATTTATGGCGCTGCCGGATCATCCGACCCCGATCTGCAAGAGAACACACACGATGGATCCGGTTCCGTTTTTGATATACGATTCGCAAAAGACGCTTGACGGAGTCGATTCTCTTAACGAAAAGTCGGCAAGAGAGAAGGATTTCTATCTGCCGGACGGATCAAAGCTGCTTGATTACATGATTGGAAATAAGGGAGATTAAAGTATGGAAGATATGGCAGATAAGGAGAACAGAGAGAATACCGAAGATACCGTGAGCAGCGAAAAAACAGATATAAGCAATTCCTCTGAAATCGATGCCGTTGAGACTGCAGGTGAGCAGGACGGAAATTCTGCAAATGAGCTGACAAATGCAGAAAGCAAAAGCACAGCAAAGGGCGATAAAAAGAAGGAAAAGGGCTTTAAGGCTGCTATGGGCTCGCTTTTTGATATGGTCGAGGTAGTGGCTCTTTCTGTTGCGATTGTGTATCTTGTGTTCTGCTTTGCCTTCAGAGTTGCCGTGGTCAACGGACCGTCGATGAACCAGACCCTTCAGGATAAGGACATTCTGCTTGTTTCCGAGCTCTTTTATAAGCCGACGCGCGGAGATGTCATTGTTTGTCAGAACGAATACATCGGCTTTGAGGAGCCTATTGTAAAGAGGATTATCGCGGTTGCGGGAGACACAATAAATATAGATTTTGACAACTGGCAGGTTTATGTAAACGGAGAGCCTATAAAGGAGGATTATGTAAACTATATTGCCGGAATGCCGATGAGGCAGCTTTCGTTTGAAAGATACGGAAGCGATTATGTTGTTCCTGAGGGACATGTGTTTGTCATGGGGGACAACAGAAACAATTCGAACGACAGCCGCTCATATCTTGTCGGTCCTATCGATGAAAGACTGATTGTCGGGCATGTTATTTTCAGATTTTTCCCGTTCTCCTCTGCCGGAATAATCAAGTAACCAACAGCTGGCAAATGCCGGCTGAAGGTCGGCTTGGATAGATATTAATCAGTTAGAATAAGTATTAAAAGGTTGGATTTATAATGCCGTCTCAGATTATACAGTGGTTTCCCGGACATATGGCGAAAACACGCCGAACGATCAAGGAGCATATGCCGCTTGTCGACATCGTAATCGAAATTCTTGATGCAAGAATACCGTACAGCTCCAAGAATCCGGAATTAAAGCGCCTTATAGGAAACAAGCCGGTTATCACCGTGTTTACAAAATACTCGCTTGCAGATCCGAATGTTTCAGCGATCTGGAAAAAATATTATTCGGATAACCAAAACGAGTGTGTTTTTGTTGATTGCATAACCGGATACGGAATGAATAACATTTCGCCTGCTATAAAGAACGTCCTTTCGGAAAAAATTGCAAAATACGAAAGCAAGGGAATGACCGGAAGGCAGCTTAAGGCGATGATTGTCGGAATTCCGAATGTCGGAAAGTCGTCGATAATCAATAAGCTTGCAGGAAACAAAAAGGCAAAGGTCGAAAACCGCCCGGGAGTTACAAAGGACATTCAGTGGGTCACGACAAAGCTCGGCTTTGACCTTCTTGATACCGCGGGGGTTCTTTGGCCGAAGTTCGACGAAAGGATTGTCGGAGAGAATCTTGCAATTACGGGAGCAATCAAGGATGATATTCTTGATTCCGAAACGATTGCAACCGTTCTTTGCAGAAGAATGATGAGCCTGTATCCGAAGGAATTCTGCGAGAGGTTCAAGCTCGGTGATCCGGAGCTGCTTAAGAATACGCCGGATTATGAAATATTCGAGCTTGTCGGAAGAAAACGCGGTCTGATCGTTTCCGGCGGAGAAATCAATTACGAACGGACGGCAATGACGCTTCTCGATGAATTCAGATCCGGCAAAATCGGCAGAATTACGCTCGAAAAGCCGCCTGTAAATTCATCCGGCAGCAAAATAGCGGAATCGAAGGATACGAGGGACGAAAATGCCTGATTTCAGCGTTGAAAACGAGTACATATCAAAAGGCTACAGGATAATCTGCGGAGCTGATGAGGCAGGAAGAGGTCCGCTTGCCGGAAGGGTTTATGCCGGAGCCTGCATCCTTCTTCCGGATACAGTAATCGAGGGTCTTAACGACAGCAAAAAGCTTTCCGAGAAAAAAAGAGACCTCGTTTATGAAGAAATCAAGGAAAAAGCCGTTTCATATGCAACTGCCTTTTGCTCGAGTGAGGAAATAGACGAAATAAATATCCTTAACGCCGCCATGCTCGCAATGAAAAGAGCAATCGAAAAGCTAAGTCCTCAACCGGATTTCATTTTGATTGACGGAAACTGCACAAGAGGCTTTGAAAAAAATGCGGCAGCAATCGTAAAGGGAGATTCGAAAAGCAATTCGATTGCTGCGGCATCTATTCTTGCAAAGGTCGAGCGCGACAGATATTGTCTGTCTCTTGATGAAATATATCCGCAATACGGCTTTAAAAAGCACAAGGGCTACCCGACAAAGGAACATTACGAGGCTATAGCAAAGTTCGGTCCGTGCCCGGAGCACAGGCGGTCGTTTAAGCTTTACAAATAGGTGACGCATAAGTATTTTTGCATAGAAGCTGCTTAAAAAAGGTCACGGAGCTGATGCTCCGTGACCGAAGGAATCTAAATTTGGTTTATTTTGTTTCTTTATTTAAGCTGTCATTTACGTCCTTGCTTATACTGTCCTCAATTGTGTACTGAATTTCCTTGATTTTCACACGGGCGGAAAGGAAGGCTTCCTCAAGTTCCTTAAGCGAATCAAGTGCGCAGCTTACTGTCATTTTTTCGCATTCGTTTGCCATTTCAGAAACATGTGATGACGCTCTTTCGGTTAAAAGCCGTGCGGCAACCTCGGCATCCGAAACAATCTGATCCGCACGCGCCTTTACACTTGCAATAGGATCTGCCTTTTCGGCTGCTTCTTTGTTTGACGACGAATCGATTTTGCTTTTCAGCTCATCAAGCTGTGCCTTGAGGCTGCTGTTTTCGGTTTGAAGAAGAAGATTTTCTTCCTCTGTTTTTTTTATCTTTTCAAGAAGAACATCGGCTCTGTCATCTGCTACCTGCTCTTTTTTTTCTGTTTCAGAGCCGGTCTGCTCCGAAAGGCGGTCTACCTCCTTTGAAAGGCGCGAGCATTCTTTATTTAATGCTTCTTTTTCAATTTTAAAGCGGATGTTCATATCTTCGATATACTTATAGACATCCTCGCGGTTAAAGCCGCTTCCTGCCTTTCTGAATGCGATCATCGATACATTTTCCTTGCTCATAGGGTTTTCCGTCCTTTATACTCATATTTAATCATTCTAAAAAACAAAGTATAATCACCGAATATAACTATAACACATTTTTTTAGTATAGTAAATAAACATTTTACAATTTTTAAAAAATATTCTTTCAACGGAGATAAAGCAAATGCCTATTAAAATCCCATCCGGGCTTCCGGCAGCGGAAATTCTGGAAAACGAAAACACCTTTTTTATGGACGAGTTCCGCGCGACTCATCAGGACATACGACCGCTTAAAATCGCGGTAATGAACCTTATGCCGACAAAAATTACGACAGAAACACAGCTGATCCGACTTTTGTCGAACTCTTCGCTGCAGATTGATCTTACATTGCTTAAAACGGCATCCCATACACCGAAGCATACCGATCCCAACCACATGAAGGCGTTTTACAAGGACTTTTTTGATGTAAAGGATGAAAAATTCGACGGTCTTATCATTACCGGAGCTCCGGTCGAGGGTCTTGACTTTGAGGATGTTGATTACTGGAACGAGCTCTGCTGCATATTCGATTGGGCAAAAACGAACGTCTTTTCCACGCTTCATATCTGCTGGGCGGCTCAGGCAGGGCTTTACTATTATTACGGCGTGCCGAAGTACAAAAGAGACAGCAAGCTTTTCGGTGTTTTCGAGCACAAGGTTCTTGACCCGAAGGATCCGCTTATGAGGGGCTTTGACGAAAGATTCCTAGCTCCCCATTCAAGGCATACCGAAATACGGATGGAGGATGTTGAAAAATGCAAGGAGCTGAAGATCCTTTCGGTTTCCGACGATGCCGGAATATATATTCTCCGCTCGGAGGACAAGAGAAGAATCTTTGTGACAGGCCATTCGGAATACGATAAGGATACCTTAAAAAACGAATACCTAAGAGATGTAAACAAGGGGCTTAAAATTGATGTCCCGAAGAATTATTTCCCGGGTGATAATCCCGAAAACGAGCCTGTACATAACTGGCGCGCGCATGCACATCTGCTTTTTTCCAACTGGCTCAACTACTATGTATATCAGCTTACACCGTTTAATATCAACGATATAGGAAGGATTTGATATGGTTTTTTCAAGCCTGGAATTTCTTTTTTGGTTTCTGACGGTAACGCTCCTTCTGTATTATGCCGTCCCGAGAAAGTATTTAAAGCTTCGCAACCTCGTTCTTTTTATAACCAGCCTCGCCTTTTACGGATGGTCGGAGCCGAAGCTGCTTTTCCTTATGATTTTTACGATCGCGATCGACTATCTCGGCGGAATGCTTATAGGAAGATACGAATCCGACAGGAAAAAGCAGAAGCTGGTTCTTGTCCTCACGGTTGTAATAAATCTCGGAATACTTGCATTCTTTAAGTACTACAACTTCCTTTACCGGATTGTATCTCTTGCGGTAAAACTGCCCGAAAGCTTCAATCTTAACATTTCGCTTCCGGTCGGAATATCCTTTTACACCTTCCAGTCGCTGTCGTATGTAATCGATGTATACAGAAAGGATGCGAGGGTGCAGAAGGATCCGATTGCGTTCGGAACCTATGTTACGCTCTTTCCGCAGCTTGTTGCCGGACCGATTGTAAGATATCACGATGTTGATATGATGCTGACCGAAAGGCACGAGAATGTTTCGCAGTTTGCAGACGGAATCAGGAGATTTATTGTCGGACTCGGGAAAAAGGTGCTGCTTTCGAACATGGTGGCTGCGCTTTTCGAATCCTTTAAGGCAATTCCGAACGAAAACCGGACGGTTCTTGCAGCCTGGATGTGCGTTATTTCCTATACGCTTCATATCTATTTTGATTTTTCCGGATATTCGGATATGGCAATCGGACTCGGAAAGATGTTCGGCTTTGACTTCCTTGAAAACTTCAATTATCCGTATATAGCAAAGAGCATAAAGGACTTCTGGGACAGATGGCATATATCGCTTTCTACATGGTTTCGCGAGTACCTTTACTATCCTCTCGGAGGAAACAGATGCTCGAAATTCCGGCATATCTTTAACCTGTTTGTCGTATGGTTTGCGACAGGGCTCTGGCACGGTGCAAACTTCAACTATGTTCTTTGGGGAATTTACTACTTCCTGCTTTTAACGATCGAAAAATACTGCCTTAAAAACGTTCTTGACAAGCTTCCGAGCTTTGTAAGGCGGATTTACACGATGTTCTTTGTAATAATCGGATGGCTGATATTCTCGTTTGAGGATATGAGCGTCGGGGCAGGCTGGTTTAAGAATCTTTTCGGCTTCGGCACTGTCGGCTTTGCAAGCAGAACCGATCTTTTCGACCTGCTTCGCAATCTTCCGTTCTTCATCATTCTTATAATAGGATGTACACCGATACCGAAGAGGATATATGAAAGACTGAACGGAAAAAGGTTTTTCAAAGCTGCATTTGTACTGCTCGGAATGGCGGTTTTGGCTGTTTCGGTTGTATATCTTGTAAGCTCATCGTTTAATCCGTTTATCTATTTCATATTCTGACGAAAGGCGGCACGAAATGCAAAAAGAAAATAGTAAATCTACAAAATTTACAGATATACTGAATAAGCTGCTTATAGCCCTTTTTGTTGCTTTTATATTCGGAACCGCTGTTTTTCAGGCAGTTTTGCCGGACAAAAGCTTTTCGGAGCAGGAAAACAGAACATTAAAGCAGCTTCCGAAGCTTTCAAGCGGAGACGAAACCGTTTCGGAAAATATCAAAAACGGAAAATTCCTTGACAGACTGCTTTCCGGCGAGTACGCTTCGGATATGAACAAGTATCTTTCGGATCAGTTTCCTATGCGTGATACGCTTGTCGGAATCAAGGCGGCAATCGAGGTCGGGCTGTTTAAGCAGCAGAACAACGATGTGCTTCTCGGCAAAAACGGATATCTTTTTAACCGCGAGGATTATCCGTCATACGAGAATCTTGAAAAGAATATAGAAAGCATCAAATATCTCTTTGAGACTGCAAAAGAGAAGGGTATTAAAACCCTGCTTGTGACCGCACCTAGAAATCAGGACGTTATGGTGGATCAGCTTCCGTCGCTGTATCCGACCGAGCACAGCGACGCCCTTTGGGAAAAATATGATCTTTTAACAAAGGATATTGAAAAGGTCGAGCTCCTTGAGCTTTTAAAAGACAAGGCGGCAGGAAACGAACAGGTATACTACCGTACCGATCACCACTGGACGAGTCTCGGCGCGTACTATGCATATACGGAAATATCCAAGGCTCTCGGAACAGAGGCAAAGGCACCGGATTTCTTTAATGTAGAAAAGGCAACCGAGGACTTTTTAGGAACGATCTATTCAAGCGGAGGCTTTCGGTTTATAAAGCCGGAGACAATCGAGTTTTACCGGTACGACGGCGATGAGGATTATACAACCGTAAGCGGTCCTAGAACGGTAAGCGGCTTCTATGACAGAAGCTATCTTGAGCTGAAGGACAAATACAGCGCGTTCCTTTCCGGAAATGAGGCTGCGGTTACGGTTAAAAAGAACGGAAGTGAGCAGAGAAAGAAGATGCTTCTTATCAAGGACAGCTATTCTCACAGCCTTGCCCCCTTCCTTGCACTTGAATATGATCTTTATCTTTATGACCCGAGATACAGCGTCGAACCGGTTTCAAATGTGATCGATAATTTTGAGCCGGACGCCATTCTTGTTATGACCGGAATTTCCACACTTACCGATTCGGAAGTGATGAATATTCTGTATTCATGAGCTTTAGGTTGTTTTGATGAGCGAAAAGATTGAAAAGAGTAAAAAAGACGTAATGTATGATAAAAGGGTTGCCGTAACGAAATGCGGCGAATATAATGCAGACAGAATATATGAAATTCTTAAATGTCAGCTTGATAGCCTCGGAGTATCAAGATCCGAAATTGAAGGGAAGAAGGTCGTTTTAAAGCCGAACCTTCTTCTTGCATACTCACCGGAAAAAGCGGCAACGACGCATCCGGAGGTTGTGATTGCGGCAGCAAGGCTGTTTAAGGATTTCGGAGCTGCGCAGGTTCTGATTGCGGAAAGCCCGGGAGGACTCTATACCGAAAAAACGCTTTCATCGATCTATGACACAACCGGAATGAAAAAAGCGGCAGAGACTGCCGGCATCTCGCTGAATTACGATATCTCCTCTTCCTCAGTTCACATTCCGGACGGGAAGGTTTCAAAAACTCTCGATATTATCAAGCCGGTGCTTGACTGCGATATAATAGTCGATCTCTGCAAGCTGAAAACACATTCGCTTGCCGGAGTTACATGTGCCGCAAAGAATCTTTTCGGTCTTGTTCCGGGGATTACAAAGTTCGAGATGCATGCGAGATTTAAGAATCAGGACGATTTTATCTCGATGGTTGTCGACCTGAACGAGAAGATGATGAAGGAAAAGACGGTTATCAGCATCTGCGACGCGGTTATGTGCATGGAGGGAAGCGGTCCCTCCGCAGGTCATCCGAGATTTGCCGGGCTTATTCTTTCGAGTCGAAACCAGTTTTCGCTTGACCTTCTTGCAACAGAAATAATATCTATGACCGGCAAGGTAAAAATGAACGAATATGCCGCAG
>CAKSER010000031.1 GCA_934447715.1 uncultured Eubacteriales bacterium | reverse complement strand
CCCTTTAGGGGCTCTGCCTGTATTTGCCCCTTTTAGGGGTTGTGCAAGCCACCAGTTTACTGGTGGTCTTGACTATTTTTAAAATTCTTAAATAAAAACCAGCTGAACAAGCAGCATATATGAAACGGTTCCGAGCAGGACGCTTAAAAGCGTGTTCTTAAACGCAATATGAAGAAATCCGGTAAACAGAACCGCAATCAATTCCGGCAGCCCAAACGGAAACGTGCTTACGCTCACATCCTTTAAGCAGAAAATTATCAGCATTCCGATAACCGCTCCGGGAAACAGATTGCTCAGCCTCGAAACGATCCTCGGAATCTTTTTTCCGTCCGGAAAAATTATAAACGGAATGAGCCGCAGGGCAATCGTCACAAGAGAGCAGATTGCAACAATCAGTATACAATGAAGTGTATCATTCATCGTCATTTCCCTCCTCTTCCATGCCTTCCCCGGCTTTGTCCTTCATGCCGGTCTTGCCGTCCCCATCATCCGTGCTGCCGGCAGCATCGGCATTGTCCGCATTGCTTAAATCGCCTGCCGTTTCCGGCTTGTCCTGATTCTTTGCCGAGATTCTGTCAAAAACAAGCAGTGCAGCCGTCATCAACCCCATTGCCGGAATCAAAAAGCGCTCGGAGCCGAAGATCAAAAGACATATAAGCGCACCGGAAATACCGATAACACACGGAATGCGGTTCCTTTTGTTCTTCCACTTTTCAACAAATATCACGACAAACAGTGCGGTCATCGAAAAGTCCACGCCCTTTGTGTTAATGGTCAGAGCAGAACCGATAAGCGTTCCGAATACACATCCGAGAACCCAATATATGTGATTTAACAGCGACACGAAAAAATAGAATTTGTTTTCGTCAACGCCGTCCGGAATATCCGAGCAAAGGAGCGCATAGGTCTCGTCGGTCGTGGCAAACGCGACATACGGCTTGAGCTTGCCCAGTCCGCTGTATTTTTCAAGCATTGATATTCCGTAGACAATATGTCTGGAATTTACGAAAAACGCCATCAGCGCGGTATAAAGAAGACCTGCTCTTTCGGCAAGCAGCCCGGCGCATACAAACGAAAGCGAGCCGCTGTACATCGTAATTCCGATAAACGCCGCCCAGAGATAGTTGAAGCCCTTGGATTCGAGAAGAATTCCGCAAGCCGCGCCGAGTACAAGATATCCGCAAAGAACAGGTATTGTAGTAATAAATGCTTTTTTAAATGTTTTCTTTTGTGTGCTGTTTTGCATTTTATTTACCCTTTAAAGTAGAACTGCAAATAATCTTAGCACACGAAACATGATAAAACAAGTCAAAAAACAGAGAAAAAACGGGGCATTTTGTTAAATATTATAGTCTTATAGCAACAAAGCGCGGACAAGCGCGCAGGAAAGAAAAACCGAAAGGAGCATTACGGCAATCGCAACCGGAAGGGTGTGTCTTGTATGTCTTACCTTTGCGGCGGAAAAGTAAACCGCAATTACATATACAACCGTATCGGTCGACGCAAGCATGACCGATGCGCAAAGACCCGGAATGCTGTCCGCGCCGTATTTTGAGTACAGTTCTGAAAGAAGCGCCATCGATCCGCTCCCCGACACCGGACGGATAAGTATGAGAGGCGTAAGCTCGGAAGGAACTCCGATTTTTTCAAGCAGCGGAGAAACAAGGCCGGATATCATCTCGGAAGCTCCGCTTGCGCTCAGCATCGAAATCGACGTCATGAGCAGAACAAGAGTCGGAAGAAGCCCGACCATTGTCCTTAACCCCTGCGCTGCCCCCTCGGTAAATGATGCATACAGATCCTTTTTTGAAACAGTAAGAACAAGTCCGAAAAGGAAAAGAAGTATTACAATCGAAAGCGAGGATATTAAATTCAGACTAATCACTCCTTATTTTAGGGCGGTTTTTGGATTTTCTCTTTTCAAGGCTGCCGAGCTTTGAGAGCAGAACCGCGGCAAGGGTGCAGCAGAAAGAGCAGATAAGCGCCGGAAGCACAATGCAAAACGGATTTTGCGACCCGGCTGCGCTTCGAAGAGTAATTATTGTTGTCGGAAGCAGGCTGAGCGGCGCTGTTCCGAGGACGGTAAAGGTAACCATATCGTCGCTTGCCATGTCCGAGTGGCTGTTATTATCCGAAAGAGCCTGCATCGCGCTGATTGCAAGTGGGGTTGCTGCGTTCCCGATCCCGAGAAAGTTTGCCGCCATGCTTGCGGCAAGCTCCTCTGTTCCGTGCTGTTTTTCTTCCGCATCCGGGAAAAGGAAGCGGATGAGTGGGGAAATCATCCTTGTAAGCGCCTTAAGAGCGCCTGCGTCCTTTGCCGCGTTCATCACTCCGCACCATAAGCATGTCATTCCGCAAAGAGACATCGTAAGCGTCACCGCCTTCCCTGCCCCGTCGATTGCAGCTCTTGCAGTTTCATCGATTCTGCCGGTTACAACACAGAAAATCATTGATAAAACGATTATAAAACCGGAAATCCTGCCTATCATGATTTTATAATTCCTCCAAAATCAAAAATCTACATATATTTACATTTTTAAAACTAATTGGAATTTTTTTCTAATTGCCTATTGACATTTACTGTAAAATGTGTTAGTATGATGTCGGAAAAAGCTTGATTTTACGGAACCGTGAAAAGTAAAATTCGCTTTGGTATTTGCAGAGGAGGATGGCTTAATGAAATCAACTGGAATGGTCAGAAAGATTGATGAGCTTGGAAGACTCGTTCTTCCGATTGAAATCAGAAAACATATGGGTATCGCTTGTAAGGATGCAATTGAGATCTTTACAGACGAGGACAAAATTATTTTGAGAAAATACGAACCGTCTTGTATCTTCTGCGGTAACTCCGACGATGTTACATACTTCCGCGGCAAGCTCATTTGCAATGAGTGCCTCGAGATGCTCAGACACACCTCAAGATAAAGCTTATGCATCCCGTTCCTACGATAGACTCGACCGGCTTGATTTAAAGCCGAATTATACGGTGTATCCTTGCCGGGCAGCTTTTGTCTTATTTGTTTCAGAAGATTATAAAAAATATAGAAGAAAAATCCTGACCCAAAATCAGGATTTTTATTTTTTCCGATCTGACAGCAAAAAAGCCCCTGATGCCATTGTCAAAGGCATCCAAGGCAGGGAAAAAGTCATAATTTGCCCGTGTCCAGCGGAAAAATCCGGTTAGCGGATAAACCTCGGCATAAGCTGTCCGGTCGCTGGGCTGAGGATATCCTCAGCCCAAGCAAGTATACACCCATTAAAGCACTCAAGACCGCCGGAAACCGGCGGTCTTGTTTTTTTACTTATTTGCTTATAAATCAGACTTCGATAATCCGATAAGCTTATGGCTCAGCCGAAATCAAATTTCAATAAGCTTTTTGTCGGCAAGGGCGAGGTTCTTGTGTCCTGTTTCGGTGACTACGACCATGTCCTCGATTCTGACACCGTATTTGCCCTCAATATATATACCGGGCTCACATGTAACAACGTTGCCTGCCTTTAAAACATTCTTTGAATACTTGCCGCAGCCGGGCGCCTCATGGATATAAAGTCCCACGCCGTGACCGAGACCGTGGCCAAAGAATTTGCCGTATCCGGCATCCTCGATCACCTTTCTTGCAACACCGTCATACTCGCTTCCGGTAACCCCTGCGCGGAGGAAATCGAGAGCGCGGAGCTGTGCCTCGAGAACAGTGTTGTAGATCTTCTTCATTTCGTCATCCGCTTTTCCGATGACGACCGTTCTTGTCATATCCGAGCAGTATCCTCTGTAATTTGCGCCGAAATCCATTGTAAGGAAGCCCTTTTCGAGTTTGACATCTCTCGGAACTCCGTGAGGAAGCGAGGAAGCGCTTCCGGATACGGCAATCGTCTGGAACGCCTCTGCCTGAGCTCCGAGCTTCTTCATTGTCATTTCAAGCTCAAAGGCAACCTCCTTTTCGGTCATGTCATAATTTATCATTCCGAGAAGGTGATCAAGCGCTTTTTCCGCGATTCTCTGCGCCTTTGTCATGTCCTCGATCTCGGAAAGGTCCTTTATTTCGCGAAGGCCGTCTACAATGCCTCCGATCGGTCTGAACTCGATACCCTTAAGAGCCTTCTTCAGTCTTTCAAGTCCGGCAACCGTAAGCCAGTTGTCCTCAAAGCCGAGCACCTTTATATCGCAGAGGATGTCCTTGATTGCGTCATAAAGGCCGGTTGTGAAAAGGACTACGCTCATCTCATCCGTTTCGTACTCCTTTGCGGATTCGATATATCTTGAATCGGTAATGAGATATGCATGCTTCCTTGTAACAAGGAAGTAGCCGTCCGAATAGTCAAAGCCGCCGAGATACTTCTGCGATTTTTCGTTTGTGAGTAAAATCCCGTCGATGCCTTCGGGTATGATTTTTTTTAGATTGCTTATTCTTGACATTTTATATAATCTCCCTCGGTTTTTGTTGCAATAATTATCATCAGAATATATCCGCTAAGGAAATATACCGCAGCCTCAACATACGGCTCGGCAAGCGTCCATATCTCGCTTATATTTGTCGGCCAGCCGTAGCTGCGTACAAGATCCACGGTGGTATACACATCGGTCACAAGAGAAACCGCAAGATATATAACGCAGACCCACATATACGCCTTAAGCAGCGGATTCTTTTTCGGAGACACCGTTGCCCTAAGCTCTGTAATCTGCCCCTTGCTTTTGATTTTTCCCACAATAAAGAAGATCAGAGCAAAGGCGACAAGCTCCACCGAAAGGTTAAGCGCGGTATAGATAAGCATATAAGGAACAACCTTATGCGCCCCGGGAAGTGTTAAAAACAGAACGGCAGCTGCGGATATGTACGGAATCAGAAGAGAAAGTGCACGGATCCATTTAAAGAGCCGATCCTCCTTTTTTTTCCTGCCGAATTTGTCGGTCTTGCCGGATTTATCAGAGCTGTCCGAAACAAAGGACACATAGATAACAACGGCATATCCGCAGTAAACAGCCGCGTTTCTTACAAAATCGATAAAATTCGAAAGCAGCACCTCAAAGGTTTTTCCAAAAGCAACATTTCCTTCTACAAAGTAGGAATACACCCCCTGAAGGAGCAGGCAGTTGACAATCGGAATTATAACGCAGAAGCATATAGTCAGCCAAAGCGCCTTTTTCTTAAATCTTTCGTTCATTTTTCAGCTTTCCTTAATATTTTTTGCAGGACATAATGTGTGCTTTATACCACTCAAGCCGTCAGCAGAACCTGACAACCGAAATAATCCTTCCCAAAATCAAGGCAGATGCATAAAAAGCCGGATCCGGATCGGTTATATCGATTATTTCGATCTGCCCGTTCTTTATCGCAACAGCCTTTGAATTAACCTCGGGCACACGGGATTTTCTTGCGATCAGGATATCCCCCCGAAGCACACCGTCCGCCATCCCGTCTCTTTCGGCACGGAACGCAAACAGCGAGTTTATTTCGTATATTCTGCCCATTAGAGGGAAATCTATATATCCCTCTATATTTTCCGGAGGAAGTCCGGCCGACAGGATATTGATATCATAGAAAATCGGCACCCTTACGGTTCTGCCGGGATTATCCGCTTTTATTTTTGATACGGTATAGCTGTCGATCTGTATACTTCTGCTTACGCCCTTTTCGCGCCGGATCATCCCCTGCTCTTCGAGCGAGTCAAGCAGGCGCGAGACGGTGGACGTGCTTCCGATTCCGGTAGCATGGGCAATATCCCTTACACTCGGAGACACACCTCTGCTCCGCAGAGAGCTTGCAATATATTCATATACGGTCTGCTCTTTGCCGGTCATGACATGCCTCCTCATGAATTCTTTATACTGTTAAACCAAACTAACTATAGCACACTTTTTTTATTATTTCAATACTTTTTGACATGGCACCGCCTATTTCCGCAAAATCCCAAAGCCGAAGCTGCGGTTTGTCTTACAAATCAGCTTCGGGGCAAAAAATGCGTATGGCTTTTTGCCAAAAGATATTGACAAAACGGAAATCATATGGTATACTTGCTTCGTTACGGACCTGATCCATTAGCTCAGGCGGTAGAGCACTTGACTTTTAATCAAGGTGTCCGGGGTTCGATTCCCCGATGGATCAAACAAAACGCAGATCTGCATTTTGCAGACCTGCGTTTTTTTCATGCCGTAATAACCATAATTCCGTATATAATATGCATTATAAGTGAAATGAGCGTGACTGCCCAGAAGTACCATTTTCTGCTTTTGTGCCTTCCGAGGACAGGCCTTAGGCTCATCGCAATCAGCATTCCGAGCGGACCGAGAATGCAGAAAAACAGCAAAACCCTTTCGGAAATTCTGACTTCCTTCCTTACAGCCCGGATTTTATCGACTCTCATCAAAAAAAGAGATGCGATTGTAAAAACTATTTCCCAAATAACAAATGATCTGATCAAAGCTCCACTTCCGTTCCGGTTAATTTGGTTAATTGGATTAATCAGGACAAACCGGATAATTCTTTGGTTTATCCGGTTCGCCCTGTCCTATATGAGGCTGTCCTACAGCATTTATGCCGTTTTTTCAGCCTTATTTTTCCTCTGTTAAAGCCGCAAACTCCTCGATTGCATCGCTGAACACCTTAAGAGCGTTTCTTACGGTATCCGGCTTTGTAAGGTCAACTCCGGCGACCTTCAGCTCCTCGATAGGATAATCGCTTCCGCCGAGCGAAAGGAATTTAAGGTAGTTATCCGCATTTCCGGTTGAAAGAACATTGTTTACGATCGAAACCGCCGAGCAGAAGCCGGTTGCATACTGATAGACATAGTACGCCCTGTAGAAATGAGGAATATACGACCACTCGTATGCCATCATGTCGTTGATCTTCGCGCCCTTGTAATACTCCTCAAGCAGGCTCTTGTAAAGCTCGGAAAGCGTCGATGCGGTAAGCGGTGTTCCGTCCTTCTGCATCATATGCGCCTTGTGCTCGAATTCCGCAAAAAGCGTCTGTCTGTAAACGGTGGTTCTGAATCCCTCCATAAAGTGGTTCAAAACATACGCTCTCTGCTTTTTGTCCTCTGTAGTCTTAAGCAGATACATGGTAAGGAACACCTCGTTTACGGTCGAAGCAACCTCTGCCGCCATAATTGTATAATCGCTGTCTATATATTCCTGCGACTCGCCCGAGAAGAAGGAATGCATCGAGTGTCCGAGCTCGTGCGCCACGGTATAAAGATCGTCAAGCTGATTTGTATAGTTGAGCAGCACATACGGATGCACTCCGTAAACGCCACAGGAATATGCGCCCGATCTCTTTCCCTTGTTTTCATAGACATCGATCCAGTGCTCGTCAAACGCCCTGTCAAGCAGACCTATATATCTTTCTCCCAAAGGAGCAAGCGCCTTTTTAAGTATTTCTCTTGTGTTGTCAAACGGGATATCGAAATCCGCATCCTCAACAATCGGCGTGTACATGTCGTACATGTCGATTTCGTCCTTTCCGAGAGCCTTTTTTCTGACCTTGATATATCTTTCGATGAGATCAAGCCCGTTATGAAGTTCGGAAATCAGGCTGTCGTATACCTCCTCGGGCACATTCCCGCTAAAGAGTCTTTCCGCTCTTGAGCTTTCGAAATTTCTTGCCTTTGCGCTGAAATTATCGTTTTTAACCGAGCCGGAATAGAGGGTTGCGGAGGTGTTGATGAATTTCTTATAGGTTCCGAACATCTTTTCGAATGCGTTTTCTCTTACCGATCTGATCTTGCTCGATCTGTAAACGCCGAAGTTGCCCTGCGAAAGAGTTACCTCGTTTCCGTCATCATCCTTGATCTTCGGATATTCCACATCTACATTGAAAAGCATGTTGTATGCATCAGACGGAGTTCCGGTGCATTCCGAGAGCATCGACAGCATTCTTTCTCCCTGAAGATCAAGCGTGTGCGCCTTTGCCCTTACGACATCGCGGACATATCTGCGGTATTTTGCAAGTCTTTCGTCCTTAAGATACTCTTCAAGCCTGTCGCTCGGCATTGCAATAAGCGACGGACCGATAAACGCAACCGCCGTGCTGAACTTTACAAAAAGTCCCTCTGCCCTCGAGTTCATATCCTGATACTCTGCTTCGCCGCCGTCGCTGTCCTTTAAAAGCATCGTATAAATATATATTCTTTCAATCTTCTGCATTATGTCCTCATAATTTGAAAGGACAGTATACAGATTGTCCGCCGAGTCGCAGATGCTTTTTGAAAGCTCGTCAAAAATCGCAAGTCTGCCTTCTGCCTCGGAATACATAGCCTCCCATGCCGACTTATCCGCAAAAATCGGAGTAAGATCCCACATGTAGCTTTTGTCCATGTCTTTTCTTTCTTTCATTTGCCTTCTCCTGTCTGTATATTAATTTTTTATATTTTTTATTAGTATATCATCGGTTAGCCGCCTCTTACCGACAAGTATACCACAAACAGATTATAATTTCCATATTATTAAAAAATATTCACCGACATTTTTTAGGGCGGAGACTGTTCGGCTTACATAAAAAAGCGCCGTGAAAACACGGCGCAAAGGATAATTACGGTATTGTTTTAAAGATCGGATAATGCTCACGCATTGTAAAGAAACGGGAAAAGCTTTTGCAGCGAGCCGAATTTGTAAAAGTAGAAGCCGATAACCGCAGCCGCGGCAACAAGTGCCAAAATTACAAGCAGTATGATATCTCTTGACTTAAGATGAATTTTTTTGTCATCCGTATATGTAAGCCCCATACGGTTTGTCACAGGCACAACCGCGCGCAGAAACAGCACAAGAAGCAGTGCCTCAAGCGGAAAGAGCGCCAGATTTTTTATCAGCCTTGCCGTTGTGAAAAAAGCATAAGCCTTTCCGTCATAAAACAGCTTATAGTACGGTATCATTATCAAGGGGTTAAGTACAAGGTTGCAGAAGAAAACAACCAAAAATCTCGAAAGAATGATTCTCGATGCCGTAATCTTTGTCCGATAGAGCATCAGGGCAAAAATCAGCGAGCCGATCATTTCGACAAAGATGAACGGAAAGAAATACGGTCCCACCGGAAACAGAAGCGCGCCGAGCGTATCCGAGACAGCAGCGGCGGCAAGCGCGGTTACCGGTCCGAATATCATTGCGCCGAGTGCGTTGATAAAGAATCCGATTGTTATATTCAGATTCTCCCCGACCGGAATCTGCACCGATTTCAGCGCAACGCGGAGCGCAACCAGCAGCGCCGCTATCGCAAGCATTTTCGGGTTTTTAAGCTCTGCCGAAGCAAGGCGCCAATACTTTGCCGAAAACGGGTTCGAAAATGTTGATCTGTCGATCGTTTGATTTTTCATAAAAAAATTCCTCCTTTCAGAGCGTCGTTGCCACACAAGGAGGAAAAAAACCTGTCTGTCTCATGCAACAGCGGGATGCGAGCCATATACCGCAGCGGCGGATAGATAATTTCCGCCTTCTTTCGTCTCCGGTTCAACTCCCCGTTCCCGAAGCACTTGACGCAAGGGCT
Organism: uncultured Eubacteriales bacterium; assembly: GCA_934447715.1. Classification (GTDB taxonomy): domain Bacteria; phylum Bacillota; class Clostridia; order Oscillospirales; family CAG-272; genus HGM12657. The sequence continues at coordinate 9,959 of CAKSER010000031.1, read as the reverse complement.
CTACTCTGTTGCTTAAATTCTAACATATTGTACCTTTTTTGTCAACGCTTCTTCTCATGTTACAAGACACAAAAAATACAGGCCGCAATTAATAAATGTGCAACACACTGTTAAAAATATAGAAGATTGACAAAAATGCAAATAGATAGTATACTGATATTATGGCTTGTAATATAATTTAAGATGAAGACAGTTTTTTATAGATACAGAATTGGTTAAAAGGGGGATTGCACTTGAAACCGAAAAAGATGCTGGCACTGATACTCAGCTGCCTTCTTATAGGCGGAACGCAGTTAAGCAATATATCGGCAAATGACGGAGACGATTTTGTCATTGCAGAGGAAAAGGGAGAGGGCGACGAGAACAAGGACAGCCTGTCCGACGGCGAAAACCAGGACGGAGAGGAAATAACAGGAAGCTGCGGAAAGAATGCAGCATGGACATATAAAGACGGTGTGCTTTTAATCGACGGTTCGGGCGAAATGAGCAGCGAAATTCTTTCAGGCAGCAGCATTCCCTGGGCAGACGAAGCAGAATCGGTTACAAAGCTTATCATCTCTGATGAAATAACAAAGATCGGCGGATTTTCGAATCTTACCTCTCTTGAAAAGGTCGTTTTCGGAAAAAATGTAAAAACCGTTTCAAAAAGAGCGTTTTACGGCTGCAGCCTGCTTCTTTCCTGCGATTTAAGCGACAAAATCACCACTTTGGAATCCGAAGCCTTTTACGGCTGCGAATCTCTTATCTCGGTCACAATTCCCGCCTCGCTTTCGGAAATCGGGGACAAGGCGTTTTTAGGATGCAGCTCGCTTAATTCCGTAATGATCCCGGAAAGCGTCAAATCGATCGGAAGCTATGCCTTCGGCTACAGCAAGGCATCCGAATCCGGCAAAAAGGACGGCTTTATCATCACCGGATATTCGGATTCCGCGGCAAGCAAATATGCATCCGAGCATAATATCACCTTTGCATCGCTCAGCGTAAAAGACAACCCCTCCGGCACCTGCGGAAACGGGATCAAGTGGGAAATAAAAAACGGCGTTCTCTACATTTCGGGCAAGGGGGATATTACAAGCTATGCCTCGGCAAGCAAAACTCCGTGGAGTGACGGAACAAAGAATGCGCAGATAACCAGAATCGAGCTTTCAAACGGAATCACCGGAATAGGAAACTACGCCTTTGCCGGAATCAGAAATGTCGACACTATAGTTATTCCGAACACACTTACAAAAATCGGAAATTACGCCTTCAGCGGCTCATCGATCAAGATCGTAAGCATTCCCTCATCGGTAAAAACAATATCAAAGGGCGCTTTTGCGGAATGTAAGGGTCTTATTGAGGTAACGCTCGGAAGCGGCCTTACAGCTATCGGAGAAAGCGCATTTGAGGGCTGCACCTCGCTTGAAAAAATCACAATCCCGGGCAAAGTGAAGACTATAGGCAGCAAGGCATTTAAAAAATGCACCGCACTTGACACGGTCAAGCTGTCCGACGGGATAAGCGAAATAGGCACCGAAGCGTTTTACGAGTGCAGCAAGCTTAAAACCGTTTCCTTCCCGAAAACGCTGAAAACAGTCGGGATAAGGGCCTTTTCAAGCTGTAAATCACTTGCATCGGTCAAGCTTCCCCCCTCTGTCGAGCAGGTTTTGGATCAGGCATTTTCCGACTGTACGGCACTGAAAACTGTAGATTTTGAAAACGGAGTCAAAAAATTAGGCGCGTACGCCTTTTCCGGATGCAGTGCACTAAGCAAAATCCGCATTCCGGACAGCGTCACGCTGATGGCAAACGGCGTATTCTTAAACTGCAGCACGCTCTCGGAAGCGGCAATCGGGTCGGGTATCAAGGATATCAATGCAAGAATGTTTGAAAACTGCATTGCGCTCAAAAGCGTATCGCTTCCGGAAAATCTTAAAACAATCGGCGAAAGAGCCTTTGTAAACTGCAGATCACTTCTTTCGATTACCATTCCCCAGTCGGTTACCGGAATATCGGCCCATTCTGTCGGCTACACCTTAACGACCGAATCCGGAAAGGAAACCTATACTCCGATAACAGGCTTTACGATCTCCGGAATCCATCCGTCGACTGCCGAAACCTACTCCGACAGCAACGGCTTCAAATTCGTTTCTGACGGAAGCTTAAACGAGCTTTCCGGAACCTTCGGCAAAAACGGCTCGCTTAAATGGTCGCTCAAGGTCGAGTCCGGAACCTTCAGAATATCCGGAGAAGGGGCAATTCCGAATTTCAAAGAAAACGAAGAGACTCCCTGGACCGAGTACAAGCAGATAATAAAGAGCATCATTATCGACCGTGGAATTACCGAAATCGGCTCCTATGCCTTTTACGGCTGCGAAAGCATCACCTCTGTTTCCTTCCCGACAACACTTGTATCGATAGGAAGCCACGCCTTTGACGGATGCTCATCGATCGAAACAGCAGAATTTCCGTCATCGCTTAAAAGCATCGGCGACTATGCCTTTTACGCCTGTATCGGCCTCGAAACGGCAAGGATGCCGGACGGGCTGCTGACAATCGGCGAGCGTGCGTTCTTCGACTGCACGCATCTAAGCTCAATCACGGTCGGAAAAAGCATCGAAAGCATCGGCACCTACGCAATCGGCTATTTCGGAGAAAATCCAACCAAAAACCGTGAATTTGTAATCTACGGAGGCGACAACAGCGTCGCAAAATCATACGCTTCATCAAACGGACTTTCCTTTGCAAACTCCGACTCGCTTGAATATATCGATCCGGAAACCAGAGTGACAATTTCCTTTGCGAACCCGGAAACCGATTGTGAAATAAACATCAAGCGTGTCAAGGACGAGGATAAAGCCGACTATGTAATGACCGCACCGCAAGAAAAAACCGATATCTTCATCGCCTCGCTGATAAAGCAGGGAGAGGTTATCGCCCCGAAGGGTAAGGTGTATATATCCGCCCCTGTTCCGGAGGGAGCAAATCCCGACAAGTGCAATGTCTACAGGATCTGCGGCTCCGGCTCGTTCGAGCTTCTTTCATCGACCTTCGATAGCGGCATGATCAAGTTCGAGGCTCCGGAAATGTTCGACTTCATCATTACCGAAGCAGATCTTTCCGAGATTTATATTGCAAAGATCAATTACATATATGAAAACGGAGCTACCGTTGCAGACCCTGTCTCGGTGTTCTGCACGGCAGGAGCGGAATTTGAGCTTCCCTCCCCTCAAATCGACGGCTTTACGGCAAGCAACGAGACACTTAAGGTCACCGTCGGCAGCTCGGATATCGACTATACCGTAACATATGCACATACATCGGATCAGAAGGGCGCAGCCGAGCTTAAAGGAAACGAGGACGGATCAGAAAAGAAGCCGGGATATACGGTAATTCTGATTATTGAGCTCATTGTCCTTGTAAGCGCACTTGCCGCAACCGCTGTTATAATCTTCATCTATCTGAAACGCAAGAAAGCGACAGCAGAGGGCATAAGCGAAAGCACGGTAGTAATCGACAAAACCGATATGAGTCAGGATCTGCCGTTTTCCGGCGATACCGTTCAAACCGAACAGGATGTAGATTTTGACGACGACCTGGTGTTTGACGAAACACAGTTTGATGGCGATCCTGCATCATTTGATGACGATGAGGAGGAGGTTTTCGACGAAAGCATCCTTGCCATCATCGAAAAGGAGGAGGACGAGGACAGCGATATGAAGATCGCACCGGACAAATCCGCTGCATCCTCCGATACAATCGTAAATATAAGCACAGACACAAATACAAAGGGTTTATAAAACACTTTTGAAAGGAGAACAGAAAAAATGAGCGAAATGATTGATCTGATAAAAACAAGAAGAAGCATCCGCAAATTCACCGAAAAGGCAATTGAAAAGAAGGATCTCGAAACGATTGCAGAATGCGCAGTATATGCTCCGAGCGCAATGAACAGACAAACCTGGCAGTTTACCGTCGTTTCAAAAAAGCAGGATATAAAGCGGCTTGCCGAGGCAGTAAGAAAAGCGCTCGGCAGAGATGAATACAACATGTACGACCCTGCTGCGCTTATCATCTGCTCAAACAGCGACGAAAATCCCTTCGGCAGAGACGACTGCGCCTGCGCGATCCAGAACATCTTCCTTGCGGCGCACAGCCTGGGAATCGGATCCGTATGGATAAATCAGGTAAGACAGGTTGACTTAGATCCGGAGGTAAGAAAGATTCTCACCTCTCTTCAGATCCCGGAGGATCACAAGATATTCGGAACGGCGGCTCTCGGATACTCCGCAGGAGAGGGAGCGGTCCGCGCAACCGAAAAGAAGCTTGAAAACATCAAATGGAACTGATCGACAGGATAAGCTCGATACTGTTTTTACGAAAATGCCCTGCCTGCAAGAGGATTATATCGGGAGACGAATACATCTGTCAGGACTGCTTTTTAAACTATAAAAAGCAGGGGCAAATGCCCTGCAAATACTGCGGAATGCCGGCAACTATGTGCTCCTGCCGCGTAAGATATGACGAGGGCGTTGATGCAATATTCTTTGCAGCACCCTACGATTCAAAGAAAAACACCGTATCAAAAAGGCTTGTCCTCTGCCTGAAATCGAAAAATTTGAGGCAGAATTACGACTTTATCGCAAAAGAAATGCAGAACGCGGACGGGGTTAAGGAAATGCTCGAAGCGTTCCAAAGCGGAGGCGAGCCGCTTATCGTCACATATGTTCCGCGCGATCCGGACACGGTACTTGACCGCGGCTTTGATCAGTCAAAGGAGCTTGCAAAGAGGTTTGCCAAAAAAACCGGACTGCCGTTTGCCACGCTTATCAAGCACAGGCGCGGCGGAAGAAAGCAGAAGGAGCTTGACGGCAAAACAAGATTTGAAAACGCAAAAATAGTTTATCAGCCCGGAAATGACAGCGAAAAATGCGAAAACAACAACATTATCTTAATCGATGATGTTATTACAACCGGTGCAACGGCATCCGCATGCGCTATCTCTCTTAAAAGCCTCGGCGCAAAAAGCGTAGTCATTATTGCTTTTGCCAAAAACGAATCGCTTTCGGAAAGCTATCCTTTAAAAAAGGACATGCAATAAACAGATCAAAGTACAGCTTAAGTTGAGGGAAAATGAAAGAAACTAATAAAACAGGCAAATTCCTAAAAGGTGCAGCAAAACTCATCACGCTCGGAAACGGATATCCGAAAGGTGCATTCAATTCCGCAATCATTGTCGCGGCCGGAAGCGGAACCAGAGCCGGTAAAGGTGTGCCGAAGCAGTTCTGCGATGTCGGAGGAATTCCGATCGCTGCAAGAACCGTGAGCACATTTGAAGGCTGCAGCTTTATAAACGAGATTATTATCGTCGCCAAACCCGGCACCGAGCCGATTTTTACCGATTACATGCAAAAATTCGGCTGGACAAAGGTCAAAAAGATTGTCACCGGAAAGGCGAGCCGTCAGCTTTCGGTATTCGAGGGCTTTAAAGCCATTTCGGACGATTCGGATTATGTATACATTCACGACGGCGTCAGATGCCTTGTCACAGAAGAGATGATTGAAAGGGTCGGCGAGGCAGCTTGTCTTAACGGAATTGCAATCGCCGCAAAAAAAGCATCCGACTCGATCAAAATAGCCGACAAAAACGATAAGGTCAGTTCAAGTCCGGACAGAAAAACCGTCTGGCAGGCTCAGACACCGCAGGTTTTTAAAACCGAAATCTACCGTGCCGCGGCATATACCGCGCTGAAAAACGAATTTGACGCATCGGATGACGCAATGCTTGCCGAAGCCTGCGGATTTCCTGTCAAGCTTGTCGATTGCGGAGAGGAAAACATCAAAATAACCGCTCCGGTCGATTTTCTGATTGCGGAAGCAATACTCAAATACCGTGAAGAAAAAAGCAAAGAGCAGAGCGCAAAAGAAAGGAAAGACAGATGACAGGACTTCGAATCGGACACGGATATGACGTGCACAGATTTGCCGAAGGGCGCGCGCTCATTCTCGGAGGCATCACGGTTCCGTACGAAAAAGGTTTGCTTGGCCATTCGGATGCGGATGTGCTTTTACACGCCGTAATGGATGCCCTGCTCGGAGCGGCAGGAAAAAGAGACATCGGAAAGCACTTTCCTGACTCGGACGGCAGCTTTAAGGACATTTCAAGCCTTCTTCTCTGCGAAAAGGTGTACGAGCTTTTAAAAGAGGATGGGTACACCATAGTCAACATCGACGCGACAATTATTGCACAGGCGCCGAAGCTTGCGCCATATATCGACGGTATAGCGGATAACATCAAATCGGTATTCGAATGCGAAAATGTAAATATCAAGGCGACAACAGAGGAAGGCCTCGGCTTTACCGGAGCAAAGGAAGGAATTGCCGCACACGCAGTCTGCCTCATCGAAAAAATACAGCACTAAATAAACTGCCGCTTATCCTGAGAAAATCCTCAGTCCGTCAAACAGCTGCAAAAGCGCTTTTGACGTGGGGCTGAACAAGTCCGAAGCACCCGACTGTTTAAGAATCGAAAGAGCACAAAAAAGGCACAAGTTGGGCACCGATAAGTACAAAAAAGCGCCGCAAACCGGCTGCCGCGCCGACAATGCAGTGCGGCAGCCCTTTTATTTATAAGCAATGACTGTTCGGGAGTTTGTTTGTTTCCTTTTCTTTTGACTGCTTGCCGAACCCGAGCATTGCGAATTTTTTCTTTTTTATTCATCCTCTGTCTTTGACTTCCCACTAGTATAATATGGCAGAAAAAGCTATCTGCCACACGCAGCAAAGCCTCACGCAGCATAAGTAATATGCCGTTTGCCTGACTTTTAAAAGGAAGAGGACAGCTTTTTCGGATTTTACACCCTGTTTTATCGTTTTATTTTTGAAAGGAAATTTTAAAATGAAAGAAACAATTATCTCCCCGTCACTTCTCGCCTGCAATTTTGCGCAGATCGAAAACGGACTTAAGGCGGTCGCAGACGCAGGCGCAAAATACATACATCTTGATGTCATGGACGGCGTTTTTGTGCCGAATATCTCCTTCGGTCAGCCGGTAATCAGCTCAATACGCAAATGCTCCGACCTGATTTTTGACGTCCATCTGATGATTATCGACCCGATCAGATATATAGACAGCTTTGCAAAGGCAGGAGCGGACATTATTACGGTTCACCTTGAAAGCTGCGAGGACATCGTGCCGTCGCTTAAAAGAATCCGCGAGCTTAATATCAAGCCATGCATTTCGATCAAGCCGAAAACACCGGTTTCTGCCCTTGAGCCGTATCTTGAGCTTGTCGACATGATTCTTATCATGTCTGTGGAACCGGGCTTCGGCGGTCAGTCATTTATTGAAAGCTCTCTTGAAAAGATTAAAGAAACAAAAGAACTGCTTGAAAAAACCGGACATGACAATATCGATATTGAGGTTGACGGAGGCATTTCAGAAAAGAATGTAGGTGCCGTCCTTTCTGCCGGAGCAAATGTAATTGTCGCAGGCTCATCGGTTTTCGGTGCAAGCGACATCAAGGCCGCAGTAAGGGCTTTAAAGGGTTGATTTTCATACTTCCCTGCCGACCGATGCAAAATTATATAAAAAATCAGCAAGCACAGACGTTTTTTACGTTTGATGCTTGCTGTTCTGTTTTTAAATTCAATTTAAGGCACAAAGCCGTAAAAATATCAATACGGGCGCAAATCGGAAATCAGTGCTCCGACACCTTTTCAACATCCTTTAATTCGACCTTGATCTCTCCATAGATGAAATTGCTGATAATGCTCTTTCTTGTAACAATTCCGATAAAGAAGCCTCTGTCGTCGATAACCGGGACAAAGTTATGGTCAAGCGCCGTTATCAGCACCATATCCATCGGCGTATTTATTGTAACCGGTATATTATCCCTCATTCTCGGGATGTCCATAATGCTGAATTTTTCGGATTCCTTTATCGTATTAAAGCCCTTTTCCTTGATATACATAAGGATATCGCCGTCAGTTATCGTGCCGACATAGTGGTTTTCCTTATCAAGGATCGGAATTGCGGAATATCTGCAGTTTTCGAGCTTTTCAATCGCCTGGCGAACGGTATATGTATTAAGCAAATATGCAACATTGCTTTTCGGGGTAAAGAAGTTCATTATATTCATATGGCTAAATCCTTTCAATAATCAGCCGGCAGCTTTTTTACGGTTCTGTAATGATAATAACATCTGCCATCAGAAATATCAACTTGCAATTCATTGACGAGGTGTAAACAATCTGTTTTCTCGGGTCAAAACTGCCTTCATTATATTAATATTACAAAAAAGAAAAATGATTCGGCATTTTAAGACCTTTTTCTTTCTTTTGCGTCGAGCTTAAGACATCCGAACATTATTTAAGGGCGCAAAAAAGCGACAGAAATTCATCTGCCGCTTGATTTTTGTGTTTTTTATTTTGAAAGTCTGTCGTTTACCATCTTGCAGAGATTTTCAACTATCTCGCTGATCTTGAGCTTCTTATAGTCCTTGAGATAGCCTCTTACCTCGTCGTGGAAGCAGGAATACCAATGAGTTGAAATGTTGTCGATTCCGACAGCCGCACCGACGATGCTTCCTACGGTAGCCGCCGTGCAGTCGTTGTCATATCCCATCGCAACAGTATCACCGATGCACTTTGTAAAATCTCTTCCGCCGAGGTGAATACCGAAAACGGTAAGGCACGCGTTATTGTTTGTATGAACGTGATCCATCTCTCCGAAGCGCTCGTCAACAAGCCTTACCGCGTCCTCATAGGTATTTACATTGCAAAGATTGTCAAATGCCCATTCGAGGTCCTTATAAAGCAGACACTCCTTCGGGATTTCGTTAATGGCAATACGGAGAGCATCCATAGGATCGTCAACAGCGAAGGCTGCTGCCTCGGCTGCTGCAAAATACATCTCGCCGTAAATACCGTTTCTTCTGTGGCTTAAATATGCATCCTTATATCCGAGCCATGCTCCGAGATGAGGATCTCCCGCTGCTGCATATCCGAACGCATCGGCTCTTATATCCGCGCCGATCCACTGAACCCACGGGTTGTTGATCTCTGCAGCCTTTTCGGCAGGAACACCGGCATTAAGATTATCAAGCGCTGCTCTTTCTGCTGTGCAGGCAAGCGAAAGCTGATCCTTCCAGAACGCTCCTACGTCCGCTGTAGTAAAGTCATAGCCGTGCTTCATCAGTACAAGATATCCGATGATCGTGTACATGATATCATCGTCTACCGCAACGCCGTTGATATTTCCCTTTTTATAGTTTGTTCTCTTGTCGGTATTGTAATGAACAATTTCGGGGTTTTCAACATCAGCCCAGTAGTCTGTCGGAGGGAATTCCATTCCCCACTCCTCTGCCTTTTCCTTAAGCTTGGAGGATGCCCATCCCTCAACCGGGACACCGAGGAGGCAGCCTGCAAAACGTCCGATAACAGCACCCATCATTCTCTTTTCAAGGTCCTTTATCTCCTTTGCAGGTACATTTCCGCCCTTTGACAGCTTTACTATCTCATCATAGTCATTCGGCTCCTTTGCTGCCAGGGTAGGCTCCGGCTCCATCTCCTGAAGCTCTTTTGTCTTCTCGTCAATCAGCTTCTGAAGATCGTCAAGGAATTTCTGACCCTTTTCCTTGTTGCCGTATTCGCACTGAAGATTGAGATAAAACTGCATTCTCGAGAGCTTATCCTGCATTCCGCGCAGCAGCCACGGGTTAAGATATTCATATACTGCCATAAAATTTACTCCTAACTGTATCAAATAATTTTCAAGTAATTTATTCCGGTTTTAAGCGACTATTTAAACACAAAAGCGGCGTGTTAACGCCGTAACGGCGGAGCCGTACAAAATTCCAAAGGAATTTTGCTTTTGTTGTTGCAATATCCGCATCCGTGCGGAGCACGGAGAGGCAATAACGGCGGATATTATACCACGAAGCAAAAATGCTTGCTTGCAAGGGCATTTTTGCGAGGCC
>CAKSER010000030.1 GCA_934447715.1 uncultured Eubacteriales bacterium | reverse complement strand
CCTCCGGAGAAGTCTCAAGACGAACAAGAACAACCTTCTTGCCCTGCTTCTTCCAAGTCTCAGCATCCTCAGCAGAGAATACTATCTGACCGCAAGCAGCTCCGGGAGAAGCGCCGAGACCCTTTCCGAGCGGAGTAGCAGCCTTAAGAGCCTTTGCGTCGAACTGCGGATGGAGAAGTGTGTCAAGGTTACGGGGATCGATCATAAGAACTGCCTCTTCCGGAGTTCTCATACCCTCATCAACGAGGTCGCAGGCGATCTGCAGAGCAGCCTGTGCGGTTCTCTTGCCGTTTCTTGTCTGGAGCATATAAAGCTTTCCGTTTTCAACGGTGAACTCCATATCCTGCATATCTCTGTAGTGATTTTCAAGGGTAGAGCAAACCTGCTTGAACTGAGCGAATGCCTCCGGGAACTTCTGCTCCATCTCGGAGATGTGCATAGGTGTACGAACACCTGCAACAACGTCCTCGCCCTGTGCATTTGTAAGGAACTCACCGAACAGACCCTTTTCACCTGTGGACGGGTCGCGTGTGAATGCAACACCTGTTCCGCAGTCGTCGCCCATGTTACCGAACGCCATCATCTGAACGTTTACAGCTGTACCCCAGGAGTACGGAATATCGTTGTCACGACGGTAAACATTTGCACGGGGGTTGTCCCAAGAACGGAATACGGCCTTGATAGCGCCCATGAGCTGTTCCTTCGGATCGGTCGGGAAGTCTGTGCCGATCTTTGCCTTGTATTCAGCCTTGAACTGCATAGCAAGAGTCTTGAGATCGTCAGCATCAAGCTCGATATCAAGCTTAACGCCCTTTTCTTCCTTCATCTTGTCGATGAGCTGCTCGAAGTATTTTTTACCGACCTCCATAACGACGTCGGAATACATCTGGATAAATCTTCTGTAGCAGTCCCAAGCCCATCTCGGGTTGTTGGACTTAGTTGCAATTACGTTAACAACATCCTCGTTTAAGCCGAGGTTAAGGATTGTGTCCATCATACCGGGCATAGATGCTCTTGCGCCGGAACGGACAGAAACGAGAAGAGGATTCTCGAGATCGCCGAACTTCTTGCCGGTAATCTCCTCCATCTTTCCGATGTATTCCATTATCTGTGCCTGAATCTCGTCATTGATCTTCTTGCCGTCCTCATAATACTGTGTACACGCCTCGGTAGAAATTGTAAAGCCCTGCGGTACGGGAAGGCCAATATTGGTCATCTCGGCAAGGTTCGCACCTTTTCCTCCGAGAAGCTCGCGCATATCTGCGTTACCTTCTGAGAAAAGATAAACGTATTTTTTGCTCATTTGGGAATATACCTCCATAATTATTATTGTCTTGTTCTTTATAGCATAGCCACTTTGTATTTTACCACGCAATTAAAAAAAATTCTACATTTTGTCAAAATATTTACAATATATTAAAAAAATTTGTAATACAAAATCAAGTCCGGCTTATTACAATTAATTACAGATAGAAAAACACCCACGGAAAGCTCCGGTGGGCTTATTTTGGTTTATACACATCATGGCATGATATGCTTTTGGTGATTTTTATAATTGTCAGTTTATGAAAGAGGAATCGGATGGCGGATATATTTGAGCTTTTAAAGTTGATCAGTACGGGGAGCACATCAAAAAAGCCGATCACGCATATAATTGCAGCGCTTGGAAACCCCGGAAAGCAGTATGAGAAAAACAGACACAACGTTGGCTTTATGATGATGGACAGCTTTGCAAAAAAGCTTGATGTGAAGCTGAGCAAATACAAATTCAACGCAATGTGCGCGGAGGCGGTTATAAGCGATTTCAGAGTGCTTTTGATGGAGCCTCAGACATTTATGAACAATTCCGGAGAGGCAATTCAGGCAGCCGCCGATTATTATAACATTCCGCCGAAGAATATAATTATTCTTCATGACGATATTTATCTTGATCCGGGCAGAATAAGAATACGCAAAAAAGGAAGCGCCGGCGGACACAACGGACTTAAAAGCATAATCGAGTATCTTGACAGCGATGAATTTCCGAGGGTAAAGATCGGGGTCGGCAAGCTGCCGGAAAATGTTCCGATGCCTTCATTTGTGCTCGGCGATATACCGAAGTCGGATATGGAGAAGATTGCTCCCAACTTCGACAAGGTTTTCGACTCGCTTTCGTATATGCTTAAGGATGACTACGAAACTGCAATGTGCAGGTGCAACTGATTTTATTTAATGACATGCCGGTTCTGTGTATTGATTTTTGTTTATGCTTAAGATGCTTATATTGAAGGAAGGTGGAAGCTGCCGTGGCAAGGCTTGCTGTTGATTTTTATTCACGGTCTCTCGGATTCGGAACGCACATGAATGTTATCCTGCCGGAGAATACCGGAAATAAAAAGCTTAAAACGCTGTATCTTCTTCACGGCAGGGGGGACGATTGCTCCTCCTGGTTAAGGAACACATCGATTGAAAGATATTCGGTCACAGATGAGTATGTTTCCTGTAACGATCTTGCGATCGTTCTTCCGGGGGCCTTTAACTGCTGGTATTCCGATTGCATGGGAGGAAAATATCTTGAATTTGTCTCGGAGGAGCTGCCGAAAATAACAAGAGAAATGTTCCCACAGCTTTCTTGCGACAGAGAGGATACATTTATATGCGGAAATTCGATGGGAGGCTACGGCGCGCTTAAATGTGCGTTTGCTAATCCCGAGACCTTCGGCTATGCAGTATCTCTTTCCGGAGTTATGAATATCGGATTTATTAAAAGGTGGCAGGAGGATGTCGAGTTTTTAGGCGGCAGGCTCGAAGGGAGCGAAAACGATATTCTTTTGACCGCAAAAAAGCTTGCGGAAAGCGGAGATATACTCCCGAAGCTTTATCAGTGGTGCGGTTTTGATGATGTTCTTTATAACGACAATCTTGCAGCCGAAAAGCTCTTTTTAAGCCTCGGATTCGAGCTTACATCCGTGTTTACCGAAGGAAGTCACAATTGGGGATGCTGGGACGAGCAGATAAAGAATGTTCTTAAATGGCTTCCGACATGCAAAAAAAGTGAAAATACAACAGACAAAAAAGGATCGGATCACCGACAATCGAAATAAGAAAGAAATGAATTTATATACCGAAATTATACGAAAAGAGAGGGAATATGCCGATGCTTTAAAGGAATTTTCCTTACAGCTTAAGGCAAAGAATCCTCATCTCTGCAGGATGCACGGTCTTTGCACCGGAGCAAGAACTGCGTTTATTGCTGCGTTTATTGCGGATGCAAAAAGGCTCTGCTGCGACACTCCTGCACTGCTTATCGTTCAGGACGAAAAGGAAGCGGCAAGAGCATGCTCCGCCATGCGCGAGCTGGACCTTGATGCCGTGGTTTATCCGTACCGCGATTTTATCATGCATAATATAATTGCCTCTCATGATTACGAGCACGAGAGGCTTAATGTGCTTTACAGAATCATTACCGGAAGTGCCGATGTCGTCATCGCCACAGCCGATTCCGCGCTGCAGTATACCATGCCGCAGGAGGTTCTTTCCGGCTCTGTCATGAAGATTGACATGAATACCAGGATCGATATCGACAGAATTGCCGAATTTCTTGTGGGCTGCGGATATGTCCGCGCAGATATGGTTGACGGAGCAGGTCAGTTTTCGATCCGCGGAGGAATTGTCGATATTTTCACAGCCTCGGATGATCTGCCGATCAGAATCGAGCTTTTCGACGACGAAATCGACAGCATGGGAAGATTTGATATTGTCACGCAGAGGCGTACCGAATCGATCGACAGCTTTGTTATCACCCCGGCAAGAGAGGTTGTAGTTTCGGCAGAAGCAAAAGAGAGATTAATTTCGAAAATCGAGTCGAGAATATCAAAAATCAACGATAAGGATGCCATAGGCAGGCTGAAAGCGGATCTTGAAGCGCTTAGAACCGGTTCGGAGCTAAAGGCCGCGGACAGATATATCGCAGGAATATATGAGCAAAAGGAGTGCCTGCTCGACTATTTTCCGTCATCGGCCTGTGTTCTGATCTCGGAATATGCCTCCGTGATCGAAAAGCTCAAGGTAAGAGAACAAAGGCAGAGAGAGGATGTATCAAGGCTTCTTGAGGATAAGGCAACGATTCCTTCGTATGCCGAATTCGGAAAATGGCAGTCGGATTTTGAGTATTTTGCGGAAACGCATGCCGGTGTAATGGCGGATACCTTTGCCTCCGGTATGGTCAATATCAAAACCGGCGGAATTTTCAGCATACCGACAAGGCAGACGGTTTCATATAATGACAAGCTCGAATTGCTTGTCGATGATATGAACGAGTATAAAAAAACAGGCTATTCGGTTGTCCTGCTTTGCGACAACGAGATTATGGCAAAGAACATGCGCAATCTTCTTGAGCAGAACGGGATCATGTCGGTTGTAACAAGAGGAGAAAGCCCGGTTTCGCCGAATATGCCGCTGATTATGTTCAGAGTGCAGCTTTCAGGCTATGAGCTGCAGAACACAAAAACAGCAGTTTTATCGCTTTGCGCATACAGCACCGGCCATTCGGCTGTGCAGCAGAGAAGAAAGAGCAAAATCTCAAAGCGTACGGCAAAAGAAAGGATAATGTCCTATACCGATCTTGAAAAGGGAGATTACGTTGTTCATGTAAATCACGGAATCGGTATCTACCTCGGGATGGAGAGTGTAACCGTCGAGGGAGTGACAAAGGATTATTTAAAGATCAAATACGCCGGTACCGACATGCTGTATCTGCCCTGCAATCAGCTCGAAATGCTCTCGAAATATATCGGAGCAAGAGCGGAGGACGGAACACTCAAGCTTTCCAGAATGGGAGGAGCCGAGTGGAAGACGGCAAAGACAAGGGTAAAGGCTGCAACAAAGGAAATGGCAAAGGAGCTGATCAAGCTCTATGCCGAAAGGCAAAGAAAAGAGGGCTTTGCATTTCTTTGTGACGATGATATGCAAAGGGAGTTTGAAACTGCGTTTGAATATGAGGAAACCGAAGGGCAGCTGCAGGCAATAAAGGAAGTAAAAAAAGACATGGAGACCGCAAGACCGATGGACCGCCTGCTTTGCGGAGATGTCGGATTCGGCAAGACCGAGGTCGCTCTGCGCGCAGCGTTCAAGGCCGTAGAGAGCGGAAAGCAGGTTGCGGTTCTTGTGCCGACAACGATTCTTGCTTTGCAGCATTACCAGACATTTGCTCAAAGAATGAGAGGCTTCCCGGTCACAGTCGACATGCTTTCGCGCTTTAAAAGCCAGAAGCAGCAGGCGGAGAGCTTACGAAGGCTTAAAAGAGGTGAAACCGACATTATAATCGGTACGCACAGGATTGTGTCGAAGGACGTTCAGTTTAACGACCTCGGGCTCGTGATTATCGACGAGGAGCAGAGATTCGGGGTTGCGACAAAGGAAAAGCTCAAGCAGATTGCCGGAAATGTCGATGTTTTAACACTTTCCGCTACGCCGATTCCGAGAACGCTCAATATGGCGATGAGCGGAATCCGCGATATGTCGATGCTTGAGGAGGCGCCGGTCGACAGGGTTCCGGTTCAGACCTATGTGCTCGAATATGACGACAATATTGTATCCGACGCGATAAACCGTGAGCTTAACCGCGGAGGGCAGGTTTTCTATCTTCACAACAGGATCGAGAGAGCGGACGAGATCGTCTCAAAGCTTTCTTCAATGGCGCCGGATGCAAGAATCGTCTCCGCAAACGGAAGAATGGACAAGGATCAGCTTTCGGACATCTGGAAGGATATGCTGTCCGGGGACATTGACATTCTTGTTTCTACGACTATAATAGAATCCGGTGTTGATGTTCCGAATGCGAATACTCTGATAATCGAAAATGCCGATAAGCTCGGTCTTTCCCAGCTTCATCAGATAAGAGGAAGGGTCGGCAGATCAAGCCGCAGATCGTATGCATATCTCACCTATCCGAAGGGAATAGCCCTTACCGAAATTGCGGAAAAGCGGCTCGGAGCGATCAGGGACTACACCGAATTCGGATCGGGATTTAAGGTTGCGCTCCGCGATCTCGAGATAAGAGGCGCCGGAAATCTTCTCGGCGCCGAACAGCATGGGCATATCGAAAATGTCGGATATGACATGTACATGAGGCTTTTAAATGAGGCAATCCTTGAGGAAAAGGGAACAGGCGAGCCGAAAAAGACCGAATGCACCGTAGATATGAATGTCGATGCGTATATACCCGAAAGCTATATAAAAAGCCAGGTGCAGCGGATCGATATATATAAGAAAATATCGCTTATCACAAGCAAGGAGGATATGTCGGATGTGACCGACGAGCTCCTTGACAGATTCGGCAACATGCCGGATCCGGTCGGCAATCTTTTGAGGATTTCGCTTATAAGATCGCTCGGCTCGGAATGCAAAATCACAAGAATTGTAAGGAAAAACGGCGGAATCCTCCTCTATCCGGAAAGGGTGAACATGGAAATTGTATCTCGCCTTGCATCCGAGGAAAAAGGAAGGATTATGATGTCGCTTGACGCCGTTCCTTATATAACATACCGCCTTAAGAAGAAGGAGGACCCGATATACGAGACCTCCGAGCTTCTTCGAAGGTATTTAAAGCTTAAGGAATCGGTTCCGGATTCCGATATTATACCGTAAACCGGATAATACATTATCGTGTTTGTATTTTAAATCCCGAAAGGAATCACAAAATGAAAGTGAAAAGAATTATCTCTGCGCTTCTTTGCCTTCTGCTTACGGCGCTTACGCTTGCCTCCTGTTCGTCAAATCGGGGAGAGGTCGTTATGGAGTATGAGGGAATCAAGCTTTACGAAAACATGTACAATTATTGGATTTCGACCTTTAAGCGTAACATTATGAATAATTATTCCGACGCAAAGGATGCCGATTTCTGGACAAAGGAATACAGCGACGGGGTGACGGTAGAGGATTATTTTACCGATATCGTAAATAAGCAGATTATGTACTATCTTATCTGCCAGAAGTTCGCAAAGGACAACAAGGTGTCGGTTCCGAAGGATACCGTTGACGAAATCAATAACGATATAAGCGAAAAGATCGATTATGCCGGCGGAAGAGGGGAGATGAACTCGGAGCTTTCGGTGTTCGGTCTTAATATCGACGGGCTTAAGCAGTGCTACCTCTGGCAGGCGCTTTACGAGGCTGTTGACGATTATTTTTACGGAGACAACGGAACAGAAAAGGTAACCGCGGATCAGATCGTCAAGTATTACGAAGAAAACTATTCGCATATTCAGTACATAGTTTTCTATACGACAAAGCTCATTACCGACGATGACGGAAATTATGTCTACGATACCGACGGAAAGCCCAAAATGGAGGAAATGACAAAAGAGGAAACCGAGGAAATAAAGAAGAAGATCGAGGAGTGCTATGAAAAGTGTAAAAACGGCGAGGACTTTATCGAGCTTATGAAGAAATACAGCGATCAGCCGACAGACGAAAAATATCCGAACGGATTCTTTGTTTCGCTTTCCGAAGCGGATGTATGGGGAAGCGAGATTGCAACAAAGGCACTTGCGGCAAATGTCGGAGATGTTTTCAGAGTTGATGAGGAATACTGCACCTTTATTGTAAAAAAGGAGGAGCTTACCGAATTCAGTAAGCTTACAACCACAGACACAAACCAGATTTCTGATATAGAGCACAATCTTGCATCCGATCTTTTAAGAGAGAAGCTTGATAAATGCATCGAAAATGTCACGGTAAACAAGGATATAACCGCAAAATACAAGCTGAGCACGGTACAATCCAATCCGTATTACGCATACTGATTCTTTTAATTTACGATAACTTAAAGATAATGCAAGAAAAAAGCGGTTTTCTGCGGAATTTTTTGAAAAAGCTATTGCAATTTGGTAAAAGGTATGTTATACTGCAGATAGTTAATAGAGTTAAGCTAAAGAGTAGGTTCGCCTGCTCTTTAAGTTTTGTAAGGAGATAATTCTTTTTTATGAAGAATGTGACAGCAGCAGTTACAGAGCTGATTACTCCTGTAGTGAACGAAAACGAATGTCTGCTTTGGGACGTCGAATTTGTAAGAGAGGGCGCAAGAAAAATTCTTCGCGTTACGATCGACAAGGAAAACGGAGTTACAATCGACGACTGCGAGAGAGTGCACCGTGCAATCGACCCGATTTTGGACGAAGCGGATCCGATTGAGGATGCGTATTATCTCGAGGTGACATCCCCGGGGGTTGAAAGAGCGCTTACAAAGCCGTGGCACATCAAGTCCTATGTCGGAGAAAAGGTCGATGTAAAGCTATATGCGGCAATAGACGGTCAAAAGTCGTTTTGCGGAGTGCTTGAGGACTTTGACGAGCAGACCGGAACGCTTACCGTTGCAGGTAAAAGCTTCACTATGGATAAGGCAGCAAAAATAAATGCGCATTTTGACTTCTGATGCCGGGTTTTATCGGCAGACTTTTTTCGAATTTCAATTCTAAGTATCAATGCAGGATATGCTAAATATTAAGGTAGACAGAATAGGGTAGGTATTATTATAATGAACACCGAATTTTTCACAGCTCTCGAGCTTCTCGAGAAAAAGAACGGAATTCCCAAGGAATATTTGATTGAAAGAGTTGAGGCGGCGCTCCTTTCCGCTTATAAGAGAGACAACGGCGGAAACAGCAATGTGAGGGTTGCAATCGACTTTGCAAAAAAGGATGTCAAGGTTTATCAGCAGAAGGACATCGTTGAGACGGTAGAGGATCCGACAACACAGATTTCTCTTCAGGATGCAAAAAAGGTGTCGAAGAAGAGCGAAATCGGCGGCGTTTGCGAGATTGAAATCCAGCCGAAGAACTTCGGACGTTTAAGCGCCCAGACCGGTAAGCAGGTTATTATTCAGGGCTTAAGAGAAGCCGAGAGAGGAATGCTCATCAAGGAGTATGACAGCAAAAAGGAAGAAATCATTTCCGCAACAGTCCTTAAGGTCGACAAGGAGACCGGAAATGTTACGGTCGACACAGGAACAAGCATTGCAACGCTGTTAAAGTCTGAGCAGATTCCGGGCGAGGAATATATAGAGGGCTCTCACATCAAGACCTATGTCGTTGAGGCAAAGAAGGAAACAACAAGAGGTCCGCTCGTTTCGCTTTCAAGATCGCATCCCGGACTTGTAAAGAGACTGTTCGAGCTTGAGGTTCCGGAAATTCAGGACGGCACGGTTGTTATCATGGGAGTGACGAGAGAGGCAGGCTCGAGAAGCAAGGTTGCCGTAATGTCGAGAGACGAAAGCATTGATCCTATCGGATCCTGCATCGGCAACAGAAGCATGAGAATCGGAAGCATTTCGAAGGAGCTCAACGGAGAGAAGATCGACGTCATTAAATACAGCGAGGATCCTGCAGAGTATATTGCGGCTGCTCTTTCTCCCGCACAGGTAAACAAGGTAGTAGTCGAAGAGGACAGAGTCTGCCGCGCGTATGTTGACGAGGATCAGCTTTCGCTTGCAATCGGAAAAGAGGGTCAGAATGCCCGTCTTGCGGCAAAGCTGACAGGATATAAGATAGATATTAAGGTTGGAAACGAATAAGATGCAGAAGCAGCAAAAGGAAAAAAAGCTTCCGGAGCGCAAATGCGTCGGTTGCGGCATTTCGAAGCCGAAAAAGGAGCTTGTCCGGGTCGTAAGATCTCCCGAGGGGGAAATTTCGCTTGATCCGATAGGAAAAGCGGCGGGAAGAGGCGCGTATATCTGCAAAAGCCTTTCGTGCCTTGAGGCTGCAAAAAAGACCAAGAGGCTTGAAAAAAATTTGAATTCGACAATTGACGGTTCGGTTTACGAAAGGCTCGAAAAGGAGCTTTCAAAGGCCTCGGGCGAGGTGATATCTGATGAATCGGACAAAAAGTGATGCAGAAGCGCAGAGCATCCCGGAGCTTGACGCCGAAAAAACGAACAAGGCGCTTTCGATACTCGGCTTTGCGATGAGAGCGAGAAGGCTTGAGCTTTGTACGGAGCAGGTGCTTAATTCCGTAAGGAAGCACGGCAATCCGGAGAAAAAGGCATTCGGAGTGGTCCTTTGCGCGTCGGATAATTCGGCAAATACCGATAAAAGAATAATTAATTCCTGTAAATACTATAATGTAGAATGCTATAGGATGCAGATAGGCTCAAACGAGCTTGCTCTGAAAATGGGTAAAGGTGCATCGGTGTCGTCTGTTGCGATATTTGATGCAGGCTTTGTCAAAGCGATACGTAAAATAATCAACAATTGACAAATTCGGCAGATACGGCGCTGTCGGGGTTGGAGGTACATTATATGGTAGAAACAAAGAAGTACAAAATCAGTTCATTTGCAAAGGATCTTGACATGAAGAGCAAGGATCTTCTTGATCTGTTTGCCGCAAACGGCATGCCGGACAGGAAGCACTCCTCCTGCGTCACCCCGGATGAATTCAATGTCATTATGAATGTCATAACCGAGGGAAAGCAGGTTGTAAACTTTGACGATTATCTAAACGGCAAAGCAAAGATCTATGCCGAGTATTCCGAGGAGGAGAAGGCTGCGCTTGCTTCTATTAAGGCTGAAGAAATCAGCAAAGAAAAGCAGGAGGCGCAGGCTGACAAAAATCCGGAAGCTAAGGCTGCCGGCAAGGAGCGGGAAAGCAAACCTGATCACGAAGCTGAAAAGACAGCAAAGGCGGAGGATAATGCTGCAAATAAAACGCAGTTCAAGGATCCGAAGAGATATAATCAGCCAAAGGAAGCAAACCGCTTCGACAAGAGACCGGATTTCTCTGCTCTGAAGGACAGAAAGAACAATTCGAAGCAGCAGAATGTAAGAACCCAGGAGGGAAGAACCGGAACGGTGCTTCAGAGAAATGTACCGGTTGGTGATCAGTCAAATGTTCACATCACAGAAAGTCAGACTCGACGTCAGGCCGTAAATACTCGAGTTGTAGATACCCGTACCACAAATGTAGATTTGTCAAAATATGATGAGAAGCTCGATACCTTTGTAACAGAGACAAGAAATCAGAGCTATTCGCCGGAAAAGCAGAAGCTGAAAAAGCAGAACAACAGAAATCCCAGAACCGACGCAAAGGAAAGAGAGCGTCTGGCAATGGAGAAGATAAAGAAGCAGGAGCTTGAAAAGGCAAGAAAGCAGCCGCTTCAGGTTTCGATCCCGGACGAAATTTCGGTAGGAGAGCTTGCACAGAGACTTAAGGTAACGGCATCCGAGGTCATTAAGAGACTCATGATGCTCGGTGTCATGGCGAGCGTAAACCAGATTGTCGATTATGATACGGCATATCTTGTCGCAGACGAGCTCGGCGCAAAGGTAACTCACGAGGTTACAGTTACAATCGAGGACAGACTGTTTGACGAAAAGGAGGATGCCGAGGAGGATCTTGTTACAAGAGCTCCTGTCGTTGTTGTAATGGGTCACGTTGACCACGGTAAAACCTCGCTTCTCGATGCAATCCGCCATACAAACGTTACAAGCGGAGAGGCAGGAGGAATTACACAGGCAATCGGTGCCTATACAGTAAAGATCGACGGTCAGGATATTACATTCCTTGACACCCCGGGACATGAGGCATTTACATCTATGAGAGCAAGAGGCGCCAAGGCTACCGATATTGCGATCCTTGTTGTTGCAGCAGACGACGGTATTATGCCGCAGACAGTCGAGGCGATCAACCACGCAAAGGCAGCCGGACTTGACATTGTTGTTGCAATCAACAAGATGGACCGTCCGGGCGCAAATCCCGAGATGATAAAGCAGGGACTTACAACATATGACCTTATCCCGGAGGAATGGGGCGGAGATGTAATCTGCGTTCCGGTATCCGCACTTACCGGCAAGAATATCGACAAGCTTCTTGAAAGCGTTCTGATGATTGCCGAAATGAAGGAGCTTAAGGCAAATCCGAACAGAAGAGCAAAGGGTATTGTTATTGAGGCAAAGCTCGATAAGGGAAGAGGACCTGTCGCAACGGTTCTTGTCCAGAACGGAACCCTTAAGAGCGGCGATATAATCATTGCCGGTACATCGGTCGGCCGTGTAAGAGCAATGAAGGACGACAAGGGCAACATCGTAAAGACAGCAGGCCCGTCTGTCCCGGTTGAGATTATAGGCCTTTCGGATGTTCCGGAGGCAGGAGACGAATTCAATGCGGTTGAGGACGAGAAGATGGCAAGAGAGCTTGCCGATCAGAGACGCACCGCAAAGAGAGAAAAAGAGCTCAATGTTACCTCCAAAGCAAGTCTTGACGATCTGTTTGCACAGATTTCCGACGGTGTCAAGGAGCTTAACATTGTCGTAAAGGCTGATGTCGGCGGATCGGTTGAGGCTGTAAAGCAGTCGCTTGAGAAGCTTTCGAACGACGAGGTTAAGGTAAAGATCATTCATTCTGCAGTCGGCGGAATTACCGAGGGCGATGTTATGCTCGCTTCCGCATCGAACGCGATTATTGTCGGCTTCAGCGTAAGACCTGACAAGAACGCAATGGATACGGCGGAAAGACAGGGTGTAGAGATTCGAACCTACAGAATTATCTACGAGTGCATCGAGGAGATCGAGGCTGCAATCAAGGGAATGCTTGCGCCGAAGTACAAGGAGGTTATTCTCGGTCATGCAGAGGTAAGGCAGACGATCAAGGTTTCAAGTGTCGGAACAATTGCCGGATGCTATGTTCAGGACGGTAAGATCACAAGAAACAGCCAGATCCGCGTAGTAAGAGACGGTATCGTCGTATACGAGGATAAGATCGGTTCGCTGCGCCGCTTCAAGGACGATGTAAAAGAAGTACAGCAGGGCTATGAATGCGGTGTCGGACTTGAAAAGTTCAACGATATCAAAGAGGGAGATATCTTTGAGGCATTCGACAATGTCGTTGACACAAGAGACTGATCAAAGACCGATCAAAGCTAACGTATTACAAAAGAACCAGTATTAAGCTGTAAGCGATTATTAAGCCGAAGGATATGTCATGAATGAACACGGATATTTGCCGATAAACCGGGAGGAAATGGATAAGCTCGGTTGGGACAGACCGGATTTTGTTTATGTAACGGGTGATGCCTATGTGGATCACCCGTCCTTTGGCGTAGCAATCATTTCAAGAGTTCTCGAAGCGGAGGGCTTTCGGGTGGCAATTCTCGCGCAGCCCGACTGGAGAAGCTGCGAGCCGTTTAAGGAATTCGGAAAGCCGAGACTCGGTTTTCTTGTAGCCTCCGGAAATATCGACTCGATGGTTGCGCACTATACCGTCTCGAAAAAGAGAAGAGATTACGATTATTATTCCCCTGCCGGCAAAATCGGTCTGCGTCCGGACAGGGCGCTTATAGTCTACTGCAACCGCGTAAGAGAGGCATACGGCGATATTCCGCTTATAATCGGAGGGCTTGAAGCCTCGCTTAGGCGCTTTGCGCACTATGACTACTGGGACAACAAGGTGAGAAGAAGTATTCTCGTCGACTCCGGTGCCGACATTCTTACATACGGCATGGGCGAAAATATAATCAAGAGAATAGCAATTCTTCTTGACAAGGGAGTCCCGGTAAAAAAGATCAGGGATGTACGCGGAACGGTTTATCTTGCCTCAAAGGACAGCGAGCTTTTCTTTGACTCGGTCGGCGGATGGAATTATGATGATCTAAAGCAGGACAAGCGTCTTTATGCCGAGGCGTTCGGAGTTCAGTATAAGCAGCAGGATTCAATCAACGGCAAGGCAATAACAGAGATTTATGACGATAAGCTGCTTGTTCAGAATCCTCCGATGCCGCCGCTCGAAAGAGAAGAGCTTGACAGAGTTTATGCTCTTCCTTATATGAGAAATTATCACCCGATCTATGAAAAGGAGGGCGGAATTCCGGCAATCGAGGAGGTCAGATTCTCGGTAACTCACAACCGTGGATGCTTCGGAGGCTGCAATTTCTGCGCACTTACCTTCCATCAGGGAAGATCGGTAAGATCGAGAAGCATTGACTCTGTCGTTGAGGAAGCAAGAAAGATCACACAGCTTGACGGATTCAAGGGATATATTCACGATGTCGGAGGTCCGACTGCAAACTTCAGACAGCCTGCCTGTGAAAAGCAGCTCAAATACGGCGTCTGTACAGAAAAAAGATGCCTTTTCCCGAAGCCCTGCAAGAACCTGATTGCCGATCACACAGAGTATATCGAGCTTTTAAAGCAGGTCGAAGCGCTTACGAAGGTCAAAAAGGTGTTTATCAGATCCGGAATCCGGTTTGACTATATGCTTGCAGATAAGGACGACAGCTTCTTTCGAAAGCTTGTAAGAGATCATGTAAGCGGACAGCTTAAGGTGGCTCCGGAGCATATCTGCGACGGTGTCCTTGCTCTGATGGGCAAGCCGTCTGTTGATGTATACGACAGATTCAGAGCAAAGTTTTTTGCTTTGTCAAAGGAATTTAACAAAGAGCAGTTTCTTGTTCCGTATCTCATGTCCAGCCACCCGGGAAGCACGCTTAACGATGCTGTCGAGCTTGCGCTGTATCTTAAGAAAATCGGCTGCAATCCGGAGCAGGTGCAGGACTTTTACCCGACACCCGGAACTGTCTCGACGGTTATGTTCTATACCGGAATCGATCCGCTTACCGGAAAGAATGTATATGTTCCGACCGATCCCAAAGACAAGAGAATGCAGAGAGCGCTTTTGCAGTTCTACCGCAGGGAAAACGCGGACATAATCAGAGAAGCGCTTAAAAAATGCGGCAGGGAAGAGCTTATCGGCTTCGGCAAGGAGTGCCTTGTAAGACCGAAATACAGCGAAAGAAGGCTGTCGGGGGCAAATGAAAAGCAAGGCTCGTCAAGGCAGAATTCAAACAAACAGAATCTGAACAGGCAGGACAAAAAGAGAAAACCCGACGGTAAAAAATTGACAAAGGCACAGTCAATGGGGGCTGATGCAGCTAAAAAGCCGCAAAAAAAGAAAAAAGACGGCTGGGCACAAAGCAAGCCGAAAAGTAACAAGCCGCACAGCAGAAATGAAAGCAAAAGCAACAGCAAAATCAGTAAAAAAAGTAAAAGTAATAACGAAAAGAGAACGTAAATGAGTAATTCAAGCAATTTCTTTCGCGAATCCTTCAGAGGATACCGCAAAGAGGATGTAAATGAATATATAACCGAGGCAAATCTGCGCTTTGCAAACAGAGAAAAGGATTATAAGGATAAAATAAACTCTCTTTCCGAAAAGATTGCAAGCCGCGATTCCGAGCTTTCGGCAGAAAACAAAAGGCTTCTTTCGCAGATTGATGCAATTAAAGCCGAAAACGAATTTCTTTTGAAGAAAAACGGGGAATTGCATATAAAGCTTGAAAAGGCAGAGGAAACCATTAAGAGTGCCGAGCTTAAGGCAGAGCAGGAAATGCGTGATTTTGCCGACAGAAAGGAAAACATCGACGCTATTTCATCTAAGGTCGGGAATCTTCTTGTTTCTGCGCAGCTAAACGCCGATAAGCTGATTGAGGATGCAAAAGCTGAAGCTGAAGTAATTAAAAACGACGCAGAAAGCTGTGCAAAGGCAACGCTTGACAAAGCAAATGCCAAGGCGGATGAAATTCTTAAAACGGTAAATTCCAAGGTTAAGGAAATGTCCGAGGGATACCTCTTACAGTTCGGTGCGGTTGTTTCCGGAATTAAGGAGGACTTTTTGAGGATTACCGAAAACGCCAAAAGCAAGGCTGACAGCCTGAAAAAAGACATCCTCGAGCTTAAAGCAGACGTTGAGAACCGTGTCGGAAGCGACAAGGAACGTATTGTAAACGACGTCATAACAAAATAAAAACAAAAAATCAAAGCCGGCTGATTTAAAGATTGTCTAATACGACAGTTGACATAATGACGATCGGATGGTAATATAAAATAAATTGCGACGAAGGTATTATGCACAAAGAAACAACCGTCACAGAGAGCTGCCGTCAGGTGAAAGGCAGAACGGATTATTTGCGCAGTCTCGTACCGGAGCTGGATTCCTTAACATGATACGGTGCTTTTCGGCATTTGATTATAAGTACGGAATCCCGGGAAAGCCCGTTACAGCAGAGAGGCTTGTTTGAGCCTTGCAGAGAGGCCGATTGATTCGGCAATACGGGTGGTACCGTGGTCATGCAATGATCATCCCGCAGAGTTATATACTCTGTGGGATTTATTTTTTTTACAGGAGAAGAGGAAAGAGTATGAAGAGAATTATTGTATCCGACAGAACAATTGCAGATGCCGTCAAAGCCGACGGACTTAGCCTGTCCTTCCGTGAAAAAACGGATATGGCAAAGAAACTTGAGCTTGTCCTTGTAGACAGAATCGAGCTGCCGTCATCAAACGGGAGCAAGGAGGAGCTTATAATCAATCGGACGATATCAAAGGTTGTAGAAAATTCCGAGATTGTCATTCCGACATGTCCTGATGAAAAAAGCATAGAGCTCTCCTTTGACAGGATTTCCGAAGCAAAAAAGCCGGTTCTTCAGATATCCGCCCCTGTATCAACAGTCAGAATGGAATATGACTATCATCTTAAGGCACCTAAAATGCTTGATAAAATCGCAACTGCCTGCAAATTTGCAAAGGAAAAATGCGAAAGAGTCGAATTTGCAGCGGAGGATGCATCAAGAGCAGACCGTGATTTCCTTAAGGAGGTTTGCAAAACGGTTTTGGAAAACGGTGCAGACTCGATAATTCTTTATGACGATGCCGGAGTTTTTCTCCCGTCGGAATTTGCAGAGCTTGTTAAATTTGTAAAGGACTCATGTGATCTCAAGGTCGGCGTAAGAGTAAGCGATGCCCTCGGAATGGCTGCTGCTGCGGCTGTCGAGTGCATCGAGGCAGGAGCCGATATTGTTGTAACCTCCGCCTTCGGATTTGCGGCAGACAAGCTTGCCGACATTATTCGGGCAAGGGGAGAGGAAATCGGCGCGTCATGCGGTCTTTCGATGACACAGATAAACCATGAAATGTCAAAAATCGAAAGCAGAACCGTATTAAGCGAGAAAAAGGCAGATGAAAAGGGAACAATCTTCCTCGATAGCGAAAGCACACTTGATGATGTTGCAAGAGCGTCTGAGGAGCTCGGATATGAGCTTTCTCCCACCGACAACGGAAAGGTGTTTGAAGAGGTAAAGAGAGTCATCTCGCGCAGAAGCTCGATAGGCGCAAAGGAGCTTGAAGCAATTATTGCAAGCTCCGCAATGCAGACTCCGTCGACCTATCATCTTGAAAGCTATGTTTCAAACAGCGGAAACGTGATCACCGCAACAGCACATATTACGCTTTTGAAGGACGGAGAAAAAATCAGCGGCGTAAGCACGGGAGACGGTCCTATAGACGCTGCATTCCATGCAATAGAGCAGATTGTCGGCCATCATTATGAGCTTGACGACTTCCAGATTCAGGCTGTGACCGAGGGCAGAGAGGCTGTCGGAAGCGCGCTTGTCAGACTGCGCTCGCAGGGTAAGCTTTATTCCGGAAACGGTGTTTCGACCGATATCGTCGGAGCAAGCATAAGAGCGTTTTTAAATGCACTCAACAAGATCGTATACAGTGAATACGGAGAAGCAGGAGACAGATAATATGAAGCTCGGATTTTCAAGTAAACTTGTAAATACAAAATCGTTTCTCGGTCTTTGCGATATCGCGGCAGAGTATAATTTCGGCGGATTTGAAATATTTGATGCAAAAACCGAAAAGCAGTCCCACAGAGACAGCATTCTTCGCTCGTCATCGGTGTCCGACTCAAAAAGAAAGCTGATAAACCGCCATATTTCGGTATACGCACTTACATATCCAACTCCTCTTGTAAAAAACGAGGATATGACCTGTTCCTGTGTTGAATATGTAAATATGGCAGCATCTGCTGCAATTCCGTATGTCATTTTCAGAATTGCCGATGAAGAGGCAGCCATGCAGCTTAAAACAGCGATTAAGGAGGCAGAAAGCCTCGGTGTAAAGGTGCTTATCGAAACGGTCGGCATTTATTCCGATACGGAAAAGCTGATCGAGCTTATAAACAGCTTCGAGATGGGCGCTGTCGGCGTGTGCTTAAACTATGCCGAGACATATTTTAACGGAAATGAAAGCGCTGAAAAGACAATTCAGACGCTCGGCGCATATATCTGCCATGTCCGCCTCGGCGACAGGAAAAACGGTGAGAGAGTTCTTATAGGAGACGGCGAAATACCGATCGACGATCTTATGATCTCGCTCAATTCGCTTGACTATGACGGATTTATTACGCTTGACGAAAATGATATAACAGACGATCCTGATATACTTCTTACTCATTTCGAAAGCGTCATGTCGTCTTATACAAAGGACAGCACAAAAACCATGCCGGTTTATTACAACCGCAGCAAGACAGGTACGTTTCCGTGGAAGAAGTACGAGACCTCTGATCTGACCTTCTCTCAGGTGCTTGACACGATGGCGGAGTATTATCCGGATCAGTATGCATTTAAGTATACGACACTCGATTATACAAGAACCTATTCGGAATTCAGAAAGGATGTTGACAGAGCTGCCGCAGCGCTTATTTCGCTCGGAGTAGGCAAAGGAGATCATGTTGCAATATGGGCAACAAATGTTCCGCAGTGGTTTTTGACCTTCTGGGCTGTAACGAAGATCGGCGGAGTCGTTGTTACCGTCAACACCGCATATAAGAGCCACGAGGCAGAATATCTTTTAAGACAGTCGGATACACATACTCTTATAATGATCGAAAGCTTCAGAGATTCTAATTATAAGGAGATAATCGAGGAGCTCTGTCCGGAGCTTAAAACGCTTGAAAAGGGCAAGCCGCTTTTCTGCAAGCGTCTTCCGTTTTTGCGCAATGTCGTCACGGTCGGCTTTGAAATGGACGGATGCCTTGAGTGGAATGATATGTTAAAAAGAGCAGTTACCGTTCCGCAGGAGGAGGTCAGGCGCAGAGCTGCAGAGGTAAAACCGACCGACGTATGCAATATGCAGTATACCTCCGGAACGACCGGATTTCCGAAGGGGGTAATGCTTACACACCTGAACATCGTAAACGACGGAAAAATCATCGGCGACAGGATGGATCTTTCGACAGCCGACAGAATGATGATCCAGGTGCCGATGTTCCACTGCTTCGGAATGGTGCTTTCTATGACCTCAATGATGACGCACGGCGGAACACTTTCTCCGCTTCCGTACTATTCGCCGAAATCCTCGCTTAAAT
This sequence comes from uncultured Eubacteriales bacterium, assembly GCA_934447715.1. Classification (GTDB taxonomy): domain Bacteria; phylum Bacillota; class Clostridia; order Oscillospirales; family CAG-272; genus HGM12657. The sequence goes on along the minus strand of CAKSER010000030.1, from coordinate 2,004 downwards.
GCGTTACCGATGAAAAGATCACCTGCTTTAACGGCGTTCCGACTATGTTTATCGGAATGTTTAACCACGAGGACTTTGCAAAAACCGACTTTTCGCATGTCCGCACCGGAATCATGGCAGGCTCGAACTGCCCGCCCGAGCTTATGAGACGCGCGGCAGAGGAGATGAACATGACCGAGATAGTCAGTGTTTACGGTCAGACAGAGTCCGCTCCGGGATGCACAATGGGAGAGGTGAACGAGGATCTTGATCACCGAGTCGAAACTGTCGGCTCCGCTTTTCCGGGCGTCGAGTGCAAAATTATAGATCCGGAAACCGGAGAGGATCTTCCGGACGGTGAAAACGGCGAGTTTGTTGCACGCGGCTTTAACATTATGAAGGGCTATTACAAGATGCCGAAGGAAACCTCCGGCGCAATAGACAAGGACGGCTGGCTTCATACAGGAGATATCTGCTGCCGCACGCCGGACGGATACTACAAGGTCACGGGACGGCTTAAGGATATGATCATCAGAGGCGGTGAGAATATTTATCCGAGAGAGATCGAGGAGTTTTATCTTACGCATCCGAAGATCAAGGATGTTCAGGTTGTCGGCGTTCCGGATGAAAGATACGGAGAAGAAGCATGCGCATGGATTGTTCTGAAGGACGGCTTTGAGACATACGAACAGGAAATGCGCGAATACGGTAATGCCCACATGGCAAGACACAAGGTTCCGAGATACTTTGTCTTTGTAAAGGAGCTTCCGATGAACGCAGCAGGAAAGATTCTTAAATACAAAATGAAGGAAGAATCTATTAAAATGCTCGGATTGAAGAAATAAATAAAACCGAATAAATAAAACGGCGCCCGGCAGAAATACCTATCTGCCGGGCATTTCTTATGTGCAGCATAAAAATGCCGTGTGTTTCTTACGTTTTTGTAAGAACGTTCATTTCTTGTTGACATGAAATTCATATAATGCTATAATACTGCTGAATTATTGGAAAAAAGCGAGATTTCGCATTGCTTAGGGGTATATTATGCTTAAAATCGAACATCTGACCAAGGAATACGGGCAAAAAAAGGCGGTCGACGATCTGTCGCTGCACATTCTTCCGGGTGAAATATACGGATTTATCGGCCACAACGGGGCAGGAAAGACAACCACATTAAAATCTGTTGTCGGCATTCTGAAATTCGAAAAGGGAGATATATTTATCGACGGAATTTCGATAAAGGACGATCCTATCGAATGCAAGAAAAAGATTGCATACATACCGGATAATCCGGATATTTATGAATATATGACCGGAATCGGATATCTAAATTTTGTCTCCGACATATTCGGTATTAGCACCGAGCAGAGAAGGGCTAAGATAGATAAATATGCAGAGCTGTTTGAGATTAAGGACAATCTCGGGCAGCAGATTTCCGAGTATTCGCACGGAATGAAGCAGAAGCTTGTAGTCATCTCGGCGCTTATTCACGATCCGAAGCTTATTATTATGGACGAACCGTTTGTCGGCCTTGATCCGAAAGCATCACATGCTCTTAAGGAGATCATGAGAGAGATCTGCGATAACGGAGGAGCGATTTTCTTCTCGACGCATGTTCTTGAGGTCGTTGAAAAGCTTTGCGACAAGGTCGCGATCATCAAAAACGGAAAAATGATTAAGTGCGGCAAAACCGACGAGATAAGAGGCGACGAGTCTCTCGAATCGGTATTCCTCGAGCTGGAGGACTGATTTATGCTTAAAACTCTGTTAAAAAAGCAGATCATGGAGACATTTGCACTTTCATTTCCGGGTGGAAATAAACTCAAAAAAGGAAACAAGGAAAAAAATGGGTCTGTTTTCGGAATTATTTTGGTTTCTATTCTTGCAATTTTTCTGTTTGTACTCTTTTTCTCGATTTTCCTTCCCGTCGCATTTTCTCTCTCTGATGCACTGATTCAAAACGGTCTTAGCTGGCTCTATTATTCCTTAATGGGGCTGATCGGGGTGTTTTTAGGTGTTATAGGA
>CAKSER010000029.1 GCA_934447715.1 uncultured Eubacteriales bacterium | reverse complement strand
GTATATTATACAATAATTTTTCTGAAATTGCCTGTTTTTGAAGAATTTGTTAATTTTTCTTTTTTACGGGTTTTTTAATCCCCAAAAAGCGCCAAAAGGCGTTATATTTCGAGCTTTTCCGTCCCCTCGTATCTAAGCTGACCGCAGGAGGCATTGATGTCCGGACCGAGCCTGCGTCTTACGGTTGCGTTTATGCCGAGCGAGTTTAGCTTTTCGCAGAAGAAATTGACAGATTTTTCGGTGCCTTTTCTATAATTGCGCTCTGCAACCTCGTTTAACCTGATGAGATTTACATGAATCGGAATTCCTTTTCCGAGCCCGTTTTTAAGCCTTCTTGCAAGCATGACAGCGTCGTTTTCCGAATCGTTTTCATCCGGTATCAGTGTATATTCAAACGAAATCCGCCTTTTGGTTTTTTCAAAGAAATATTTGCAGGCAGAAAGAAGCTCGTCGATGCTCCATCTGTTTGCCACCGGCATGAGCTTTTTCCTTTCGGTATCGCTTGGTGCGTGAAAGGATATCGAAAGCGTGACCGGAACGTTTTCGCATGCCAATCTTATGATTTTGTCAACAAGACCGCAGGTCGAAAGTGAAATGTGTCTCATTCCGATGTTCAGCCCATCCTTTTCGTTTACAAGGTGCAGAAATTTTATTACGTTGTCATAGTTGTCAAGCGGCTCGCCGATTCCCATCATTACAATGTTGGAAATCCGTTCCTTTGTGTCATTCTGCGCCGCAACAATCTGCCCGAGAATTTCGGACGGGCGCAGATTTCTTGAAAGACCGTTAAGAGTAGATGCGCAGAAGGTGCATCCCATGCGGCAGCCTGCCTGGCTTGATACGCAGATCGTGTTTCCGTGATTGTATTTCATGACGACGCTTTCGATCATCTGACCGTCGTCAAGAGAGAAAAGATATTTTACCGTTCCGTCGATTTCGGAAACCAGCTTTCTTTCGATTTTCGGTGTATAAACGAAGCAGTCCTCGCCGAGCTTTGCACGGAAATCCTTTGACAGATTTGTCATGCTCTCAACCGGTGTACCTGCCTGTGCCCATTTAAAGAGCTGCTCGCCGCGGTATGCCGGCTGTCCGTATTCCTTTACAAGCGCGCAGAGCTCGTCCTTTGTCATGCTTTGCAGATCAATTTTCATTATATTTTCGTCCGCCGTAGATATTTTTATTGCTTTTTTGATGCATTATTTTAATCATTCTACCACATTTTTTTACCGTTGTGAAGAACGATTGAAAATAAATGTCTTAAACGCAGTGAAAAAGCCATATGCGAACGGGAAAAAGAAAAAATGCAAAAGAGAAAAGCCGGAATGCAGCCTTATATCGGCGCATTTCGGCTTTCGCCACTTTTTAAAATTTGTTTTAATATTTGATTTCAGTCTGCCTTTTCGGTGTCGACTTCGGAATCGAGATCAACCTTTTCATCGGATGTGTTGCAACTTTCTTCGTTGTCGCAAACACAGTTGAGGTTTTCGTCCTCGATGTTGTTGAATCCGCAGTCATCGCAGTCATCCTCTTCGCAGCAGAAGCAGGTTTTCTCTCTGAATTTGTCAAGAAGCACCTTGACAACAATAATTGCACCGGCAACAGCTGCAACTGCAGCGGCAATGCCGACTATCATACCGACTAAGCTTTTCTTTTCTTCTTCCTTTTTGCAGAACATCATCTTTTTTCCTCCGTAGCTTTTTATTTGTATTGAATTTTGACTGTTAAATCATATTATATTCATTGTATTCTTCTAAAATAGAGTTTACCAAAACGTTTCGAATTATCGGTGAAGAACATATGAAAAAATTGTAAATTTGTTGAATGTGAGCAGTTTTTAATGCCTAAATGTCAGGCTTTTCCGGTTTGGCAGCTGCTTTTTAAAGTCTTCAAACGAGTAAAAAGTATGGGTGGCATAGAAGTATTCGTTATTTTTGCGATCGGTATTGCCTAAGCTTTCAGTAAATTCCGAGCCGTTGTCGGTTTGAACACATTGTATCTTAAACGGAAATTTTTTATCAGGTGTTCAAGAAAAATTGCGGAGGAATATGTGCTGTGTTCCTCAAAGGCTTCCAAATACCGAAATCTTGAATATTCATCTATTGCGTTATATTGGTAAAATTTCTTGCCTTTCGCATCTCCCGCCAATCACACTTCCGGCACAAAATTAACATCTATTTGAACTCTTTGACCGGGGAATTGCATTTGTTCATATTGTTTTGCCACATACTTTGAATTTCGCGGCTTAACTGCCATTTGTCCTTGCCCGCGCAAAAGGCGGTAAAGTCCTGTTACCGAGCGAGTATATCCTCTTTGGCGCAGCTTTACCCAAAAAACCACCAATCCGGCATTCATATTACGCGCTTTCGCATATCTGCAATTAGCTTTAATTCCTCCGTCGTATGCTCATTAGGGTGGTGGTGTGGTCGGTGTGATTTATCTGTCAGTGATTGCAGCTTTTGTTACGCCTTTTTTATTTGCATAACGAATTAGGGCTTGACGGTACAGCATAGTTTGTGTTACAGTATTCATGGCGAGTGGTGCTTCCTTTCAGTTGGTGTCGCAACTTTAACTGTAACACAGAAAGCTCCATTCGTCACTCTTTTTTTGTTTTCTCTAACATATCTATTGTATACCCTCAATCGGATATGCCATCGTTTTTAAAAATGTATTGACAAATTGTATGATTGAATATATAATAATAGCAAACAAACGGTATTGATGAGAAATAGTAATCGCATGTCAAGCGGCAAAGAGAGAAAGCGGCAGGTGTAAGCTTTCGGGCAGCAGCGATGAAGCAGTCTTTGAGCCTTTGAAAGGAAACGGCGGCATTTTGCCGCGTGCAGTACCACCCGGGGCAGACAACCGGGGGCAGCTACTTGGGACAGACAACCGGGTCGGAATAGATATTGCATGCAAAAAAATGCTCCGCGTGTATTTTCAGACGGGACTTCCCGTTACAGAAGAACGGTAGATTTACCGGGTGAGTGCGGAGCTTGCTCCGAAAACAGGTGGTAACACGGATTTGATTCGTCCTGATGCGGCTTTTATGCTACATGGGGCGTTTTTTGTTTTTCAGACAGTCAAATAGTTTTATCCTGTTTTTTGTCCGGGATATATCAGAAAACAGCTAAAAAAAGAAAGGCGGACACTGTTATGAACATGAAAATCCTTAAGCTTTTGAACAAGGATGCAAGAATGAAGACAGAGGATATAGCCACAGTAACCGGGCTGACGGTTGACGAGGTAAAGGCAGAAATGCGCACAATGGAAAAAGAGGGCCTTGTGCGCGGATATAAGGCGGTTATCGACTGGGATAAGCTTGACCAGGTGAATGTTTCCGCGATAATCGAGATAAAGGTCACGCCGAAGGCAGGGCTCGGCTTTGAGGAGGTTGCGGCAAGGGTTGCAAAATATCCGGAGGTCGAATCGGTATACCTGATGTCGGGCGGCTATGACCTCAATGTTGTCGTAAAGGGCAGAACCTTCCAGGAGGTGGCTATGTTTGTGGCAAAGGAGCTTTCTACAATAGATTCCGTCACATCGACTGCAACACACTTTGTACTTCGCCGCTACAAGGAGCTTGATGTTGAGCTTTGCGGCGACGGAAATGATGACAGGGGAGCTGTTTCCTTATGATAAATTACGACAAGGTTCTTAATTCCTCTGTTGTGGGAATAAAGCCGTCGGGAATCAGAAAGTTCTTCGATATTGCAAATACAATGGAGGATGTAATATCCCTAGGCGTAGGAGAGCCGGATTTTCCCACACCCTGGCAGATCAGAAGAGCCGGAATCCGATCGCTTGAAAACGGCAAGACAAGATACACCTCAAATTTGGGTCTTGAGGCGTTAAGAGAGGAAATATCAAAATATATTCTGAAAAAAACCGGAGTAAAGTACGATCCGAAATCCGAGATAACCGTAACCGTCGGCGGAAGCGAGGCAATCGATGCATGCGTAAGAGCAATCGTCTCTCCCGGCGATGAAGTGATTATTCCGCAGCCGAGCTATGTCTGCTATGAACCGATGACGCTGCTTGCCGGCGGAGTTCCGGTTATTATCGAAACGAAGGCGGAAAACGATTTCAAGGTTACCCCGGACGAGCTGAGAGAAAAGATCACGCCCAAAACAAAGGCGCTGATCCTGCCGTATCCCTGCAATCCTACAGGCGCCGTAATGGAAAGGGAGGATCTTGAGGCGATTGCCGAGGTTTTAAAGGGTACCGACATTGTCGTGATCTCGGATGAAATATACAGTGAGCTTACCTTTGGAAACGAGGCGCATGTATCCCCTGCTTCTGTTTGCGATATGGCAGAGAGAACAGTCATGGTAAACGGCTTTTCGAAGGCCTTTTCGATGACCGGCTGGCGGCTCGGATATGCCTGCGGTCCGAAGGAGATAATGAGAGAGATCATTAAAATACATCAGTATGCAATAATGTGTGCGCCGACAACCTCACAGTATGCCGCAATAGAGGCTTTAAGAAACTGCGATCAGGCGGTTGCGGAGATGAAGGAGGAATACGACATCAGGCGCAGGATTATCGTTGCCGGCTTTAACCGGATCGGTCTTGAGTGCCGCGAGCCGAAGGGTGCGTTTTATGCATTCCCGAGCATAAAATCCACCGGCATGACAAGCGACGAGTTCTGCGAAAGGCTGCTTTACAGCAAGAGGGTCGCAATTGTTCCCGGATCTGCCTTCGGAAGAGGCGGAGAGGGGTTTGTGAGAGCCTCATATTGCTATTCGACCTCGCATATCGAGGAGGCTCTTGACAGAATAGGCGAATTCCTTTCGGAAATCGGATGCGAAGGAAGATAAGGGAAATTGAGAAAAATAAAGAGCAAAAGGTCTGCTTTGTAAAAATCGCAAGGCAGACTTTTAATTTTTTGTCCGAATCTGTTCACATTTCGCATTTTCCGGCATATTATATAACAAAAAGCCGAAAGAGTTGGTATTGTGATGCAAAAACTGAATAAGCGCGCCTTAACAGCTATCGGAATCGGAGTGCTCGGGTTCGGTGCCGGGATTTTTTCGACATTTTTCCTTCCGCTCCGACTTCTTGTAATTATTCAGGCGGCAGTAATTGTCGCTGCCGGAATTATCTATCTGTTTTGTAAGTGAGGAGTAAGCTATGAAGATCGTAATCGTAAAACCGCCGAAATTTCTTGCCTCGTTGATAAGAAAGCATTATAAAATACAAAAAGATAAGAAATGACTTGACAAAGTCGGATGATGAGAATATAATAAACTCAATGTATTATATTTTAAAGGCATTGATCGGGAGGAGTAACCGATAAGAGCATCTAAAGAGAGCGGCGTGTTGATGGGAGCGTTGCGGTGCAAAATCGGCGAAGGTCGCCCGTTAGCTTCAAAATTGAACGGCATTTTTTGCCTGTGTAGATTTTGACGGGATTAGGATCCGTTATTCCGGCAAGAGAGCAGAATATGAAAAAAGCATATTCTGAATTCAGGTGGTACCACGCAATCTGCGCCCTGTTTTTTAGGAGCGCAGATTTTTTTGTTTTTTAAACACTTTAAAATGATAAAAGAATTGATATAAAAAGAAAGGACCGACAAAGATGGCAACAGAGCTTTCAAAAACCTATAATCCTGCCGAGTTTGAGGACAGGATATATAAATTTTGGGAGGAAAACGGATTTTTCAAGCCGAGAGAGGATAAGGGCGCACCGACCTTCTCGATGGTAATTCCGCCTCCGAACGTAACCGGTCAGCTGCATATGGGTCATGCGCTGAACAACACGCTGCAGGATATAATTATCAGAACAAAGAGAATGGAGGGCTATTCCGCTCTCTGGATTCCCGGAACCGACCACGCCGGAATTGCAACACAGATCAAGGTTGAGGAGATGCTCCGCAAGGAAAAGGGGCTTTCAAGACATGATATCGGCAGAGACGAGTTTTTAAAGCTTGTCTGGCAGTGGAAGGAAAAATTCGGCGGAAGAATAATCGAACAGTTAAAGAAGCTCGGCTCCTCCTGCGACTGGTCAAGAGAGAGATTCACAATGGACGAAAATCTCTCTGCTGCGGTAAAGAAAACCTTTGTCTCACTCTATGACAAGGGGCTTATATACAGAGGACTGCGTATTACAAACTGGTGTCCTCACTGCAACACAGCCCTGTCGGATGCAGAGGTTGAGTACAAGGAGGTCGAGGGTGCATTCTGGCATATCAGGTATCCGGTTGACGGAGAAGAGGGAAGATATGTAACGATCGCGACAACAAGACCGGAAACAATGCTCGGAGATACCGCGGTTGCGGTTCACCCGGACGACGAGAGATACAAGGATCTTGTAGGAAAGATGCTTGTTTTGCCGATTGTCGGAAGAAAAATCCCGGTTATAGCAGACGAATATGTCGAAAAGGACTTCGGAACCGGCTGCGTAAAGATCACGCCCTGCCACGACCCGAACGACTTTGAGGTCGGAAAGCGTCACAATCTTGAGGAGATCATTGTAATCGACGGAGCCGGAAAAATCAATGAAAACGGCGGCAAGTTTGCCGGAATGGATCGCTACGATGCAAGAAAGGCGATCGTAAAGGAGCTTGAGGAAGAGGGCTATCTTGTCAAGATCGAAAAGCTCAATCACAACGTAACGCACTGCTACCGCTGCGGAACCGTAATCGAGCCGCTTGCCTCCAAGCAGTGGTTTGTAAAGATGAAGCCGCTTGCAAAGCCGGCTATCGACGTTGTAAAGGAAGGAAAAATCCGCTATATTCCGGACCGCTTCAGCAAGATATATCTTAACTGGATGGAAAACATTCACGACTGGTGTATATCGCGTCAGCTTTGGTGGGGGCACAGAATTCCGGCTTATTACTGCGCAGACTGCGGTGAGATAACCGTTTCCGAAACAGATGTTCATACCTGCCCGAAATGCGGCTCCAAGAAGATGACGCAGGAGGAGGACGTTCTCGATACCTGGTTTTCGTCCGCGCTCTGGCCGTTTTCAACACTCGGCTGGCCGAACGATACAGAGGATTTAAAGCGCTTCTATCCGACAAGCACGCTTGTAACCGCATATGATATCATTACCTTCTGGGTATCCAAGATGATATTCATGGGAATCGAGAACATGAAAGAGATTCCGTTCCCGGATGTATTTATTCACGGTCTTGTAAGAGACTCGCAGGGAAGAAAGATGTCGAAATCGCTCGGCAACGGAATCGATCCGCTTGAGATTATCGACAAATACGGTGCGGATGCATTAAGATTTGCCCTTGCAACCGGCAACTCGCCCGGAAACGATATGAGATTCTCGGACGAGAAGATCGAATCGGCAAGAAACTTTATAAACAAGATCTGGAACGCATCCAGATTCGTAAGAATGAATCTGACAATCGACAAGGCGGTTCTTCCGGATAAGGATAAGCTGTCTATCGAGGACAAATGGATCGTTTCGAAGCTTAACACGCTTACAGGAGAGGTCAGAGCCAATATCGACAACTATGAGCTCGGCGTCGCTCTTTCAAAGCTTTACGACTTTGTCTGGAACGTATTCTGCGATTGGTATATCGAGCTTGCAAAGGCACGGCTCAACAATAAGGACACAGAGGAAAATCTTGTCGCGCAGAACACGATATGCTATGTTCTTACCGAAACGCTGAAGCTGCTTCACCCGTTCATGCCGTTTATTACGGAGGAAATCTGGCAGGCGCTTCCGCACGAGGGCGAAAGCATAATGATAAGCCGCTTCCCGGAACAGAGCGGAAGCAGAGAGTTCCCGGAAGAAGAGGCTGCAATGGAGAGACTTATTTCCGCAATAAAGGCGGTAAGAAACCGCCGCGCCGAGATGAATGTCGCTCCCTCAAAGAAGGCAAAGCTGATGATCGTTACCGATCACAGAGAAGCGTTTAACGACAAGACGAGCGTATTCTTTGAGCGCCTTGCCTCCGCTTCCTCTGTTGAATATCCGGACAGCTTCTGCGACGACAGCGCGGTTTGCATCGTAACAGAATCTGCATCCTTATATATTCCTCTTGCGGATGTCATTGACAAGGAAAAGGAGCTTTCGCGCCTTGACAAGGAAATGACAAATGTAAAGGGAGAAATCGAAAGGCTCGAAAAGAAGCTTTCAAATCAGGGCTTTGTAGCAAAGGCTCCTGCGGCGGTTGTCGAAGGAGAAAAGGCAAAGCTTGCAAAGTACAACGATGTTCTTTGCGGACTTGAAAAGGCCCTTGAGCAGATTAAAAACATATAAACAAAATAAGCCTTCCGCTAAAACGGCGGAGGGCTTTGTTTGCAGACATAATACATATAATAAACGAAAGAAGAACAGAGGAGATGCCGATGAAGGATTTTGCCGAAATTAATGGGATAAACCGAATCAGATATCTTAGCTGCCCCGAGCTCGGGTGCAAAAACGGGTTCTTTTCAAGGCTCAGAGGTGTAAGCACCATACCGCATCTTGCATCGCTTAACGTTGGGTACGGTCTCGGAGACGAAAAGGAAAATGTTGACGAAAACCGTAAAAGAATTGCCAATGAGCTCGGATTTGACATTTCAAAAGCGGTTTCTGCAAAGCAGATTCACTCTGCTGTCGTTCACACGGTTACAAAAGATGATTTCGGAGCTTCTCTTCTTGAGTGCGACGGTTTTGTTACCGATATTCCCGGTACGGCTCTCATGATTAAAACCGCAGACTGCACTCCGATCCTATTTTCTGACATTCAAAACCGGGTGATCGGTGCGGTTCATGCCGGATGGAGAGGGACTGTATCAAAAATTGCGGAAGAATGTGTTGAAAGAATGTGTGAGCTGGGGGCAAAGAGAAGCTCAATAAGGGCGGCAATCGGACCGTGCATTCATCAGTGCTGCTACGAGGTTGATCTTCCGTTTTATAACGAAATCAGGTCGAGGCTCGGAGAGGATATCTGTGACGAATATGTAAAAAAGGACGCTTCGGGCGACCGTTTTCATGCGGATATTGCCGGAATGAACAGGGAGATTCTGATTCTGTCCGGCATTCCTAAAGAGAACATTTTTATTTCCGGTGAATGCACCTGCTGCCGCCCCGACATTTACTTTTCGCACCGTGCTTCAAAAGGAAAGCGGGGAGTTATGATGTCGGCGATTGTTCTTTAATATTACGATTTTTTGATCTTTTTTTCGTTTTTCTCGTGATGCAAACAGCACTCTGAAGCTTTTTCTTCAGAGTGCTGTTTGTGCTGTTTCACTGCTTTTACAGGTGCATTGCGTTCTTTCGGCGAGGGGTATTTACGACGAATTGCCTTCGGTTTTAAAAAGCCGGAATATCAGTCGTCCTCTTCGATCTCCCATTCGAGAATTGCTCCGGAAAATGCGTCGATTTTAAACTCGTACTCGGTGTTTCCCTTGAAGAATTCAATCTCGTATTCTGCATGCTTGTGCTTCTTTTCAAGCTTTGCCTTCGAGAATACAACATCGGATACGTCGAGCTTGACGTGATTTACTGCTATTATTTTCGCCTTTTCAATGCCGATATAGGATGAACCTGTGCTTCCGTTTTCCTGTGTTCCGATTGCTTCGCAGGAGCTTGAAATGATTTTGCCGGCTTTTGCGTTTATTTCGTACTCATATTTATGCGATGCGGTGTAGAATTTAATCTCAAAGACTGTGATTCCGTCATCGGTGTCGGCCTCTGCGTCAATATGCCGGATATCCTTACTTGCTATACCGGAATCCTTTATTGCAATATTCTTTGCCGCTTCAAGGTCAATGGTTGTATTAGATGTGCCGTCCCCGTTTGAAGGAATTTTGTCGCCGGAAGACGTTTTGATTTCCTTGACTTCTTTTTCAAGGATTTTTCCGCTTGCTGCGTCTATGGTATACTCATACCTTCCTGTTTCGGTAATGAATTCAAGCTCATAAACCTCCAGCTTGTTGTGGATGTCCTTTTTCGCTTCCGTAAAGGAGGCATCTGAGGCATTAATCTTCGCGTCGGAAAGAGCAAGCTTTTTTGCATCTTCCAAAGAAAGTCTGTGGGCTGCATTTTTATCTGATTCGTCTGTTGTGTCTTCAGGTGTTCCGGTATCCGGTGTTTCCGGGGTGTTCGGAGTGTCGGGAGTATTCGTCGATTCGCTCGGCTCTTCCTGCTTTGAGGATGAGCTGTTATTCGGAAGCTTTTCGGACTCTTTTTCAAGAATACTGCCGCTTTCTGCAAGAATTTTGTATTCAAATATGTGAGAAGCGGTTTTAAATTTGATTTCATAAACGGCTTTGCCGTCCTTCTGCTCCGATTCTGCCTTGATAAAAACAACCTCAGACTCTTTCGCCCCCGAATCTGCAACGGCAATCCTCTTCGCTGCTTCAATGTCGGTCTTTTCGCTTGGTGAGGCTGTATCGGAATCGGTTAATGAAAGCATTTTTTGCTCCTTTTTTACCACCGTCCCGTCGTCTGCTTTAATAAGATATTCATATTCCGTTCCGTTTGAGGTGAACTCGACCTTGTAAACGAACTGCCCCTGCTTAAATTCGAATTTTGCTCTGCTGTATTCGGCAGATACGGGGTCGATTCCGGCATCTACATATGCAAAGCTTATTGCATTGTCATTCCCGATGGAATTCGCTTTTGCAATCTCTGTTGTCGCGAAAACCGATGCGGCCCCGAGAAGTCCGACAATCACGATGACGGAAATTATGACTACTCCTGCCTTAAACGGTGATTTGAAAAGGTTTTTAATCTTCATTCTGTATCTCCTTTATGTCTTATTTAGCTTTTTTCTTTTCCTTGTTGTGACAGATTATAGCACCCGAAGATTAGAAAAACATTAAAAGAAAGCAGGGATCAGATTTTGTTTTTCGGAAGATGCAGCGTAAAGCAGCTTCCGACATTTTTTTTGCTTGTAAGCTCTATCCTTCCGCCGTGAATTTTTGCAATTTCGCTGACAAACGAAAGGCCGAGTCCTGTTCCGCTGCTGCTTCTTGAGGGGTCAGCCCGATAGAACCTGTCAAATACTCTTTTAAAATCCTCCTCTGCTATTCCGATTCCGTCATCCGATACTGAAAGAAGAATTTCGCTGTTCGTTTCCGAAAGGGAAACATCGATGTGTCCGTTTTCCCTTCCGTAGCGGTATGCATTACTTATAAGATTTTCGAGCAGGCGGCAAAGGAGACCGCTGTCACCGTTTGCTGTGATTCCGTTAGGAGCATCAAAGGACAGATCAATGTTCTTCTCCCTGATATAAGACATGTCGGTACAAACAGAGCGAACAAGCTCCGAAAGGTCGATTTCCTTACTCGGACTTATATCGAGTCTTTCTTCAAGACGCACATAATCAAGCATATCCGAAATGAGCCTTGACATTTTTTTGCCTTGTCTTTGAATGACGGCAAGCGAATTTTTAAAATCCTTTGTATCTTGATCATTTTCAAGTGAATATTCACACCGGGCGAGAATTACCGACATCGGTGTGCGAAGCTCGTGAGAAGCATCCGATGTAAACTGCTTTTCGGCAGTAAACGACCGGTCGAGTCTTTCAAACATGCTGTTGAAGGAATCTGCAAGCTGATGAAGCTCATCCGAGCCTTTTTTCAGCTCAATTCTTTTTTTCAGGTCGCTTCCTTTGTTAATTTCCGATGCGGCATCTGCAATCCTTTTGATCGGATACAGAGATCTTGCGGCGATGATATATCCTCCCAAAATCGAAAGAAAAACAACCGCAGGCATAATGATGAGCGAAAGGCGAGATATCTCGCTCATCTGATACGCACCCTGATGCTCGGATACAATTCCGCGCAGCCAAAGGCTGTCAAGGCCGTTTCCGGTCAGTTTCCTGTCAAAGATGTAGTATTCGGTGCCGTTGATTTTTATCTTTTGAATCCGTGAGTCGGCAAAGGTCATTTCCTGTGTGCTTCTCGCTATCGGATTTTCTCCGTACATCATTGTTCCGTCATTTATATACAGGGCGGTGTAAACTTCGTTTACCGAGCTTAAAAAATCGTCGTCGATTTCAAGAAAACCGCCGTTGTAATTCATAAAACGGTCAGCCTCGCCTTCCCTTATTTCGGGGAGAACGGCATAGTATTCAACCTCGTCCACATTGCTTTCTACTGTTGTAATCAGCTCGTCCCGTATGGTTTTTTGGATTACCTGATTGCTTACAAAAAGAATGGCAATGTATGTAATGGAAACTACGATAATCAGTGCTGCCGAAAACCACAGCGTAATCTTTAATCTGATGCTCATGCTTTTCAAACGCTGCTCACCTCTTTAATGACATATCCCACACCTCTTATTGTATGGATAAGCTTGTTTTCATTTTCACCGTCTATCTTTTTTCTAAGGTAGCTGATGTATACATCAACAACATTTGTTCCGCCCTCATAATCGAAGTTCCATATGTGATCCTCAATTTTTTCGCGCGACAAAACCTTTCCTTTGTTAAACATTAGATATTCGAGCAGTGAGTATTCCTTTGACGACAGCGCAATTTCTTTTTTGCACCTTTTTACCGTGTGAGATGCGGTATCAAGCGTCAGGTCGGCAACAGACAGAATATTGCTTGCCGATCCGAACGAGCTTCTTGTCAGCGCACGTACACGCGCAGACAGCTCCTCAAGCGAAAACGGTTTAATAATGTAGTCGTTTGCTCCGCTGTCGAGTCCCTTTACCCTGTCAAAAACAGAATCCCTTGCGGTGAGAAAAATCACCGGGGTTGCCTTTGACGCGGATCGAATTGCATCAAGGACCTCAAAGCCGTCCGCTCCGGGCATCATGATATCTAAAATGACAAGGTCGTATTCAGTGTACGAAAGAATATCGATTGCGTCCTTTCCGTCAAAGAAGCTGTCGACGCTGTATCCGTCCGCGCAAAGCTTCTGTTTTATTATTTCGTTGAGGTCACGTTCGTCCTCTGCAAGAAGAATTCGCATATAAATCTCCGTTCTGCCGCAGACCGTGTATTAAAACAATAATCTGCAGAAATTGTTTTAAGGCGGATAAACCCGTTTAAATCCGAGACCGGCTTCGCAGGCTATTTCACCCTAAAGAAATAATATCCGAATATTATTAGAATATTATTAGTGCTTCGGTTTGCTTATATTGTACCATTTTTAATCAAAATTTCAATATTCGAATAAAATAAAGCAGTTAAGAAGCCGAGCTGCGATATCCTTCTTGCGGCAAGGCTGAAAACCGACAGAAGGCAAATTTCATATCATATTAACAGGTGCCGAAAACCGGCACCGAAAAAATCCCGTTTGAGTAAATAGAAACCGAACGAGGGGGCAATAATAACAGTGCAGTAAAAAAGTCTGCGGATTAAAAAAGATGGAGACTGATAAATATGATATGCAGACGCGGAGATATATTCTATGCGGATCTAAGCCCGGTGGTCGGGTCTGAACAGGGAGGCTTGCGCCCGGTTTTGATCATTCAGAACGACGTCGGAAACAGATACAGCCCGACTGTAATAGCGGCGGCAATTACAAGCAGAATGAGCAAATCAAAGCTGCCGACGCATATTGATGTCGGAGCAACATCGTCAAGGGCTTCGTTTGGCGGTGAAGGCAACGGACTTGCGCGCGATTCGGTTATTCTTCTCGAGCAGATCAGAACACTCGATAAGCGCAGGCTGAAAGAAAAGATGGGGCATCTTGACGAAAAGACGATGCAGCAGGTAAACGAGGCGATAGCCGTGAGCTTCGGAATCGGATCGGCACAGGACGGAACCGATCAAACGGGCGCGGCTATGTAATTTATTAATTTATAAGCATCCTGTCTTATTAAGACTCAGCCTAAAGGAGAGCCGCCGGGAAAACTGGCGGCTTTTTTGACCGTTTTTTTGTTTTGCGGCGAGTTTTTTAGGTTTTTCGCCGATTTTTTTCAAATATTTTTAGGAATTCGTTTTTTGCAATCGCCCGGCTGCCGGGGGCTAAGGGCAAATGTATATAAAATGTAGATATATAGGAAACAAAAAGAAAAAAATGTCTTATATGGTGCGATAGGACTTGATTTTTACAGCCGAATGCGCTAAAATGTAGGTTAGAGAAAATATAATCTATCCATCTAAGGATAAAGGATTAACGGAGGAAAAACCAATGGCAATAGTAACCACAACAGAAATGTTCAAGAAGGCGTATGAGGGCGGATATGCAATCGGCGCATTTAACATTAACAATATGGAGATCATCCAGGCAATTACAGAGGCAGCGGACGAGCTTCGCTCTCCTGTAGTTCTTCAGGTTTCTGCCGGAGCACGCAAGTATGCAAAGCATGAGTACCTCATGGCAATGGCACAGGCAGCTGCAAGAGATACCGACATCGATTTCGCACTTCACCTTGACCACGGTGCGGATTTTGAGATCTGCAAGTCCTGCATCGACGGCGGATTTACTTCCGTCATGATCGACGGCTCCAAGTATAGCTTTGAGGACAACATCGCTCTTACAAAGAAGGTTGTTGAGTATGCACATGCTCACGGCGTCGTAGTTGAGGGTGAGCTCGGTAAGCTTGCCGGAATTGAGGACGATGTAAACGTAAGCGCAGAGGATTCCAGCTACACAAGACCGGAAGAGGTTGAGGAGTTTGTAGCAAAGACCGGAGTTGACTCGCTTGCAATTGCAATCGGAACAAGCCACGGCGCATACAAGTTCAAGGGAGAGGCTAAGCTTCGCTTTGATATTCTTGAAGAGGTCGGAAGAAGACTTCCGGGCTTCCCGATAGTTCTTCACGGTGCATCCTCTGTTATTCCGGAGCTTGTTGACGAGATCAACGCTTGCGGAGGAAAGCTTGACGGCGCAAAGGGCGTTCCGGAGGATATGTTAAGAAAGGCTGCTTCGATGGCTGTCTGCAAGATCAATATCGACTCTGATATCCGCCTTGCTATGACCGCAGGTATCAGAAGAGTAATGACCGCATCGCCTGAAGTGTTCGACCCGAGAGGATACCTTACCGTCGGCAGAGAAGAGGTCAAGAAGATGGTTGCTCACAAGATCAAGAACGTCCTCGGTTCTGACGGAAAGCTTGGCAGATAAGCATGCAGCAGGAAAAAAACAGATGGCTTCTTGATACATGGATCGGGGCAAACGACGTTGACATAAACGGAATTGCAAAGCAGTCGGTGCTCCTGCGCCATGTCGAGGAAGGAATATTTATGCAGCATGAGACTTTCGGTCCTTCAATCGAAAGTCTCCGTGCTGATAAAGATATGGGCTTTATTTTAAGCAAGGTCGCCGCGCGCATTGATGAGCCGATCAGAGCCGGAAGCCATATTCATGTAGAAACGTGGGCGGCGGAGCCGAAGGGCTTTACCTTTATGAGATATGCAAGAATTACCTGCATGGAAAAGGTCGTAGCCGAATATGCTCTTACATGGGCTCTTGTAAGGCTGTCCGAAAGGACGCTGGTAAGAGGAGGCACCGGGGGCGAAATTGAGCTCGGCTTCGGCTTTATGCCGGCAATCGACGTCGGAGTTTCTTTGAGGGCGAGATTCCCGAAGGACGCCGAGATCGAAAGTACCGCAAAGCATGTCACCTCATATTCCGAGGCTGACGAAAACGGTCATATGAACAACACGTTTTATCCGGATCTGCTTTGCGGCGTATCGGATATGAGAGGCAAAAGAATTGCCGAATACACTCTTTCCTATCTAAAAGAAGCGCCGATCGGTGTCGGCTTTGAGATATCTGCAGCCTGCCGCGATGGGCTTTTGTATGTCACAACGGCACTTGATTCCGGCGAAAACGGAGCGACTGCATGCTTCAGGCTTGTTTCGGTCTGAAAAGCGGCCGGACGCAATTTTTGCGATATTCTTCTGACAGCATCAACCTTAAAAGCCCGGCGGTGAATGTATGCGTCATGTGATTATTTATTTCGGAAAGAGCAGCGGCGAAAAACTGTTTGCGCGGATGCTGACGCTTGAGCTTGAAGAAGCCGGTATCAGGTGCGGTATGTCGTCGGATATTTCGAAAATTAAGGACAGTCTTGCGGACAAGACGGTTTTTACTGTTGTATCCGCCGATGCGCTGACCGAAAATGAGCTTGCCTTTATTGCACAAAATGCTGTTAAGGGCAGGGTGCTTCTTTACGGCAAAGAGGATCGGGTATCCGAGCTTTCGTATCTTAAGCGCCCGTTTTTGACCGAGGAATTCGTTTCTTTGGTAAAAAGCAGGCTTGAGGGCGGAAGACCTGTATCCGATCGGAATACCGATAATGCACAAAACAGCAATAGTGCATCGCTTAGCTATGACGAAACCTCCGAGACCTTCTTTTTCGGAAACGAGGAGATAAAGCTCACTGCAAGAGAAAATATGCTGCTTCTTTATTTGTATCAAAATAGGGGAAAGGCGGTATCGCGTCTTGATGCCGCAAAACAGATATTTTCGCTTGACGGAAGCACCAACGCAGTCGATGTTTATATCAGCTATCTTCGAAAGAAGATCGACTGCCGCTTCAATGTAAAAACGATATATACGGTAAGGAACAGCGGTTACATGCTGAAATAGTCAAATATGTCTGACAGCTACCTTCTTATAAAAAACGCAAGGATACCGTTAAAGGACAGCCGCTTTCACAAAAGGCAGTCGCTGCTTATAAGAAAGCCGGAAAGAAAAGCAGGAATAATCGAGCAGATCGGCGATGTTGAGCCGACCGAAAGGATGAAGCCTTATGACGCGGCAGGGGCATATGCGTTCCCTGCATTCTGCGACATGAACTGCACTTTGCTTGAGCCGGGGCTTGATGAAAGCAGATCGGTTCTTTCAAGCACGGTGTCAGCTGCTGCAGGCGGATATTCCGCACTGCTTGTCTGCGACCGGGATTTTAAGCGCTTTTCGGATACCGATTCCTTTTGCAGGCTGATTTTTGCACTGCCGTATGATGAGATCGGCAAAGCCGATCGGCTTGATGAGGCTGTGGCTTTCGGGGCACGGCTTGATAAAGTTCTGCCGGATGAAGAGCAGCTTTATCAGGACAGGGAAAAAGCAAAGTTTGTTTCCGACATTAACAGCCCGATAGACGATCCGCTTCTGCTTTTAAATGTTATGCGAAGCTGTGCGGAGCAAGGGAGAATTTTTTATACAAGGTGCTCCGATCAAAGGCTCGAAAAAAACGGAGTCATAGCAGCCGGAGAGGTTTCAAGAATGCTCGGTGTCATGGGAATTCCCGAAAGCGCCGAGGAGATAGCTGCCGCAAAATGTCTGATTCTCGCAAAGGAAACAGGCTGCCGGCTGCATATCACGCAGGTTTCAACAAAGGGCACGGTCGAACTTATAAGAGAGGCAAAGGCAAGAGGGGTTCATGTGACCTGCGATACCTCGCCGCTTTACTTTTCGATGAACGAAAATGATATTCTGTATTACGGAACGTATGCAAAGGTCATTCCGCCGCTTCGAAAAGAGGAAAGCCGGATAGCCGTGGCAGAAGGACTGCTCGACGGGACTATAGACTGCATCTCGACGGCACACAGACCGATATCCGACGCAAGCAAGCGAAGGAGCATCGGAAAGGCGGAGCCGGGAGCTGTCGGATTCCAGACCGCGTTTTCTGCGGCGGTAAGCTACCTTGTAAATAAATATAATCTCGGTATCGGCAGATTGGCGGAGCTTATGGCGGCAAATCCCGCAAAGATTCTCGGAATAGGCGGACATACGCTTAAGGAAGGGGAACAGGCAGATATTGTCATCTGCGACCCGTCAAAGGAGTTTATTGTAACGAAAAGCCTTTTAAAGAGCAGATCAAGCAATACTCCGTTCCTCGGGCTGACGCTGAACGGGATTACGCTTGAGACATTTATTTGCGGTGTTCCGCAGTTTTAATCGGTGCCGGTACGGCTGATACTGCTTGATATAATTTTACATAATTTGAAAAAAAGAAAAAACAATATAAAACCACTTTAAAGGAGAAAAACAACATGAAAATCGGAGTAATGCTTGAAAGCTTCAGACTTGAGTTCAGAAAGGCTGTTGAAAGAGCATCAGAGCTCGGCCTTGAAGGAATTCAGAAGTACGCATGCTCGGGAGAGCTCGACTGGACAGACGATCAGGTAAAGGAAGCGCTTGACATCGTTCGCTCGAACGGTCTCGTTTTCTCTGCTGTCTGCGGAGACTTCGGATACGGATTTGACGATCCTGCAAGAAACCCGGAGATGGTAGAAAAGTCCAAGAGAGTAATCGACCTCGCAAAGAAGTGGGATTGCAACATCGTTACAACCCACATTCATCAGGTTCCCGAGGTTGAGAACGCACAGACAGAGGTTATGCGCAAGGCATGCACAGAGCTCGGAAAATACGCAGAGTCTATGGACGCGGTATTTGCTCTTGAGACAGGTCCGGAGCCCGGTGAGAGGCTTGCCGGATTCCTTGAGTCGCTCGACACAAAGGGAGTTAAGGTAAACTTTGACCCCGCAAACCTCGTAATGGTTGCAGGCGACAGACCCGAGAATGCTCTCAAGTATCTCGGAAAGCATATTGCACATACTCATGCAAAGGACGGACGCAAGCTTGAAAAGGGCTTTGTTGAGCTTCCGCTCGGCTCCGGAGATGTTAATTTCGATATCTACCTGCCGGCGCTCAAGGCACAGGGCTTTGACGGATTCCTTACAATCGAGAGAGAGGTCGGAGAGGATCCTGCAGCAGATATTAAGCTCGCAGTTGACTTCCTCCGCGAAAAGCTCGCAGCTCATTCTCTCTGAGTCTTAAAGTAAATTACGATTAAATAACGTAAAAAAATAACAGATCCCCTCGAAATTGATTTCGGGGGGATCTGCTTTTAGTTTTGTCCGCATTTGCCTGATTAATTTCAATGCCGGCAGGACGAGTGCTTTGCAATTTCGGTAAAAACCCGGCGCAGTCCTTTAGGTCGGTCACGTGCGTCCCTTTGGTCTTGCTCAGTCCTTTGTCATGTGCAGCCTTTTATCCCTGCACCTGATCTTGAGTTTTTGCTGCCGGCTGCTTTTCCTTTTTGTTTATAACAAGGAGCGCTGTAACAGAGAGGATAAACAGTATCACAGAGATGAACTGGCTTGTTGAAAGCACTCCGAAAACAAAACCTCTGTACTCATCGCCTCTTAGGAATTCAAGAATAAATCTGCATGTGGGGTAGATCAGAAGATAAAGAAGAGTGAGCTTTCCTTTCGCTTTTCCGATACGCAGAAGGTGCCAAAGAACAAAGAAAATGGCAGCGTTTAAGAGCGCTTCGAGAAGCTGAACCGGGAACCGCGAAACGCCGTTTGCCGCCTCTATTGCCGAGTAGTGATATGTAATTCCGAAATCGCATTCGATTCCGTAGCAGCATCCCGACAAAAAGCAGCCGATTCTCCCGAAAAAGTGAAAAAGCGGAACCATAAGTACAGCCACATCCGAATATGACCTGAGATCGAGCTTGTTCTTTTTGATATAGATATATGCGACAAGCATTCCGCCGATAAGCCCTCCGTAAAAGACCGAGCCTCCGAAGGTGACCATGATGTAGTCGATAAACAAGCCAAATGACGGGTTGTCGAAAAAATGATTAAAAAAGTGAATGATATATTTGAAATTCACGATTCCGTAAAGCAGGTGCATTCCGAAAAATACTCCGATGAGGCTGAACAGCGAAAGATACAGCATGTGAATCTCATCAAGCCCCTGCTTTTTTGCCGTTTTGTAGGAAAAAAACAGCATTAAGAGAATTCCGAATGTTGCCACAAGCATATATGCGGAAAAGGTTTTGTTAAGAAAGGTAAAATCAGGTATCATATTTCCTCCGTGCTGACATGAGGCTTTTATTATCAGTCTGTCAGCCGAAAAAAATCAGACATAAGTTTGACCTCATGTCTGATCTCTTTTCAAAGTGATCAAAATTACCGAAAAACCATGCTTCGGTCGGGATTAATCTGCTTTGGCGTTTAAATTCGTTTAGAAAATAATGAAAGCAGATATCATACTGCCGAATAATGCTCCGGCAGCGATAATTGTGCAGATTGTGCAGATAACGCCGATTGCTGTAAGCGCAACAGAAACGATTCCTAAAACAAGTCCTGCAATTGCAAGACCCTTGCCCTGGCCGGAAACCTTAGCGAGCTTCATTCCCTTTGCACCGTAAACGATTGCAAGAATAGAGCAAGCAAGAAGCACAAGACCTAAAATCATTTTGAAAATTCCTCCTCCCGGAATGATCGAACCTACGATTCCGATTATACCGAGAACGAGTGCAACTATCGCGGGGGTGTTCTTTTCTTCCTGCGGCTGCATTGGTGTCTGATTGTTATCCATAATATCCTCCAATAAAAAAATATGTAAAAAAATGCGAAAAATTATTAATAAATATTTTTCCTGCAAAATAAGTGTAACAGATTAGATGAATAATGTCAACAGCTTATTAACAAAAAATCGGATTTTATGATATTTTATGGTGATTTTTATTTTTTTGTGACAAATAGGGATGCTTCAGCAGGGGAAATTGCCGACCGGAGTCTTTCCGCACGCGACTATCGAGCTGTAGGCAAGCACCTCAAGCGAATCGGTATAGAACCTACCGAGTTTTTCGTCGCGCTTGATCATCGAAAGCTCGGTGCAGCCTAAAATGATGCTGCGGCAGCCCTTTGATGTCAGCTCTGCGGAAATTTCGGAGAATTTGTTCATGTCGGCGCGCTTGCCCTGCTTGATGTCATCGTATATCAGCTCGGTGACCTTCTGCTGCATTTCGGGGGAGGGAATTTCATACTCGATCCCGGCTTTTTCGAGCCGCATCTGATAGCCCTTTGTCATTATCGTTCCCTCGGTTGCAAGAATGCCGACCTTTTTATATCCGAGCTTTTTGCAGTAGCTTACGGTTTCGTCGATTATATTTATAAACGGAATTTTTACCGCCGCGTGCAGCTCATCATAGAAATAGTGCGCCGTGTTGCAGGGCATGACGATCATGCTGGCTCCGTATTCTTCGAGCTTCTTTGCTTCTTCGATCATTACGCAAAGCGGATCGTCCTTGCTTTCGCCCATAATAAAAGCGGTTCTGTCCGGAGTCGATGCCTTGCTTGAAATTACGATGTCTATATGATCCTGGTCGCAGGCTGCGGCGGTTTTTGAGGTGAGCATTTCGTAAAAATACACGGTTGCCATCGGTCCGAGGCCGCCTATAATTCCGAGCACCGGATTTTTCTTATTGTTGTTTTCCACGGCAATACCTCTCTTTTTGCATTCCGGCATTCTGCCATGGCCTTCGTTTGGTATCTTACAGGCAAAGCAGCTTGCGGAAGCGGTTGTAATTTCCCTCATTTTATCACACCGATCTGTATTTTGCAACAATTTTGTTTTTCTTTTATTTTTTAGGACTGTTTTTGCACTGAATTGCAGATCAAATTTAAATAATGTTATGATACAATTGATAGGTGACAAATAAAAAAGAAAATAGACTCCAAAAGTGATATAATGATAATAACCACA
>CAKSER010000028.1 GCA_934447715.1 uncultured Eubacteriales bacterium | reverse complement strand
AAAGCATATAGTCCCCGTCTCTTGTCATTACTACCTCATAACCTGCCGCCGTAAATAATGCCTCCGCCTTTTTTGCAACCGACAGATTCAGATCCTTTTCGAGCGTTCCGGTAACAGACACCGCTCCTCCGTCCATTCCGCCGTGCCCTGCATCGATTATAACCTGCCTCTTCTTAAGCGAAGCAGTCCCGGCAGTCGGCTCTGTGTACACCCTTCTGAAGGCAAGATCAAAGCAAAGCGCCGTTAAAATCATTATTATACCGAACAGCAGCAGACCGATCACCGTTTTTTTCGCACTCATCAGATACCTCCGGGAATTTTTTATTCACAGAGAATATATGATTATTTATGCCGCAATATAACCTGAAAAAGCCTGCCGACTGTCAACTATCCGCAGGCTCAACATGCCTTACGGTACGCTGTCAGTCCTCTTCGCCCTCCGAGCCTTCTAAGTCCTGTGAATCGGTCGTGTCAGCCTGATTTTTTAAAGCATCCTGACGCATAGGAGCGCCCGCGCTGCCGATGCTCGAATTTCCGGAGGCTGTGCTGCCTGAACTGCCGGAAAAAAGCTTTCTTTCCTTTAAGCCGAGGTAATAGCCGAGTGTGCAGGCAAAAAGCGCCGGCAGGACAATCAGAAGATATATTACAGGCGAGAAGCGGAAGAAGGATGCTATTATTCCGTTATACATAGACTCGATAAACGCGGCAATCGTCTTGCAGACGCTGAAAAGCTGTGCCGCCCAGTCGGGAGACGCAGGATATCTTACGGAGCCGAGCAGTGTTGCTCCCCATTCGGGGATAGAAACCTTTGACGGATCGGGAATTTCAAATCCGGTTGCAAAGATGTATCCGACAAGCACTCCGATTCCGACAAGAATGTTAAGCGAATTTGCTACAAGCGCCGCATACAGTCCCTTAAGCGGCTTGTACGGAATTCTTTTCGAATCCACCCTGATCTTGTCGCTTGCACCGTACTGCCAGGTTTTCATATACAGAAGCACCAGGTAAAAGCAGACGGCAAAAATGCTTGCAGCAAGCGTTAGCATATCATTTTTTGCGGTTGCAAACGAAACAACCGTTCCGAAAAAAATCATTCCGATCTGCTGTACGACTATGCCGACTATCATGCTTGAGTTTTCTTTGACAAATTTTATCATTTCCCGACCTCATTTTCCGATCTTTTTTATTTTCTTTTGTAATTCCTGCCCTATATCCGTCTTGCACCCACCGGTAACCGCCATCGGATACAACACTTCATTTTACATTATATATAAGAATTATTAATATTTTATAACAATAGCGGCTTTTATTCAAAGTTTACATTTTATCCATGAAAAATAAAATAAGGTTTAAAATAAATTCACAGTTTTTTGATATTATGTTAATGTGTATTTGTATGGAGGTGATATGCTTTGGCTGGTTTTCCGAACCCGATTTTAGAATTTAACCGTTATATGATAGTAATAAAAGGCAGATCACCGAGGACTGTCGACCAATACAATGTTGACATTTCGATGTTTTTAAGATACATTTATGCAAAGCGCAACAGCCTTCCGTTGATCGGAAGCGGTTTTGACGAAATCGACATAAGCGCTCTTGACACAGACTTTGTCGGCTCTGTCAGCAAAAACGAGGTTATGGATTTCTTCTCGTACACCGCGGTGCAGAGGCACAACAATGCAAGGGTAAGGGCAAGAAAGCTGTCGGCTTTAAGATCGTTTTACAAATATCACTGCGAGGTCAAGATGGATGTGGACTTCAACCCTGTCGCAAATATCGATTCACCGAAGATTCCGTCCACACTTCCGAAATACCTCACGCTCGATGAAAGCCTTGACCTTTTAAAAGCGGTCGACAGCGACACCGATGCAGACTTCCGCGAGAGAAACTTTGCGATAATAACCGTTTTTTTAAACTGCGGTCTCCGTCTTTCGGAACTTGTCGGAATTAATTTAAGCGATATAGACCGCGACATGACATCGATTCGGGTAACCGGAAAAGGCTCAAAGGAAAGAGTCATCTACTTAAATGATGCCTGTAAGGAGGCTCTTACGGCATATCTGAAGGTTCGAAACGCCGACGAGGTAAGACCGGATTCCAAGGGCGCGCTTTTTTTGAGCAGGATGCACAGAAGAATGGACAAATCCACCGTCCAGTGGGTCGTAAAGAAATATCTTGCCGCCGCAGGACTTGAATACCGCCATCTTTCAACTCACAAGCTCCGTCACACGGCGGCAACCCTTATGTATCAGACCGGAAAGGTCGATATACGCGTTTTAAAGGACATTTTAGGACACGAGCAGCTGAACACCACGCAGATATATACCCATGTAAGCGACGAAAGCATGCAGAAGGCAATAAAGGACAATCCGCTTGCCGGCATAGTAAAGAAGATCAAGCAGAAATAACCGTTTTTGTTTTATAATTGCACCGACTCACTACTTTGAAAGGATTTCTGAAAAGAAAAGCAAATAAAGAAAATGGACCGTTACAGAAGACAAACAAGAAAAAAAAGACAGACAAAAAAAGCCCAGCGAGAAAGCATTATCGGAATTTTATTCCTTGTTGTTGTGCTTGCCGTTATCGTTACGGCATGCATAGTTCTTTCCGCCGGGAACCGTGAAAAAGAGCCGGTTCAGCCGTCTCTTAACGATCCCGAGGCATCGGATAACCTTACAAAGGATGAACAAAGCGAAAAGCCGGCGCAGACAACCGCATCGATTGTAACGGCGGAAAACAATCTTCCCGAAATCGTCCCGGCATACAGCATTCCGGAGGAGATTTACAGCGAAGCGGCGCTCTGCATAAGAAGATCCGACAAGAAAGCCATGGTTGCACTAAACGAGGACGAAAGGCTCTACCCTGCCTCGATTACAAAGGTTATGACGGTTGTCGTGGCTCTTGAGATAATCGACGATTGGGACGCGACCGTCACGCTTCCGAGAGAAATGTTTGCGGAGCTTCTGCGCCAGAACGCATCGGTCGCCGGGTTTGTCGAGGGAGAAAAGGTCAAGGCAATCGATCTTGTATATGCCGCAATGCTGCCGTCGGGGGCTGACGGCTCGATCGGGCTTGCGTTCTTAATATCCGGCTCGGAGGATGAGTATGTCAAGCTGATGAACGAAAAGGCAGCCGAGCTCGGAATGACAAATTCCCACTTTGCAAACGTCACGGGTCTTCACAACGAGCAGACATATTCGACAGCAAGAGATATCGTCACGCTTTTTGATTATGCGCTTAAAAACGAGACCTTCAGACAGATCATCTCGAATTCAACCTACACCACATCGTCGACAAACAAGCACCCCGGCGGACTTACAATGTCAAGCACGGTTTATTCCGCCTTCAGATCGGTTACAACAGATTACGATTATATCCTCGGCGGCAAAACCGGATATACCGAGGAGGCAGGACAGACGCTTGTTACGCTTGCAAAAATCAACGGCGAGGAATATATTCTTGTAACACTCGGAGCCGGAAACGGAGCTCAGAAGCCGAAATACAGCGCCATGGACGCAGTAACGATATACAGCATGATAGAGGATGCCACTTCCGCAAGCGGAGGTACTCAGGACACAGACATGGCAGCCTGACAGGCTTCGGGACTTACATAACTTACATCCAGGAAAGGATTTAATATGACAGAAATCGGAATTCTCGGTTCCGGCACATGGGGCGTTGCCCTTGCCAAGGCTCTTTACGAAAACGGATGCAGCGTAACCGTCTGGTCCGCCTTTGAAGAGGAATGCGGCCGGTATTCAAAAGAAAGAGTTCACAAAAATCTTCCCGGCATGAAGATACCGGACGAGATTGTTTTCACAACAGATATAGAGGCAGCCTGCTGCGGCAAGGAGATAATCGTTTTTGCGGTGCCGTCGGTTTACATAAGGGAAACGGCAAAAAAAGCCCTGCCGTATGTATCGCCGGAGCAGATTCTTGTCACGGTGGCAAAGGGAATCGAAGCCGAAACGCTTATGACCATGTCGGAGATAATCGCCTCTGTTATTCCGAGCGACAATATCGTAGCCCTCTCGGGGCCCACCCATGCGGAGGAGGTTGCAGTCGGGCTGCCGACCGCAATCGTCTCGGCATCCGAGCACAAAAAGGCTGCTCTTAGGGTTCAGGACGTCTTTATGAGCAGAACATTTCGGGTATATACAAATTCCGATATAAAGGGAGTTGAGATCTCCGGAGCGCTCAAAAACATAATCGCACTTGCTGCCGGAATGGCGGAGGGGCTCGGATACGGAGACAACACAAAGGCAGCGCTTATAACAAGGGGCATTGCCGAGATTGCAAGGCTCGGAACCGCGCTTGACTGTCAGCTTGAAACCTTCTACGGACTTACCGGCATAGGCGATCTGATTGTCACCTGCACAAGCCGCCATTCAAGAAATAACCGCTGCGGACGGCTTATCGGAGAAGGCGTTCCGGTTGATGAGGCTATAAAGCAGATCGGCATGGTGGTCGAGGGCATTTATGCTATCGATGCGGCGATGGCTCTTTCGAAAAAGACCGGAGTCGAGCTTCCGATCATCAGCTCTGTCAACCGCGTCATAAATCACGCGCAAAGTCCGATTGACATGGTAAACTCCCTTATGCTAAGAGAAAAAAAGAGCGAATAAAAATTTTTAATAATCCGTTTTTCGACCTCCATCAGAAAAAATCTGCCTGTATTTTTTACAGACAGATTTTATTTTTTTTTAAAAGCTATTTACAAATCCGCCAAGGTAGGTTATCATGTCTTTGATAAAAATTTCCCGGAGGTCATGCTATGCTTCATTACACCGATTACATAAAAGAAATGATGAAAAAATACGAATATCCTAAAGAAGCGGTAAGGGCGTTTACCAATGTCGAGCTTCGCCTTGACAGCGAGCCGGATTTTTCAAAGAAATTCGACCGGATTCAAAAGGAGTACATGCTGGATAAAACGCTTCCTGTCATGGATATGCTAAAAAGGATCAACGAGCTTGCAGACGAGGTCAATATTCACAGATATACCCTTGCGTTTGTATTTGTCATGAACTGCACCGAGATTTTAAAGGAGGACTACAAAAAGGCAGGTCTTCCCGAAAAGCTGTTCTGGGACTCGGTTGACGATCTCAGAAGCAAGCTGCTTGCCTGCATTCATGTAAAGCATGTCCCGGGAACCTTTGTTGCGGAATGGAACGACGGTCTTCTTAAAATGACAAGATTCTCCTACGGCCGCTTTCAGTACGAAGAATGGGATTTTCCGCATGACGACTTTACAATGAAGAGCGGAAAGGTCATTCATAAAGGCGACAAAGTGATCAATTTCCACATTCCGGAATACTGCTCCCCGATAACAAGACAGACGCGACTGGAGTCTTATAAGGAAGCATACAAGCACTATAATCACCTTTTCCCGGACGGAAAGGTCGTTTTCTGCTGCTGGTCATGGCTGCTTTATACAAAGCAGCGCGAATTTCTCCCGAAAGGAAGCAACATTCTTGATTTCCTTGACGATTTTGAGATTGTCGAGGAATGCGAGAAGATCCCGTTTGAAAATGCGTGGAGAATATTTGACGATGCCGCAGAGCTGCCGCCCGAGAAGCTTCCGAGGGATTCGTCTCTTCGCCGTGCGTATGCCGACTGGCTTGCTTCCGGTCACACAGGAGGCGAAGGTCTCGGAGTGTTTGAATTTGACGGCGAAAAAATTCTGAAATAACACCTATAGATTACGCAAGTCATATTAAAAAGCCATGTAAAAAAGCCCTCCAAAACGAAGGGCTTTTGATTTTGTCTGTTTTCTTATTTGCTTTCTTTCGGATTGCTGCTGTTTTTCTCAGGACTTACGTCGGTTCTTTTATCGGTCAGCATGATTATATACGATCTCGAGTACAGAATCATCGAAAGGGTTATCACCGCTATGCATACGGCAACCGCGATATTTGCAACGGTTTGTTCTGCCGGATGGCCGAGCGGAAAAAGTATCAGAATCATCATCGACGAATACAGAACGACCGTCGCAAGCTTTCCGTACCACCTTGCGGTATTGACAAAATCCTTCTTTCTGATTACAAAGAAGCCGAGCAGCGAGGTAATAAGCTCCTTTACTGCAAGGAAAATTACAAGTATAAGCATTGAAGGGTACCTTGAAATAAGGCAGATCATAAGCACGCCCTGCGTTACCTTGTCGGCTATCGGATCGAGTATCTTTCCGAAATCCGATACCATATTAAACCTTCTTGCAATCTTTCCGTCGACAATATCAGTAAGAGCCGAAGCGGCAATTACTCCGATCAGCTCATAGTATTTTCCCGAAATATACAGCAGCACCATGACCGGAATAAGCAATATTCTGATCATACTCAACAGATTCGGTATGGTCAGTATCTGGTCTTTTCTGAACATTCTGTGCATATCGTTTCCTTCTGTAAAATAAAATCCTGCAATTTAAACTTTTCAAAGATAAAAATAATCAAATGCCGACAATGCTGCCAACATACAAAATATTATACATTTATTAATAGATTTTGTCAACATTTATCTGCCAAATACCGTCCAAAAAGTCCTTTCAAACCGACGTTTTATATGTTTTCCGGATTTCCTTACCGAATCAGCAGCATAAAGGCGGTCAGTATTATCAAAAAGGAGAAATTAAATGCCGAAAATTCCGCAATATACTTCCCTGCATTACCGGGATTATGGCTTAAATATTCCCTGAAGGTAATAAGGCTTGCAAGAGAGGAAATGAGTGTTCCGACACCTCCGATATTGACTCCGACAAGCAGTTCGGGATAATTTCCCGTAAATCCGGAAAGCAGGATTGCCGACGGGACATTGCTTATAATCTGGCAGGACAATACGCTTACAAGCAGGGTATTTTTTTCAAGAAGCGAAGCAAAAAGCTCTCTTACCTGCGGAATTCTTTCCATGTTCCCCGCAAATACAAAAAAGAACACAAATGTAAGAAGCAGCGGATAATCGACATCCCTAAGCGCCTTTTTATCAAGGAAGAAAAGCACTGTCGGAATCAGGACAAGTCCGATATAATACGGAATCCCTCTGAAAACAATTGCAACAGAAAGCGCAAAGAGCAAAAGGTATATTACCGTCCTTTTCGGATCGATAACCGTTTTCTCCTCCTTTACGCAAAGCGGCTCGGATTTAACAAACAATAGGCAGCAGACGGTAATCATCAGCACCGACAGTACAAACGGAGCAAGCATAATTTTAACAAACTCGCCGTCCGGAATATTGAATTTGCTGTACAGATAGAGGTTCTGGGGATTGCCGAACGGCGTCAGCATCCCTCCGAGGTTTGCCGCTATATTCTGCATTATAAAGGTAAATGCCATATATTTTTCCTTACCTGTTGTGGAAAGGACAAAATACCCGAGCGGCAGAAATGTAAGAAGCGCCATATCGTTTGCAATGAGCATCGAGCCTATAAAGGTTATATAAACCAAAGCAAGAATGCACATCCTTGTCGTCTTAAAAAGGCTTACAATCCTTCTTGCAAGAATATAAAAGAGATTGATGTTCTTCATAGCGCAGACGACCGAAAGGACCAAAAACAGGCATGTCAGCGTTTTAAAGTCGAAATAGCTAAGATACTGCGCATCTATCGGCACAAAAACCGTCGTGACAGCCGCCGCTAAGAGCGCGGCAAGCATAACGGTATTCTTTTTTGCAAACGCTTTTACTCTTTCAAGCAGCCGCAGACTCCCCTGGATTCTATTTTCATGATGTAATACTGTTTTATTCATTAATCTAACCGAGCACCTTTTAATCTTTTTCAACGGGCGATATTCTATCACTTTTCCTTAAAAGATTCAATAGGTTTTTCCTGTTTTTTCGCGCAAAAGCGCCCGAAATTAAAAGAAGCGCAACAAACCACTTGACATTTCGGCTGATATGTGATATTATTTTTCTGTTGTGAACGCATCGCGGCTTTTTCGATCGGAGCAATCTGTGAAAACGTCTTTGCAAAGCTAAATCCGGAGGGTTATCGAAGCGGTCATAACGAGGCGGTCTTGAAAACCGTTTGGGGGCAACCCCACGTGGGTTCGAATCCCACACCCTCCGTATCCACCGCAATTCTTTTCTGAATTGCGGTGTTTTTCTTGCCATTTTTTCTGATGCATGCTAAAATATCCGAAGAAAGCTTGCGCACGGCTGCGGACATTGCAAAAGCAATAAGTTTTACATCTTTAAAAGGAGAAAGCATAGGATGCTTGAATTATACATTCCGAAATATAATGAACTTTGGTTTCGAAAACAGCTTTTAGCTGACAGTAAAACCATGTCATATAATCACGCCTACGGCGGCACTATCGACTTTCCCGAGGATCGTTGGGAGGACTGGTATTCTCGCTGGATTAAAAACAATGAGGGAAAGAGATTTTACAGGTATTTACGAAACGAAAACGGCGATTTTGTCGGCGAGATTGCATATTACCCGAGTGAAAACAGATATATAGCGAGCATAATCATATATTCTATGTATCGCAAGAAAGGCTACGGAAAGGAAGGGCTGCTGCTTCTTTGCGATGAGGCAAAAAAGCGCGGTATTGAGTATTTATACGACGACATTGCAGCCGACAATCAGGCGGCAATAGGCTTATTTCTTAACGCCGGATTTTGCGAGGATTTTAAAACAGATGAAATTATCATGCTGAAAAAGCGTCTGGCAGATTGACGCTCCGATCATTCGGCAAGGGCAAATAACGCAAACTGGGATGAAGAATTTTCTTCATCCCTTTTTTATTTTTTCAATTTTTCTTCAAGCTTTGGCTGATATAATCTGCCCATCGGCAAAAGCAAAAGAAAAAGGAGTGAACAAGATGAAATACCGTCATGAATGGAAGCACGAAATAAACGATCTTGACCGATTGGTTCTTCTATCCAGACTTTCCTGCGTCATGAAACGGGACATTCACACAATAAACGGCATCTACCGCATACGCAGTCTGTATTTTGACACGCCATATGATACGGCGCTGAGAGAAAAGATCGACGGAGTAAACCGACGCGAGAAATTCAGGATAAGGTACTACAACGGCGACACATCCTTCATTTCGCTTGAAAAAAAGAGCAAGCTGAACGGGCTTTGTGCAAAGGAAAGCTGTCTTTTAAGCTTAAATGAAGCAGAAAAAATTGCAAATAACGACATTTCCTGGATGAAGGATACCGAAAGACCTCTTTGCACCGAGCTGTATTTGAAGATGAAAAACACAGGTCTTAAGCCGAAAACGGTTGTGGACTACACGCGCGAGCCGTTTGTCTTTGCTCCGGGGAATGTAAGGGTTACGATCGATTCGGACATCAGAAGCGGCTTGCTTTCAAAGGAATTTTTAAACCAAAGTCTGCCGACCGTGCCTGCAGGACAGGCGGCAATTATTCTTGAGGTGAAGTGGGACGAGTTTCTGCCGGACATTATAAAGGATGCCGTTACAATCCCGGGGCGCACGGTATGCGCCTTTTCAAAATACGAAAGATGCCGCATATACGGCTGAAAATGCCGGAACAAAATTTAAGAAACTTAAAAATAAAATGAGATAATGGGAGATAATAATTATGAGCTTCAGCGATATTTTCAAATCAAACTTTTTAGAGAACGTATCGGCGGTCAGCCCTCTTGACATGCTGCTTACGATTCTTCTTGCCTTCGGAATCGGAGTTTTCATTTTCTTTGTTTACAAGAAAACCTACCGGGGTGTTATGTATTCCTCCTCGTTCGGAGTCACCCTGATTGCCCTTACAATGATCACCTCGCAGATAATTCTCGCGGTCACATCGAATGTTGTCCTTTCGCTCGGAATGGTAGGCGCATTGTCTATTGTCAGATTCCGCACGGCAATAAAGGAGCCGCTTGACATTGCCTTTTTATTCTGGTCGATTGCGGCAGGCATTATCCTCGCCTCCGGAATGATTCCTCTGGCGGTTATAGGAAGCGTAATCATCGGTCTGATTCTTCTTGTCTTTGTAAACAAAAAGTCTCACAAAAATCCTTATATTCTTGTCCTTTCCTGCGCAGATCACGAAAGCGAGCTTGAGGCAATGAAGTATATAAATTCGAAAGCTGAACGGGTTACAATAAAGTCGAAAACCGCACAGAGCGGAAATGTCGAAATCAATACCGAAATCCGTTTAAAGGACGACAACACCGATTTTATCAACACACTTTCCCAAATGGAGGGAGTAAACAGCGCAGCGCTGGTAAGCTACAACGGAGACTACATGGGATAAAGGAGCAAAATTATGTCAAAGGCCAAGCATGTTGATCTGATCTGCATTGCAATTACCTTTTTTACGCTTATCATTGCGGTTCTGTTCATGTTCGGCGAAAAAATCGGAATTACTGCCATACACCGCAGCGAAAGCGAAAATGAGGATGCAATGTTTACTTCAAATGATCTGAATTCCGATTGGAGCACCGACGGCGCGACAAGGATCACCTTACAGGAAAATTCGGCTGAGATTTCCGGAAACGGGGCATATTTTAACAACGGAACAGTGTATATCGTTTATGCCGGAAATTATGTGATCTCCGGAACGCTTGACGGCTCGATAGAAATCGATGCCGACGGCGATGACAAGATACGGCTTTTATTTGACGGGGTCGATATTTCATCCGACAGCACAGCACCTCTTTATATAAAGCAGGCTGACAAGGTATTTATAACGCTTAAGGACGGCAGCGAAAGCTTTCTTAAATATACCGGAGGCGACGAAAGCACCAAAATTGACGGAGCGATATATTCCTGCGACGATCTTACGATAAACGGAAGCGGCAGTCTTATTATTACATCCGAAAAGCTGCACGGAATTGTCTGCAACGACACTCTTGTTTTTGCAGGCGGCAGCATCGACATTTCGGCAGGGGTTGACGGGGTTCATGCTCACGACGCGATTAAAATCTGCAATACATCGGTAACGGTAAGTGCAGGCGACGACGGTCTGCACGCAGGAAATGATGACAAAAGCTCTGTTTTCTGTCTTGAATCCGGCGAAATTAAGATTACCGAGTGCTACGAGGGAATTGAAGCAAACATTATTACAATTGCAGGCGGAAATGTCAGCATTTCGTCAAGAGACGACGGAATCAATGCAAACGGAAGCGGTGCGACCTCAATAATAACAATATCCGGCGGCGATATTGAAATTATAAATCAAAACGGAAACGATGCCGACGGGCTTGATTCAAACGGCAGCATAAGCATTACGGGCGGAAATCTCTTTATAAGCCTTACCGGCACAGGTCCCAACAGTGCAGTCGACTACGGAAGCGAAAACGGCGGAAGGTTTACAATATCCGGCGGAACGGTAATCGCCTGCGGCAGCAGTCAGATGGCGGAGGGACCGGAAAAGGAATCAACGCAGGGCTTTATTATGCAAACGGTTTCCGGCAGCGCCGGGGATACACTTTCGGTTACCGATTCTGACGGAAACACAATCATCGAAAAGGAAATACCCTGCTCCTTTACATCTGTTATAATTTCGTCACCGGAAATTTCGGTAGGCGATACGCTGACGCTAAATGTAGGCGAAAATTCAACCGAAATTACGGTTGACAATTCCACGGCAAGCGGAATGTGGGGCGGATTTGACGGCTTCAGACCCGGAAACCGGGGCGACGAAGGAGGCCGAGAAAACCAAGAAAATAACGGTGCGCAAAACCGTCCGGATGCACCGAACGGCGGCAGCTCCAAAAGCAATGCGGAAGGAAACAGCGGCAACATGCAAAATTCGCCGAAGGATATGCCCGACATGTCGGATGGGAATATGCCTTCGCCTCCCGACGGCGGCATGCCGAATCAGCCGGACGGCAGCATGCCGTCACTTCCCGACGGGAACATGCCGGAGATGCCGGACAATGAAAACGGCTTCAATCCCGGGCAGCCGGGAAACGATAAAAACGGCGGCAACGGTCAGATGCCGGGCGGAAATCAAAACAATCAAAGCGGAAGCACAAACGGCAATCAGACCGGGCAGGCAACTGAAAACAACATCGACTCCTCTACCGTTATTCTTCTTGCTGTATCATCTCTTATTTTGATTATCGGAATCATTATTGCAGTCAAGAAGTACTGATAAAGAAAAACGAAAGAAGAAAGAAGAAAACAGAAATAGAAATGAAGAAAGACAGTCTCTGCCGGTAAGGGCAAAAGACTGTCTTTCCTTTTATTGAATTATTGAAGGGGATAACTTATTTTTTTGAATGGCAGGAGCCGCACGCAGCGCAGTGTGCGCAGTTTCCGCCGCATGTTGATTTTCCCTGCTTCTTATCCTTTCTCAGTTTCACAATTATAAGTGTTACAATTATGATAAGAATTACCGATACAAGTATCGTTCCCCAGTTTAAAGCTAACCATTTAAGCATAGCGACGACTCCTTTCCTGTTTGTGAGTTTCTGTTATTTAATTTTGAGTATCAAAGATTTAACCGATTAGACTTTAGCAGTAAGCTTTGTAGCCTCTTTGTACTTCTTGAAGAAGAGCATGTAAACAATCAGTGCAAGAGCAGCGATTGCGAAAATCAAACCGACTACATTTACGTTTCCGGTAAATGCATTGCCGAACTGATTGATCATAAGAGCTACAAGATATGCAAAGCCGCACTGATATCCGATTGCAAACCATGTCCACTTTGCGTTGTTCATCTCACGCTTGATCGCACCGATTGCTGCGAAGCAAGGAGCGCAGAGCAGGTTGAATACAAGGAAGGAATATCCGGAAATTGCAGTGAATGCTCCGCCAAGTGCCTGCCATACTGTCTGCTCTCCGCCACCGTAAAGGATACCCATTGTTCCGACAATGTTTTCCTTTGCAACAAGTCCGGTGATCGAAGCAACAGCTGCCTGCCAGTTGCCCCAGCCGAGCGGTGCAAATATCCAAGCAATTGCTCCGCCGATCTTTGCAAGAATCGACATATCAAGCTCATCCTCGGTAAGCATACGGAAGCCGTCTGCTGTGAATCCGAAGTATGTTGTGAACCAAACAAGGATTGTAGAAAGAAGAATGATTGTGCCGGCTTTCTTAATGAAGGACCAGCCGCGCTCCCACATGGAACGGAGAACGTTTCCGAGTGTCGGCCAGTGATATGCCGGAAGCTCCATAACGAAGGGTGCCGGATCGCCTGCAAACATCTTTGTCTTCTTAAGCATGATTCCGGAGATAACAATTGCTGCCATACCGATAAAATATGCACTTGTTGCAACCCATGCCGAGCCGCCGAAGATAGCACCTGCGATCATTCCGATGAACGGAACCTTTGCTCCGCAGGGAATAAATGTTGTCGTCATGATCGTCATACGGCGGTCACGCTCGTTTTCGATCGTTCTGCTTGCCATGATACCCGGGACTCCGCATCCGACACCGATGAGCATCGGGATAAAGGACTTACCGGAAAGACCGAACTTACGGAAGATTCTGTCGAGGACAAAGGCAATACGTGCCATGTATCCGCAAGCCTCAAGGAATGCGAGCATCAGGAAGAGTACGAGCATCTGCGGAACGAATCCGAGAACCGCACCGACACCTGCTACGATACCGTCAAGAACAAGTCCCTCAACCCAGTCAGCTGCGTTTATCTTATCAAGTCCGTCGCCTATAAGCGAAGGAATACTGGGAACAAATACACCGAAGTCAGCAGGATCCGGCTCTGCAAATTCCTTGTTGTCGTCTGCAAAGTAGTCAACTGCCTCAAGGAATGTCATCTGAACAACACTGTCGTTCTTTGTTTCTGCTTCCGGAATCTTCGAGTAGTATACAGTCATCTCGACCTGCTCGAGTGTTTCCTCATCCTCTACTACGACAGTTGCCGATTCCTTGTCTGTAGTAAAGTTCTTGAGTGCTTCGATAACTGCTGCAGCATCAAAGCCGTCTTCCTCTGTGTCAACCTCAAATTCGAATGCGTTTATTGCGTTCATTGCATCCGAGTATTCATCAGCTGCCTCGTTGTATGCCTTGGATCCTATGCCGAGCAGGTGCCAGCCGTCGCCGAACACCCCGTCGTTCATCCAGTCTGTTGCCGGAGCACCGACGCCGATCATCGCAATCCAGTATACAAGGAACATTACAACCGCGAAGATCGGAAGACCGAGCCATCTGTTTGTTACAACCTTATCGATCTTATCAGAGGTCGAAAGGCTGCCTGCCTTCTTCTTTTTGTAGCAGGACTTGATTACCTCTGCTATATAGATATAGCGCTCGTTTGTAATGATGCTTTCCGCATCGTCGTCAAGCTCTTTCTCTGCTGCATTGATATCGTTTTCGATATGCGAAAGTTTTTCATCCGGTATATTAAGCTGTCCGAGAACCTTGTCATCGCGCTCAAATACCTTGATTGCATACCATCTCTGCTGCTCCTCGGGGAGATCGTGAACAACTGCCTCCTCGATATGTGCAATTGCATGCTCAACAGGACCGGAGAAGGTGTGCATCGGAACGGTCTTGCCGCTCTTTGCTGCGCTGATTGCAGCCTCTGCTGCCTCCATTACGCCAGTGCCCTTAAGTGCGGAGATTTCGACAACCTTGCAGCCGAGTGCCTTTGAAAGCTGTTCGGTATCGATCTTATCGCCGTTCTTACGGACGATATCCATCATGTTGATTGCAACTACAACCGGAATACCGAGCTCGGTAAGCTGCGTTGTAAGATACAGGTTTCTTTCAAGGTTTGTTCCGTCGATGATATTCAGAATCGCATCAGGTCTTTCGCCGATAAGATAGTTTCTTGCAACTACCTCCTCAAGTGTGTACGGTGAAAGCGAATAGATTCCGGGAAGGTCGGTAATTGTTATAC
This sequence comes from uncultured Eubacteriales bacterium, assembly GCA_934447715.1. Lineage (GTDB taxonomy): Bacteria > Bacillota > Clostridia > Oscillospirales > CAG-272 > HGM12657. The sequence goes on along the minus strand of CAKSER010000028.1, from coordinate 8,450 downwards.
CGTCGTGCTTCTTCAGCTTTCCTTCCTTCTTTTCAACTGTAACTCCCGGCCAGTTACCGACGAACTGGTTGGAGCCTGTCAATGAATTAAACAGCGTCGTTTTACCACTGTTAGGGTTGCCCGCAAGGGCGATTCTTAAATCCATGGTACTCTTCCTTTCTTCCTTTCTGCGCGCTTTCTGTGCGCTTTGAATGGTTAGCACATGCTAACTCCATTCCGAAAAAATTGGGGAACCTCCCCGACAAAAATTACTCAACCTCGATCATTTCCGCGTCCGCTTTGCGAAGTGACAGCTCGTAATTGCGCACGTTCACTTCTATCGGATCTCCGAGCGGAGCTACCTTGCGCACATGGATATCCGTTCCCTTTGTGATTCCCATATCCATGATTCTGCGCTTTACGGCGCCCTCACCGTGGAGCTTTACGACCTTTACGGTAGAACCCACCTTGACGTTTTTAAGCGTATTCACTGTATATCTCCTCCTTTAATAAATTACACCATGATTTTTCTTGCCAGCTCGTCGCTTATGGCAATACGGGATTCCTTGACCTTGACGATCACGTTCCCACTGAGCATATTAACAATACTGACCTCGCCGCCTACATAAAAACCGAGGTTCTCGAGGTGCTTTTTCACTTCCGGTGTCCCTCCGATTTTCTTTACGATCTGGGGTACGCCGACATCCGCATAATTAAGAGGCATCATATTCTCCCTCCGACAGCTCACAGCTCACTATATTAGCAAACGCTAACTTTTGATTTCAAATTATCCGGTTAGTGCTTCCTAACCTCTTTATATTATAGTTAGCGTAGGCTAATTTGTCAATAGCTTTTTTTAATTTTTTTCGACAAATAAACACCAAATCTTCCTATATATTCGCGGATTTTTTTATGTATTTATGATATATGCCGTCACAGCCATAAGTCCACCGTAATTTTGATAGAATTACGGTGGGCTTTTTCTATGCCCGAAAACCGCTTGAAATAAGGCTTTTCGGCTGTTCAGGCACATAAGTGAACCCCGCTGCAGGCATTTCTGCGGCGGGGTTTTGCGCGTTTTAGGAGGATTGTAGCTTTCTGCTCTGCTATAATCGTTAAACCGCCGGGTAATCGTTGAACTACCGAGGTAATCGTTGAAATACTGGGGTATTCGTTGAATTACAGAGGGAGTCGCTAAACTAAAAACGTAAGGTAACAATAGGCTGGCATTTGGCGCTTATAGTGGATTTATAACAAGCATTCTATTTTGAAGACGAAGCTCATTATATTGGCTTTGAATTCCTGTGCTGTATTTCCAGCCAGGTTCATGAAAGCGGCATATACCTTTTGCAAAAAGAACTTTTCATCGGTAAAACGCAGAGCAGCGCTTTTACGATCTTCATTGGTTGGATAACAGAGTATAATCTTTTTGCAATTAAGCATTTGACCATAGAACGCCATTTGGTAAATATCTGGATTGTGAAACGGAAGAGAGGTTTTATTTTTCATATCAAGGACTGCACGAGCGGTTGGCTTTCCACAACTCTCGGAATAATCGTACAATAAATCAGGAATGTACGCTCTTTCAAAGAAACCATCTGAATCCGAACAAAACGCATACACTTTTTCCTCTGTCCAATATGTAAACTTTCCTACTGAAGAATAATCCATGAGAATTTTTTTGATAAAATCCTCATAAACCTTATCAAAATTAATTAGTAGGCTCTCTCCTCCAGAAGCTTCTCCAGCAGTCGACAATGTCAGATCGTTCAAAATCATATATGCGAGTGAAACAGCTTTCTTGCAATAGGCCGTGTTTTTTGTAAAAGAGACTTTGTCTGGAATCTTTGAATAGTCAATAGTTCCAAATTGCCGTATAATATACGACAATTCTGCTGTGTTTGCGTAAGCCTCGATTTTCTTTGCTGCTGCCAAAAGCAGTCGATTAATACCGATATCCCGCGTTAAGTCATCAAAGGAGCAATTAAAGCACTCACGTTTCTGTGATTTCATGTTCATCACGGTTGGTATGGTGTTCAACTTTCCTCGTACAAACCCCAAATCATTATTGATTTCTTTATATTCTACTGGTAACCCGCGATGTACTACAGATAAGAGCTCTTTTATGTACAAAGCAATGAGGTTTACATCGTTACCCGACTCAATATCATACATTGGCGTATCGAGGTCGGTATATTCTGCAGAATACAGAAAATAGTATATTCGGAGTATATGACTTATGGTAATTCCATTGTGCTTAGGCTTTATGATTATTCTCCTATTTGGCAGCCCAATATATCCGACATATTGTTGTGGAAATTTTAGAATTTGCTGCTGAGAATCAAGGCAGTCCCAAGACATCCCCTTTTTTGAAAGAATCAATTTTACTGATTCAAGTTCGTCCGGGTAGAGCTTTAAAAGGGAACCCTGCTCGACCATCGTCGTTGAAACCACCTAAAATCACCTCACTTACCAAACTGGAATGTCAGTTCCTCAAGAAATTCATCGGCATCTGTAATTCGAGTAGTTAGTTTCTCACCCGCAACATTTGCCAAGTACCGCTTATTTCCGTATGTGTATTCTTCTATGATGGGCAAAATGTAATAATTAAACAAGTCACGTAGAATATCCTTGGTCCAAACAATTTTGCCCGACTCTGCTTTGATGGCCCATTTGGGCATAAAGTACGACTGCCCCAAAAGAAGATCTCCATCTCCGAGGACGCTCATCAGTTTTTCATTTATACCATCCATTATTTTGCCCACACGAATACCTGGCAGTTCCGAATAGTCAGATTTGTAATCAACAACCTCACTATTGGGGTAGAAATTTACAAATGCGAAGCGCCGCCTGATAGCATAATCAACCAGCGCGATACTTCTATCTGCAGAATTCATTGTTGCCAAGATATAAACATTCTCAGGAATAGAGAATGTGCTCACCAAATTACCATTTTTGAGTAACAAGGGTGTTGGCAACTGCACTTTATACTCTCTATCGAGCGCAAGAATTGTTTCGCCAAATATTTTAGAGACATTGCCCCTGTTTATTTCGTCAATCAAAAATAGGAATTTCTGATTTTCGTTCGCCCTTGCGTTTTCACAAAATTCGAGAAAAACACCGGCTTGTGCTCTCACATTGCCATCGCCGTCAAATGTGCTACCACCGATGAATTGCTCATAAGTTAAGTTCGGGTGAAATTGAATCAAATATGATTCGTCAAACTGCGAGCGAACTTTATCAGAAATGTAAGATTTTCCTGTTCCCGGAGGTCCGGATAAGACGGCCTGCTGTGTTGCCATCAACAGCGATGTAAGAGCCTCCTCCGTAATATTTTGGCCATGAGGCGTTGTATAACTTATTACCTCATCACGTTCAACAACCACACTTGCCGGCATATATGTTCCTGCCGTGGCTGCTACGGTGATTTCAGGGGAGGCGCCATGATCAAACGATAGCAGTCCACGGAGTTCTTCGCCAGTAATACGGGTATCTGCATATTTGATTATGCCGTCATTAGTGTCAAAAAGTTCCGTAAGTTCCTGGGAAGTCAGCCGAAGATCTTCGATTAATTTTTTTGTGCAAAGCCGTGTAAACGATTCATAATACTCAGTTTTGAATTCCTCAATCCACGAATCATCAACCGTAAATGAATAGAAGCGGTAATACCACGCCGCAAATTTCTGAAGCGATATTTTATTCCCTACAAGGAAATTTGAAAACAGCATCTCAATGTAGTTCGGGGCAAATTTAAAACGACCAGCGTCCAGTTCATCTTTACGGAGGTACTTTTGTTCATCTATCAGCGTATTATCCATGGTGTCCTTGATTCTGCCAATAAGACGTCTGAATTCTGTACCGCCGTTATAGTACGAAGATGTTTTAATGATACGTGATATAGAAAACGGGAATAAGCCCGTTCTTTTGCCGCCTTCTTCCGAAGAGGAGTCAAATAAACCGCACAAATCATATAATTTTCTGATGTTCTCAGCTTTTTGCGCCCCTTCGCCAGGCTGGTAAGGAATGTACTCGCGGCTATTAAATTTTAAAGCTTTAAAAAAGAAGAACAATCCAATTTGCTCTGGAGCTGTATAATTTTTCCCAGAAAAGTACCCCACAGCATCGCTGATGGATTCACGTGAGACATAAACAGTAGCCATTATTTTACCTCCTTCGAAAATGCCTGCTCAAGAATCGCTGTGCCAATTACTTTTGCCAACTTGACTGGAACAGCATTACCAATAACTTTATACATCGCAATGATGTCCTTTAAAGAATTGTCCAAGAAAACAAAGTCATCGGGGAATGTTTGAATACGTGCAATTTCGCGTATGGTGTATCGCCTATTTTGGGTTGGGTGGGTAATACCACAATTTTCGGGTTGTGCCGATGCTGTAATTGTTCCGTTAATTTCATCTAAACTAAAGCGCCTATAGAAGTTTGGCGCATGATATCGCTTCATGTCATCCCTAATACGTTGAAACCTGGGAGACAGATTTTCATAGGGAATGTTCTTCCAAGATCCGCCCTGAGGAATTTGCTCTATCATATTTTGCGCCTGAGGGGAATACACCCAAAACGCAGACTGATTCGGAGTGCTTTCAGGGATATCCAGTATATGTCTCAGAGTTAGCTGACTCTTATCTGTTTGGATGGGGGGGAACTCGAATACCTTTCCAATGTCATTTCTAAAGGCAACAAGAATCATTCGTTCTCTGTTTTGCGGAACTCCATAGTCTGAGGCATTGACAACGCGATAGTTTACTTGATACCCGATGTTTTCAAGATCCCCCTTGATAACATCAATCAGCCTCTTACCGCTTTGATGTTTCGATGACAGAAGTCCTTTTACATTTTCGAATAGAACCACCTTAGGCTTTTTCTTTTCAATAATACGGAGACATTCAAGGTACAATTCTCCTCTGGTGTCATAAACGCCTTTTCTGTTACCTGCGTTTGAAAAGGGTTGACACGGAAAGCCAGCTGTTATGATGTCACAGTCTGGAATTTCATCCTCAGGAACGGTGGTAATGTCCCGTCCATCAATCGCTCCCAAATTGAGTTGAAAGACAGCCTGTGCATCTTTGTCAAAATCATTTGCCCAAACTCTATTATAACCAGCCTGTTCAAAACCAGCATCCATACCACCGCATCCAGAGAACAGTGAAACCAGCTTGGGCCCATCTGCATTTCCATTCAAAGGAGCCAAACGGGGGCGGGCCAGTGGCTCATCACCCTTATCTTTTGATTTTATACTCAAGGAAGGATTTGAAGTTCCTTCAATCTCAACAACTTCACTCAAATCACATTGAAGAGCATCACAGATTTTAAGCAGTGTCTGCATACTCACATTTTTGTCCTTCCCCATATTTGCGATGGCATTGGTTGTTAATTTTGCCTGAACTCGCAAATCCTCTTTTGTCATACCTTTTTCGAGTAATGTATGCCAAAGTGGTTTATAGCTTACCCTCATTTTTGTGCCTCCTGGGATTGTAGTAAATCGAAATACATATACATTATACCACGAAACTTGAGAAAAAGCAAGATTGACTCACTTTTTTTAAACAGAAAGAATACGGAAATTATATTGAACTAATATGTGCACATTCCACATTCCGCTTTTCAGCATAAAGAAGCGTGTTCCTTGTACCTCCATTTATGCCGTTGAACACAGCAATTACCAGAGCCGAATGGTCGACCATCCACTCATTGCGGATCTGGAAGCAGGCTCTGCTGTACCCAGGGCAAATAAACCGCACAAGGTCTGCTGCTTCCAGAACAGCATTGTATCTTTGCTGCCATTCGATGCTCCAACCACATTCAAAGCCTTTGTAGGGACTGGCACAAATCAATTTTACATTCGCCCCCTCTTTCCGCAGACGCAGCACGATTTCAGCCGCCCAGATATCCACCCCACGAGCCATGCCGGAAATAAATACATTCTTTCCGTCTGCAATCGCTTCTTTGATCGCAGTTTCCAGAGCTTTCACGATCACGCTTTCAGACTGTTTCAACTTCTCCGGGCGGTGGCCCGTAAAACACACTCTGTGCATCCGCTTTTGTTCCTCGGTCAGCATTGTCATCCCTCCGTACTGAATTCCCGTTATTATACAGTTTAACATAACGGTATGTTCAGTACAAGTAGCCAGTACAATACCTTTTAGTTTGCGGGTAAAATAATTACAGGAAGGGTGGTGATGCTATGGACACGCACGAGAGGCTCCGGCAGCTCTTAAACGAGCGCGGTTGGACTGAGTATAGGCTGGCAAAGAACTGTGGCTTATCCGAGTCCACGATTGCGAATATTTATAGGAGAAATACAGTTCCCTCACTCGCAACGCTGGAAGCGATCTGTAAGGGATTCGGCATCACGATGGCGCAGTTCTTTGCCGAGGGTGAGATGGTTGAAATCAGCCCGGAACTCAAAGAGCTGTTTGAAAACTGGGTCAACCTCACGCCGGAACAAAAGAAAGCGGCGAACCAAATGCTGAAAGCCATGAATAATGACAAGTAAATCACCAATGTTGAAATAAGGGGCTGAAAGGCTTCTTATTTTTTGCTCCAATACCGTTAACTTGAGTGCTAATTGCCATTCAAGTTAACGGTTTTCATATTTTCACGATATAATAGAATTCGCCGGCTCCGAGCTGCGGTGTGGGCTTATCTGCCCACATAATCTGCGGCAGGAGGAGGTGAACCTATGAAGATAACGAAGAAACAACCACTTCGACCTCGCGGTCGCAGCGAGGAAAAAAGGCAGTCCACCAAGAACGCCATCCGTGACGCATACATCAACGGTCCGCAAAAGGAGGTACAGATCATTCCCGCAAAAAGGGATATGGAAGCGGAAACCGAAAAGAAGAAACTTCGTGTGTGTGCGTACTGCCGTGTCAGCACGGACGAGGACACCCAGGCCAGCAGTTACGAGCTTCAAGTGCAAAACTATACCCGTATGATCCGGGAGAATCCGGAATGGGAGTTTGCCGGTATTTTCGCCGATGAGGGCATTTCCGGCACTTCTGTTCTGCACCGTGAGCACTTTCTCGAAATGATCGAAAAATGCAAAGCGGGAGAGATCGACCTTATCATCACGAAGCAGGTCAGCCGTTTTGCCAGAAATGTGCTGGACAGTCTGAACTACATTTTCATGCTGCGAAAGCTCGACCCGCCTGTGGGCGTGTACTTTGAGACCGAGAAGCTCAACACGCTGGATAAGAGCAGCGATATGGTCATTACCGTATTGAGCCTCGTGGCGCAAAGTGAGTCCGAACAAAAATCCAACAGTCTGAAATGGTCATTCAAGCGCCGAAGAGCGCAGGGCCTTGGGATCTACCCCAGTTGGGCTCTGCTCGGCTATCGGCTGGATGATGAAAAGAACTGGGAGATCGTAGAGGACGAAGCGGATATTGTCAGAACCATATACAGTCTCTATCTGGACGGCTATTCATCCACGCAAATTGCGGAATTGCTGACGAAGAGCGGCATTCCTACTGTAAAAGGTCTATCGGTTTGGAGCTCCGGCAGTGTCCTGGGCATCCTTAAAAATGAAAAGTTCTGCGGGGACGCCCTGTGTCAAAAAACAGTTACGATAGACTTTTTCACGCATAAGAGTGTAAAGAACAACGGCATAGAGCCGCAGTATTTCGTCGAGGGGCATCATATCCCCATCATCGAGAAAAACGACTGGCTGTTGGCACAGCAGATCCGCAAAGAACGACGGTATCGGAAACGGCGCAGCACCCACCGGAAGCCACGTATCGTGGTCAAAGGAGCACTGTCCGGCTTTATAATCGTCGACCCATCGTGGGACGAGGAGTATGTGGATAACCTGCTTATCTCCGCGACCCAAAAACCAGAACCCGCCCCGGTCGTTGCCGAGGAGGACGACAACTTTATTGTAATTGAGAAGGAGTAACTACCATGTTTGAAAAATTTTCTGTCATCGACCTTATTAAGACCCGTTCCGCCTCTGTCTGCACTTTCGCAGGCAATATCGTGAAGTTCAATGTGCAGACCGCACAGGAACTCCACTTCCCGGAGTACATCCAGTTCCTGATTGAACCGAAGTCGAAGCAGTTCGCCATCCGGGCCTGCAAGGAGGACGCTCCGAATGCCGTGCGCTTCTCCAAGCCGGAGGGCGTGCAGAAAGCGCAGATCAAAATCAGCAACGCCACGGTCGTGGATATGGTCAGAAAGCTGATGGACTGGAATGCCGAGGATAATTGGAATGTCCCCGGTATTTACTTTGCCGATGAACAGGGCATCATGTATGCACTGGAATCTGCATACGCACCCAGGGCAAAAGGCGGCTGGGCGGCACGCCGTGAACGTGAAGCCGCAGCAGCGCTCGCCGAAAATTCCATAGATAGCGAGGAGGCCGATAACTAATTGAAAGATGCCGGACTGCCCACGCTTTTGGTGTCAGTCCGGCATCGTTTTTGCCTATTCATCCGTACTTTCGCCGCTATGCT
>CAKSER010000027.1 GCA_934447715.1 uncultured Eubacteriales bacterium | reverse complement strand
GGCTGCTCTGTCCATATCACAGTCGTAAAGCCTTGTACCTCCTGCCTCTGCGGAATATATCCAAAGTCCCTTTTCCTTGAGCTCGTCCACAACCGATGCAAGATTTGTAACCTGCGCTATCGGCACAAGCTCAAATGCTCCTGCCGAGCTTCTTCCTGCGGAAGCGGTAAGTCCCACCGCTCTCCTTTTCGGAATGATAAGCCCGTGAACGCCGCACCCCTCGCAGACCCTGATAAGCGTCCCGAGATTCTGCGGATCCTCAATTCCGTCTGCCATGACAACAAACGGCTTTTCTCCCTTCTGCCTTGCAAAATCGAGAATTTCATCTACCGTAACATAGTCCTTTAAGGCAGCTGACGCGATAACGCCCTGGTGATTGAGCCCCTGCGCCATCATATCGAGCTTGGCTGTCTCGACCTCGACAAGAGGAACCGCCTTTTCGAGCGCCTTTGCCTCGATCAACACAAGCGAGCCGGTTTTTTCGCCTTTTTTTACATATATTTTATTTATGTCCCTGCCGCTTTTAAGAAGCTCCAAAACGGCATTTCTTCCGACAACATATGAGGCATCGCTGCCCTCCTCGGGCCGTGCTCTTTCAAATCCGCTGCTTTGCGGCCTGCTTTTTGCATTTCTGCGGCCATCGCACGAGCTGTATCTTCCTTTTTTGTCGGTATGTTTCTTTTTTCCCTCGTTAAAGCTCATTTATTATTCCCTGCTTAATTATCTGCTCAATACAGCAGCCGGTTAAAACATGCGGAAATACATCGGCTGCAGTCAATTATATAACCAATTATAGATATTCAAAAAATTATAATCCACGATCAGTATACCATATTTTTTTCATTTTGTATATAATAATTTAAAAAAATATCTTGATTTTCTTGCCTGATCGCTGTGAAAAAGCAGAAAAATCGGCAAAAAGCGTGCTCCGGGCGAAAAAAAGTAATCTCAAAACACAAAAAAGGACGTACCGCAATATAGCGATACGCCTTTTTCGACTATGAATTATTCAGATTTATAAAAATCAAAATACCAAGAGACAGATCTTACTGATTCTCTCTCATAGCTGCATAGCACGCGCTGCAATATACCGGTCTGTCGCTTGTCGGCTGGAACGGGATTTTTGCCTCTCCGCCGCAGTTTGCACAAACAGCAGTAAACATCTCACGAGCCGGTCTTGCTGCATTCTTTCTTGCATCGCGACATGCCTTACATCTCTGCGGTTCGTTCTGGAAGCCTCTTTCGGCATAAAACTCCTGCTCGCCCGCCGAGAATGTGAACTCACAGCCACAATCTTTGCATTTAAGAATCTTGTCCTCGTACATTTTTCTACCTCGCTATAAAAATTAAGTATGTCAGTTCCCAGAACGGTGTTGGAACCGTACATTTGCGACAAAAGTCAGCAACGCTCTTCCTTAAGCTATCCGGGTGTGTTTTTTTGAATTTCAGTTGTTATAGAATTTTAAAATCTTCTTTTTGATCCTGCAGACGGCATTGTCCACCGACTTCTCGCTTATTTTAAGCTCGATTGCAACAGCCTTATACGGCTTTTCTTCAAGATACAGCCTCAGCACATCTCTTTCAAGCGGAGAAAGCACCCTGTTGATATCGTAAAGGAGTCTTTGGTACTCTTCCTTTTCGATCAGCCGCTCCTCGGGAGAAGCATCGACCATAACATCGTCTGCCGAGTCCTCAATGCTGATCAGACTGTGCCTTTGATTCTTTCTTAGAAAGCTTATAAGCCGGTTTCTGATGCATATCTTGGCGTACAATCCAAAGGTGACATCCTTTTGCGTAGGATCGAAGCTTTCGAATGCACCGAAGAGTGCAATCTGTGCTTCCTGTATCAGATCGTCCGTATCCGCGCTTTCACAAAACGAATATTTTGATGCAAGCGATTCTATCAGCGGTCTGTACATTTCGAGAAGCTCCGCAAACGAAGGCATATCCGAATTTATGCGATTTGACAATTCCATAATAGCACCGAACTTCAGTTATTATATGTTATTATATCATTTGAGAATAATTTGTCAAGAGTTTTTTAACATTTTTTTAATACCAAAATGCAATTCTTTATGCATTTTTTTATGAATGTTGGATTATTTTGCCACAAAATGTAAGATATTCCCTTTTTGTTATGTGCAAAAAACAAATATTTCAGATAAAGCAGGCATTTTTCAGCCGGCTTTTTTTCGTTTAATTCGACTCGTTTTAAAAAAGAATGAAGTTGCACCAGAATGTGACACAAATCACCGACGGAAGATAATACAATGGTCTAAAACACAGTCTAAAACCAGACAGTTTTATTTGAGCCGGAATTCGACCAAAAAGGAGGATTAAAAACCGACATGGAAATGGATATGGAAAAAAACAACGGTGTAGATTTTCGATTTTCAGAGGACACATCAGAGGCTGTCTTTTCGATAAGAGGCGAGCTTGATCATCACAGCGTAAAGGAAATTCGGGAGGCAATCGACGAGAAGCTGATTATTCACCGGCCGAAAAAGGTTGTTTTCAACCTTTCGGGGGTCACCTTTACCGACAGCGCCGGGCTCGGTCTTATACTCGGCAGATACACGAGAATAACCGGATATAAGGGAGAGCTGCGGCTTGTCGAAACACCGAAGGAATTTATGAAAATACTCCGCCTTGCCGGGGCGGACAGGATGTTCAAAATCGAAGAAAAAAGGAAGGAAAATGAGCAATGAGCAAGACGTTAAAGAACGAAATGAAGCTCGAAATCAACTCGGTATCAAGCAATGAGGGCTACGCGAGGTACGCCGTCAGCGCCTTTATTGTTCCGGAGGACCCCACGCTTGAGGAGCTTGCGGACATCAGAACCGTAGTTTCGGAAGCCGTCACCAACTCGATTATTCACGGCTACAGGGGAGGAGCAGGCAAAATATATGTTACGGTCAGAATTTTTAGTGACAGGACCGTAACGATAAAAATAAGGGACAGCGGCATCGGAATCGAGGATATCGAGCAGGCAATGCAGCCGCTTTACACCTCCGATCCAAGCGGAGAGCGCGGCGGAATGGGCTTTGCAATTATGGACAGCTTTACCGACAGGCTGAGGGTAAGATCAAAGCCGGGGTGCGGCACGACCGTAACAATGACAAAAAAGCTTTCCGAGCCCGAAAGCTCCGATAAATCCGAAAAAAAGGCAGCTAAATGAAGCCGACAAGAGAAAACAACATAGAGCAGATCAAAAAGGCTCAAAGCGGAGACAAGGAGGCTCTTGAGGAGCTGATCAGCGCAAATATGGGGCTGTGCAAAAGCATTGCGCTGAGATTCCGTGACAGGGGAACCGAATATGAGGACCTCGTCCAGCTTGCCTCGATCGGAATGATAAAGGCGGTAAGGAGCTTTGATTTCAGCTACAACACTGCATTTTCAACATATGCCGTTCCTCTGATAATCGGCGAGATACGGCGGCATTTAAGGGACGACGGTCTCATCAAGGTCAGCCGGAGCATCAAAAAATGCGGAATCGATGCAATGCACAAGCGTGAGGAATTTATATCCGAAAACGGCAGAGAGCCGAAGGTGTCCGAGCTTGCCGCTCTCTGCTGTACTACCCCGGAGCAGATTGCGGCATCGCTTGAGGCTATCAGCCCGGTTCATTCGCTTGCGGAGCCTGTCGGCAAGGACGACGACACTCTGACTATCGAAAACATGCTCTCCGACAAGGAGGACGGGATCGGAAGCATAACAGACAAAATCGCGCTCGCCGAAGCAATCAAAAAGCTTCCGGAAATCCAAAGGCAGATCGTGATTTTAAGGTATTTCAGAGAGCTGTCCCAGCAGCAAACAGGAAATATTCTCGGAATGACGCAGGTAAAAATATCGAGGGAGGAAAAGAAGATAATTACGCAGCTGCGTAAGGTTCTGTAGATTAAAATGCCGTCTTAAATGCAAATTGTATTTTAAAAATCCGAATTTAAATGAATCAAATCGAATTAAATCAACAAATTAAAAGAAAGAATAATTCACAAAGAAAAAACACAAAATATGTCCGAGTACCATAAACTCAAAGCAATATTTTATATCGCAGAAAGCACCGAAAAGCAAAAAACGAAAGGAAAAGCTGATGAAGATTATATATAAAGACAAGCTTAAAAGAAGGATATCGGTCATTCTTCTTGCTGCATCGGTTTTCTGTCTTGCATCATGTAACAATGACAAAAACAAGGCAGATACAACCGACAGCATGACAAAATCGCCGGACACAACAACCGCATCAGACACAAAAAATGCACCCGAAACAAAGAATACAGACGGAGATTTAAGCGGCAGTGACATGCCGACAATGCCGGATTCCGGAATGTTCGGGGACGGAAGCGGAATAATTGACGATATTATCGGCGGAAATTCGACAAAGGCAAACGACACCTCGCTTAACACCCACGCACCGACAGGCGGCGACGGACAGTAATTTCTGCCGCGCGCAAGTAAAAAAGAGCTGCCCCGGATTGTAATAATACAGGGCAGCTTTATTTTATTTGATCAATATTAATATGAGTGAAGATTATTCTCTATCGGATCAGTCAAGCGAATATTTCTGCTTGTATTCCTCATAATATCTGTCAAACTCGGAATTCTTCATTTTATTAAGCGAATTAAGATACTCATGAGTATCAAAGCTCTCGCTGTCGAGCTCTATCATCGCTACCGCGACATTCGAGCAGTGGTCGGCAACGCGCTCATAGTTATTTATCAGGTCGTTGAACACAAAGCCCTGATTTAACGTGCAGTTTCCGCTCTGGATTCTCTGTACATGATTCATTTTAAGCTCGTCGCAAAGATTATCGATAAGCTCCTCAAGCGGCTCTACGCTGAGCGCCTCGTTTGTATTCTCGGATTCAAAGGCATGCACCGTAATGCTTACTATCTCGGAAACAGCAGCCTTTATAACACTCAGCTCATGAAGGGCTCTGTGAGAGAAAACCAGATGCTTTGAATGTATTTCCTTTGCGGTTTCCGAAATATTTACCGCATGGTCGGAAATACGCTCAAAATCGGTAATTGTATGGAGGAAAAGAGAAATCTGTTTGTTCTGCTCATGCGTGAGCTCTCTTTCGTTCAGCCTTACAAGATATGTACCGAGCTTGTCCTCATAGCTGTCAACGACCGATTCCTTATCCTGAATCTTTTTATATTTATCATCCGAATAGTCATCGAGAAGGTCAAGCGAGCGCATCAGATTTGCCTTCGACTTGCGCGCCATAGAGCACATTGCAATCCTGCTCTGCTCGATACCGAGTGCCGGATATTTGATAAATCTCTCCTCAAGCCGGTCGATCTCTGCCATCTCCTGCTCTCCCTCCTTATCCTTGAAGAGGAAGCAGACGATTTTTTCGACAAGACCGATAAACGGCACAACCACTATTACGGTTGCAAGACGGAACAGCGTATTTACAAGCGCTATCTGAACCGAATTCAGGATATTTGAGGTAAATGCAAAATGGAATATTGCGTCTGCGGCATAGAAAACTATAGAGCAGATTATAACGCCGAGAATATCAATTATCAGGTATACATATGCGGTTCTCTTTGCGTTAACCGTCGTTCCGAGAGAAGAAAGGATTACCGGAACCGCAGCGCCGATTGCAATACCCATGATAACCGGAAACGCGACATCAAAGCTGATTACTCCGGTAACAGAAAGAGCCTGAACAATTCCGACCGCAGCCGACGCACTCTGCAAAACAGCCGTAATCAGAGTTCCGGCAAGAATGCCTACTAACGGATTTGAAAAGTTGGTAATTATATTTACAAATACCGGGCTGTCCTTTAAGGGGCTGACCGCACCCGACATCATTGTCATTCCGGTCATAAGTACCGCAAAGCCCAAAAAAATGTCTCCGACATGGCGCTTCGTCTGATCCTTGCAGAACATCCGAAAAACAATTCCGATAACCGCAAGCACGCATGTAAGCGAGGCTGTCGAAAGAAGGTCAAGCCATCCCGACGCTCCTCCGCTGATGTCCGAAAGGGCAATAATCCATCCGGTAATGCTGGTTCCGAGAATCGATCCGAGAATGATTCCGATCGCCTGTCTTACCTTCATCATGCCGGAATTGACAAATCCGACAACCATTACGGAGGTTGCCGACGACGACTGAATCACCGCGGTAACTCCGGCTCCCAAAAGAACTCCTTTAAGCGAGGTATTCGAAAGCTTATAGAGAATAACCTCCAATTTATTGCCGGCGACCTTTTTCAGTCCCTCCCCCATAAGTGACATCCCGAAGAGGAACAACGCAACACCGGAAAGCAGCTCCAAAACATTAGAAACTTCCATTTAATCTTTCCTGCTCTCTTATTTTTTCTCATTCATATACTGGCACGTTTTTGAGAATATCACCGACAGATCAAATTTAAAGCAAGAAAATGTTAAATCCATGTTAAATATCAAGCTGCTGTCAAATCCATGTAAAATTTTGTACAAAAAACATTTTGAACGCTTAATTTTGTAAAAAGAAAAAACTGCAGATCGAAAGAATCTGCAGTTAAATCGGAGAAGGAGAGATTCGAACTCTCGAACCGAGTTACCGGTTACACGATTTCCAATCGTGCGCCCTCGACCAGCTAGGCGACTTCTCCATGCCGTGCGGTAGCTATTTTATCACAGTTAACCTGTTTTGTCAACAGCTTTTTTTCAGTTTTTATCTGTATTTTGACGTTTACACTTGACATAAATAGAAAAATATGTTATATTCTATGAAGTAAGCAGTGCTTACTTTTTAAAACGTTGTCTTTGGGTAAGCACTGCTTACCAATGTGGCATATAAAAATATTTATATACTGTTCTTTATACCGAAATGCAAAAGGAGAATCAGAACCGGTATGAGTAAGAAACCGGATGTCGACAGCTCGAAAGAAAAATTTTTAAATGCAGCGGTCGACGAGATCAATAAATACGGAATAGCCGGATTTTCGATGCGGCGTGCGGCAAAGGCATGCAAGCTGTCATCGGGCGCACCGTACAAGCATTTTAAAAGCAAAAACGAGGTCATTTCGGAAATCTTCAAAATGATCAATAACAGATGGCACGAAAGGCAGCTCGAAATTCTTTCAGGCTGCGACGGCGATCTTATGGATAAGCTGCTTGAAATAAGCATCGGATATGTAAAATTTCTTTACGAAAATCCGAAATTCCAGTCGATCCTTATGATGAACGACAGCTCGTTTGACACAATTCAGTTTACCGAAAAGATGAAGATGAGCGACATCTCAGCCGACCTTGTAAAGCAGTACTGTATAAGCGTCAACATGCCCGAGGATGTTGCAAGAAGAAAAACCTATGTTGTCCGCTCGCTTATATACGGTGCTGCGCTGCTTCTCTCCTCAGGGGATTTCAAATATGAGGAAGACAGCATAAACACCATAAGAAAGTGCATACAAAGAGAATTTGAACTGGCATAAAAAGCTTCCGAAAAAAGGCCATCCCGGATTTTGATCTTTTTTTAGATGATTTTGATCTTTTTTTAGTATTCAGCAAAATAAAGCAACCGCATAGCAAAAGGGCTTAAGAAACCGAGAAATGAAAATTAAAAACATTACACTGCCGAATTACACAAAGGGCGAAGAGATATTCAACATGGTATCCCATATTGTGGGAGGAGCCATGGGAATCATAGCGACAATCCTGTGCATCATTTTTGCTGCACACGCAAACAACACAAGAGGCGTTATCCAGGGAACTGTATTCGGCGCATCGATGACCGCAGTTTTCACGATTTCAAGCGTTTATCACGGATTAAAAAAGGAGCGCACCTCAAAAAAGGTCATGCGAGTGCTTGATCACTGCACAATCTACCTGCTTATAGCAGGGACCTATACCCCGATCTCACTCGGAGCTCTGCGCAGGGTCGATCAGTCTGCCGGATGGGCGGTTTTCGCGTTCATCTGGATAATGGCCGCCATCGGAATTGCGCTTAATATAATCGACCTTGAAAAATTTAAGATTCCGTCCATGATCTGCTATATCTTCATGGGCTGGAGCATTGTCGCCGTATGGAAAAAGACCTGTGAAGCCCTCGGCACCGGGGGAATGGCTCTTCTGCTTGCCGGAGGAATTGCCTATACGGTCGGAGCGCTGCTTTATATAATCGGAAAGAAAAGAAATTTCAGATACATGCACTCTGTTTTTCATCTCTTTGTCGATCTCGGAAGTCTGCTGCACTTCCTTTGCATCCTTCTCTATGTAATGTAACGGCACACAATAATAAAAGCTACATAATTTACGATATATCAAGACAAGTAATCAGAAAATCGAAAGGAATCAAGAAAATGGCGAAACAAATTGTACACGAGGTCAAGGAAGTCAAGAGCATAAAGAATATGCTGAACATGGCTGTAAAGGAGGCAGGAGACAGCCTTGCATACAGATATAAGGGAGAAGGCAATGATATTGTTGATGTCACCTTTAAGCAGTTTTACGACGATATCGAAAATCTCGGCGCGGCTCTGACCGAAAGAGGCTTCGGAAACTCACATATTGCCTGCGTCGGCAACAACAGCTACAGATGGATAGTAACATACCTTACCGTGCTGAAGAGCGCAGGCGTATATGTCCCGGTTGACTGCGAGCTTCCGACACCCGAAATGCTCCATGTTCTGCTCAACAGCGATGCGGAGGTTATTTTCTATTCCGAAAAGCTCGAAAACTGGATGCATGAGCACAGAGAGGAGCTGCCAAGTGTAAAGCTGTTTGTCGGAATCGACAGAAAGGAAAACGACGGAGAATTTCTCTCGTTTGAAAAGCTCATTGAGGAGGGAAAGAAGCTTGACCGCACGGCATACGACAGCCTTACAAGCGACGAATACGAGATGAAGATGCTTGTATACACCTCCGGAACAACAGGCGTTGCAAAGGGCGTTATGCTTACCGAGCACAATCTTACTTCGCTTATCTACTACGGACTTCAGGTATCCACGGTATACGACACAGGTCTTTCGGTTCTTCCGTACAACCACACATATGAGGCAGTCTGCGACATTCTCGTCTGCATTCATGCGCATGTTACCCTCTGCATAAACGAATCGCTTAAGGTCGTTTCCAAGAACATAAAGATCTACAAGCCTGCATTCATGATGGTTGTTCCGGCATTTGCAGAGGAATTCTACTCCGCAATCATGAGAACGATCCGCAAGCAGGGCATCGAAAAGAAGTTCAACACCGGAATCAAGCTGTCAAACTTCCTGCGCAAACTCGGAATCGACAAGAGAAAGAAGATCTTTAAGGACATCCACGAGAATTTCGGCGGAAAGCTTCAGAAGCTTGTCTGCGGAGGCGCTCCGATCAGATACGAAATCAACAAATTCTTTGACGATATCGGAATCATTCTCACAGGCGGATACGGCATTACCGAATGCTCGCCTCTTGTCTGCGTAAACGACGAAAAATCCAACTGCTGCTACTCCGCTGGCCACCGTATTGCATGCGTTCAGTGGAGGATCGATGAGCCGGATTCCGAGGGCATCGGAGAAATCTGCGTCAAGGGCGACACCGTAATGAAGGGCTATTACAAAAATCCGGAAAAGACCGCCGAGGTGCTTCGCGACGGATGGTTCTACACAGGAGACTATGGCTATATCACCCCGGACGATCAGCTTGTTATTACCGGACGCAAAAAGAACATCATCGTTCTTAACAACGGAAAGAATATCTACCCCGAGGAGATCGAAAACTACATCAGCGGCATTGATTATATAACCGAGGTTGTTGTACGCGGAATCAAGAACGAGTTCGGTCAGGAGACAGGACTTCTTGCAGAAATCTACATGGCAGAGCCGCATTCAAAAGAAGAAGCAATGGCTGACATCCGTCAGAAGCTGAAGGATCTGCCGAGCTACAAGACAATTTCCAAGGTCGTTGTAAGAGACACTCCGTTCAACAAGACTACAACAAGAAAGATCAGAAGATAACGGAATACCGGAACTTTAAAAAACCTCCTGCGGCTTAAAGAGCTTAGCAGGAGGTTTTCTTTTTTGCATTTATTTTTCCAATTTTGCTGTCGTCTTTGCCGACGGTTTTCTTTCGGTTTTGTCATCGCCCTTGCTATCTGTTTTGCCGTCGGTTTTTCAACTTATTTTGAAAAATCCTCGTCCGAAACCGGATAGGAATCGGAAGCAAGCGTCGGGAGAACAAATTCCTTTACGCCGGAGCCGGAAACGTCGCCGGAGGAAATATGATCAAGACAGAACGGGGCATTGTCGCGGTCGGGTGACGGGGTGTTCGCACCGACGAGGAAGTAGGAATATCCGGGCTTTTCGCCGTCGTCCCATGTAACATCCACGGCATACCATCTCCCGTTGTCGGCCTTTACAAGATTCCACATGTGGCTTTCCTCTCCGACACTCCCCGAGACAAGGATATTTTCGATTCCGGCTTTGTCGCAAAGAAGCTTGAAGGCATGCGCATACCCCTGGCAAACCGCGCCCCCCTCAACAAGCGATCCGTAAACGGTATATCTGCTTGTCACCTTATCCTGCACGGTGCTGCAGTTATAAACATTTTCGCAGATATAATCGTGTATGAACCTAAGCTTTTCGTAGGTTGTTCCTGACGGAATCTGAATTTTTTCAAGCGCTTCGTCAAGCTCCGCCATAAACAAGGACGGTCCGGATACAAATTCGCTTCTTATTCCGACAGAAAAATCTATCGTTTTAACCTGCCAGAGATAGCTCGAACCGGTCTTTTTCCCATCGAAATTTGCACTTGTATATGACTTTGAAAAATCGATCCAGAAATATTCCGGATGATCCATTACAAAAGCATCGGTTGCGCCCTGTGCAATCCGTTTGACCTCGTCGGCCGCCTGCTTTTTGTCTTCCTCCGTAAGAAGGCTTTCGCTAGCCGAAAGAGGAATCGGTTCGGATAGTGTAACAACCGTTTTCGTATCCGACGGCGTCAGTCTGAAAAGAGCCTCATAAAAAAGCTTCTGGTCGTTATCAAGCTGATCATAATAATATCCGCCGACAAAATCGGTCTCGCTTTTTTTGCAGGACGAAAGAAATACCGCCAAAACAAGCAATACCGCTGCAAGAATCCTTTTTGATATGTTTAATTTATTTTTCATGTTTTACCTGTAAGAAGATTGTAGCCGTTTGAATATCGCATTTGTTCATCGCGTGGAAGCTAGGCAGTCCACCGCTATGGACATTTTACCATACCGCAAGACATGCTGTCAACAAAAAAAGCCTCCTGCATTTATCCGGTCTCTGCCATAAAACCCGATTTTTATTTTTATTATTATCGCCTCG
This sequence comes from uncultured Eubacteriales bacterium, assembly GCA_934447715.1. Classification (GTDB taxonomy): domain Bacteria; phylum Bacillota; class Clostridia; order Oscillospirales; family CAG-272; genus HGM12657. The sequence goes on along the minus strand of CAKSER010000027.1, from coordinate 12,060 downwards.
GTTGACACTGCATTTTCTGTATGATAAAATTATACTAAATAAAATGGAAGGAATTTTCTTAAGATGAAAATCGTAGTACTTGACTCATATGCGGCAAATCCGGGCGATCTTTCCTGGGATTTTTTAAGCCGGTTCGGAGAGTATGAGGAATATAAATGGACAAAGCCCGATGAGCTTATAGACAGAGCCAAAGGAAAGGATATAATCATATGCAACAAGATGAGAATCGGTGAAACTGCAATGAAGGAGCTTGCAGAAAACGGACTGAAGCTCATTACCCTTCTTGCAACCGGATATGATGCAATCGATGTAAATGCGGCGGCAAAGTACGGCGTAAAGGTTTCAAACGTTCCGGCGTACAGCACATATATGGTAGCCCAGCACACCTTTGCGCTGATTCTCGAGCTGTTTGACAAAACGGCAGCGCACGACCGTGCCGTAAAGGACGGCGAATGGTCAAAAACCTCATCCTTTTCGCTGTACAAGGGTACAATTTACGAGCTGAGCGGCAAGACACTCGGAATAATCGGATACGGCAGAATCGGAAAGAGGGTTGCAAAGATTGCCGAAAGCTTCGGAATGAATGTAACCGTATATTCCCGTTCAAAAACCGATGATCCGAATGTAAGACAGACCGATCTTGACACCCTGCTGAAAACAAGCGACATAGTCACTCTTCACTGCCCCTTAACCGACAAAACAAGAGGACTGATCGGCTGTAAAGAGCTTCAAAAAATGAAGAAAACCGCCTATATTATAAACACCTCAAGAGGTCCTGTCATAGACGAAAGAGCTCTTGCCGATGCTCTTAACCGTGGGGAAATAGCCGGTGCCGGGCTTGACGTGATAGAAACCGAGCCGGCAAGAGAGGACTGCGAAATAATCAAGGCAAAAAACACGGTAATTACTCCGCACATCGCCTGGGCAGGCCTTGAAACAAGAAAAAGGCTGCTTGAGATCACCTCCGAAAACATTCGGGCATTCATCGAAGGTCATCCGCAAAACCTTGTTTAAGAGGTGCCGCCCAAGGAATTTTGCAAAGTGGAAACCTCAATATAAGCCCATCCCGAAAACGGCTAACTATATCTAAAATTTTAGAACATCAAAAAATAAACTTGCAAAATATTTTAAAACATGATATACTATAGTTAGTAATTTTGTTAACCTTTGATGAAACTCTTCTGCTTCGGCGGCATCAAGCAAGGTCAAAAGCAGGCTGTCAAAGGGCGCAAATCGGCAAGTGGGAATAAAAGCTCCCACCATCCTTGTGACGTGGTTTAATTGGTTCGCATCCGATTCAGACTTACAGTTGCTAATTGATGAAAGAGGTAATATATGTTTGATGTAGGAACAAAGGTGCTGTATAAAACCAGCGGTGTTTGCACGGTAACCGAAATCAAAAAAGCAAAAATCAGCGAGCTCAGCGGAGAAAAGGTATATTACATTCTCAAGCCGATTAACGACCCGAATTTCACAATATATGTCCCGACCGACAACGAAGCTCTGACAAGCCAGATGAGAGAAATTCTCACGGCGGACGAAATCATTGCTCTTATAAAATCGATGCCGCACGAGGACACCGAGTGGATCAGCGATTCAAAGCAAAGAAGCGATCTGTTCCGCAAAATTCTTATCGGCGGAGACAGAAGAGAGCTCATGAAGATGACAAAAACAATTCACCGTAAAAGGCAGGAGCTTGCCGAGATCGGCAAAAAGCTCTATGCAGCCGATGAATCGGCTTTGAAAAAGGCTGAAAGAGTTCTGTTTGACGAGTTTGCCCTTGTTCTTAAAATAAGGCAGGAGGATGTTATTCCGTTCATTATCGGACAGATCGAATGTGAGCAGAGATAAAGCAAAATAAGTATAGCAAAAGCGGATGACAATATCGTCATCCGCTTTAATTTTTATATTTCCTTTGCCTTCTTTTTTGAGCTGCCGAATTTTGATTTGAGCTTTTTAATCTGCCTGCTCGATGCCTCAAACGCCCATGAAATTACCATTTCCACAGGGTACGAAAGAAGCGTCAGCACAAACAGCACAAGTACAGAGCCAAACGACAGCGGCGAGATCGAGAAGAGTCCGTAGGGATCAAGAAGCATTGCAAGGACGAACAGAACCGAAACTCCGCCGAACAAAACAGAGCGCAGCTTGTTAAACGGAACGCATACCCTCCACAGCATCATCAGGCTTACGATTCCGAAAAGTATAATCGAAACCGTGGTAATTTCATGTGCCGGAATCTTGAACGCAAACTGGAACAAAAGCGCAAGAATTACAAGAACGAAAGCCGCCAATGCCGTAGGAAATGCTCTGAACAGAACATTGCCAAGGAATTTTCCCTTTACTCTTTCGTGATTCGGCTCAAGAGTGAGAACAAACGACGGAATACCGATCATAAGGCTGCTCATCCAGGCAATCTGGGTAATCGTAAGCGGATAAACCACTCCGGAATCGGCGAATCTGACCGACAAAAACAGCACTGCGGCAGAAAGGAGCAGCGAGAAGATATTCTTCATCAGATACAGCGCCGCAGAATGCTCGATATTATTTATAACCTGTCTTCCCTCGTCAACTATATGCGGCATTGCGCTGAAATCCGAATCCAGCAGCACCAGATCCGAGACGCTCGAAGCCGCTTCGCTGCCGGATGCCATTGCTATACTGCAATCCGCATCCTTCAGAGCAAGAACATCGTTTACACCGTCTCCGGTCATCGCAACCGTATGGCCGTTTTTCTTCAGTGACCTTATAAGGATTCTCTTCTGCTCCGGCGTGACTCTTCCGAAAACGGTATATTCCTCCGCTGCCGAAATCAGCTCGTTCTTCTGGAGCTTGCTTGCATCGATATATTTCTCCGCGCCGGCAATTCCTGCCTCCAAAGCCGCGCTCGAAACGGTCAGGGGATTGTCTCCGGAAATGACCTTTACCGTTACTCCCTGCCCTGTAAAATACTCAAAGGTTTCCTTTGCGCCGGGACGTACTATATTCTTCAGTGTTATAAACGCAATCGGGATCACCTGTCCCTCTGCAAGTGCATCGCCGCCGAAAATATCGCCTCTTGCCGATCTGATGTACTCTCCGAACAAAACTACGCGCTCTCCATTTCCGGCTCGCTCGGCAATCAGTCGCTCAAATGAGCTGATATCGCGTCCCAAAAGAAATTCCGGAGCGCCCAAAATATAGCTTTCATTTGATGAAAAGCTGACTGCGCTAAGCTTTGTTTTTGACGAAAAGCCGATAACAGCTTCTGCCCTCCTTGCAGTCCTCTGGCTCTCGGAAGCGAAGCTTTCCTTTATTGCTCTGATAGTTGCGTTGTCCGAGCCCATATTCTGCGCAAATTCAAAAATCAGATTGCGTGCGGCAGTCATATCGGTTCCGTCGTCGACCAGAATCAGGTCGCCTACGCTCATATCGTTTTCGGTGATTGTTCCGGTTTTATCAACACAAAGGACATCGACACGCGCCAGTGTCTCGATGCATTTCATATCGTGTACAAGGGTTCTGCGCTTTGCAAGCCTTACCGCGCCGAGCGCAAGAGCAATGCTTGTAAGAAGATACAGCCCCTCCGGAATCATTCCGATTACCGATGCTGCCGTTTTTGATGCATTTGTCGGGTCGTCAAGACCGATAAACTGCTTCTGGCAGATAAAAAGCACAATTCCGAACGGAACGATAATAATCCCGATCGCCTTGATGAGCACGGTAAGCGATTTCATCATTCCCGGCTGCTGCTTCTTTTTTATTTTCTTTGCATCGGCAGACAGCTTTGAAGCAAAGGACTCGTCGCCAACTTTTTCAAGCTTTGCATAGCATCTGCCGGAAACAACAAAGCTTCCCGACAAAAGCGGTGCTCCAACCGATTTTTTTATCTCATCGGATTCTCCGGTTACAAGCGATTCGTTTACAAGAACCTCTCCGTCGCATACAACAGCGTCGGCAGGAATCTGATTTCCGGACGACAAAATAATTATATCGTCCTTAACAAGCTCCTCAATATTGACACGCTTTTCGACACCGTCCCGAATGACAATCGCGGTAGGCTCCGACATCAGCGAGAGCTTATCAAGCGTCTTTTTGGCATTCAGCTCCTGAACAATTCCGATAGCTGTATTAGCAACAACCACCGCCATAAAGCTCAGATCCTTAAAGCAGCCTTCAAAAATCAGAACCAGGGCAATGGCACAGAATATCATATTGAAATATGTGAAAATATTGCCGAGGATTATCTGCTTTACCGATTTGCCTGAATCCTTAGTCGAAACATTTGCAAGTCCCTTTTCGGCACGCTCGTTTGCCTCTGCCGTGCTTAGCCCGGTCAGATTTTTGTTGCCGGAAAGAAACGCCTGTCCTGCATTTTCAGATATATTATCCATTGTAACTCCAAATAAAATATAATTATATTTTGAATTTATCGTCTAGGCTGATATAGCATCTTAATGATTGTATCACACTTTTACAGGATTATTAATACAATATATGTAAATTTTTTTAGCTGTTTATTATCTAATAGTTCCGAATTGTGGCTTTAACGCTTGACAAAGCCGTGTTTTGCTCATATAATAATGTAGATATAATTTTGACATTCAGGAGAACCTCAAGTGATTAAAACGGTAAAGTTCGGCGGAAGCTCGCTTGCAAGCAGCGAGCAGTTCAAAAAGGTTAAAGACATCATCACAGCCGATGAATCCAGAAGATATGTTGTCCCCTCCGCCCCGGGAAAAAAGGATAAAAACGATTTTAAAATAACAGATAAGCTGTATGAGTGCTACGAGCTCGCATTCGCAGGAAAGGATATCAACGAATGCTTCGGGTTGATAACAGGAAGATATAATGAGATCATTAAGGGTCTCGGGCTTGATTTTTCTCTTGATGAGGAATACGAATCAATAAAGTATGCTCTTCTGCACAATGCCGGAAGAGACTATATGGCAAGCCGAGGTGAATACCTTAACGCCCTGATTCTTGCAAAATACCTCGATTACGATTTCATCAACGCAAAGCATGTTATCTTCTTCAAGGACGACGGCTCGTTCGATTCCGAAAAGACAAACGAAAAGCTTTCCGAGGTATTAAAGGAGCATCCGAGAGCGGTAATTCCGGGCTTTTACGGCTCAATGCCGAACGGAACGATCAAGACCTTTTCAAGAGGAGGATCTGATATCACCGGAGCGATCGTTGCAAGAGCAGCCGGTGCGGATCTTTATGAAAACTGGACCGACGTTTCGGGATTTCTTATGGCGGACCCGAGAATCGTCGACGATCCGAAGCCTATCGAGACAATTACATATACCGAGCTTCGCGAGCTTTCCTACATGGGCGCGACCGTCCTTCACGAGGACGCGATCTTCCCTGTAAGAATTGCAAAAATACCGATCAACATCAAGAACACAAACCAGCCGGAGGCAAGAGGAACGATGATCGTTTCGCATGCTGACAGCATGGTCGGCGGAACCATTACCGGAATTGCCGGCAAGAAGGATTTCAGCTTTGTCACTGTCGAAAAGGACATGATGAACACTCAGGTAGGATTCGGGCGCAGGGTTCTTGAGGTCTTTGAAAAGCTCGGAATCTCCTTTGAGCACATCCCGTCCGGAATCGACACGATGTCGGTAATCGTAAAGACGGAATGCCTGAAGGACAAACGCTCAAGGATCATCAGCGAAATCAAGGAGGCTGTCAGCCCGGAATGCGTTTCTGTTGAGGACGGTCTTGCTCTGATTGCAATCGTCGGACGCAATATGGTCAGGGCTAAAGGAACCGCGGCAAAAATTATTTCCGCAATTGCAGAGGCAAATATCAATATCAGAATGATTGACCAGGGCTCAAGCGAGATGAATATTATAATCGGAGTCGATTCCTGCGACTTTGAAAGCGCTCTTCGGGCAATCTACGACTCTGCCGTAAGGGCATAACTACAAAAGCATATTAAAATTATAAAAAGGGCAAAAATTGCAATACTATATTGATAATTGCCTTTTTTATATTTTCATAAACAGCAAACAAAACGGGATCGGAAGAAAAACGGAAGAGGGGTAAGGAATGGATAAAATCAGAAAGATAGTCTTCATGGGAACGCCGGATTTTGCGGTCGGGTCGCTTAAAGCGCTCGTAAACGAAAAATACGATGTTACAGTAATCACGCAGCAGGACAAGCCGAGAGGCAGAGGCCACGAAATGAAGCCCACGCCGGTAAAGGAATATGCTCTTTTAGAGGGCCTTGATGTATACGAGCCCTCCACACTTAAGAGCGAGGAGTTTTTTGCTCTTCTTAAAAATCTTAACCCGGATATAATTGTTGTTGCCGCATACGGAAAAATCCTTCCGCAGAATGTTCTTGACTTCCCGAAATTCGGGTGCATCAATGTTCACGGCTCGCTGCTTCCGAAATACAGAGGCGCAGCTCCGATTCAGCGTGCAATTATAAACGGAGAGACCGAGACCGGAATCACCATTATGCAGATGGAGGCAGGGCTTGACACAGGAGACATGCTTTTAAAGGAAAGCATGCCGATAACGGAAAAGGACAACTTTGAAACCGTCTTTGACGGTCTTGTAAAGCTCGGAGCATCGGCTCTTGTAAAGGCTCTTAAGCTGATCGAAAGCGGAGAGATTATTCCTCAAAAGCAGGACGACAGCCTTTCATGCTATGCAGAAAAAATCGAAAAATCAGATTGCTTAATCGACTTTTCAAAGCCGGCAAGAACGGTATTCAATCAGATAAGAGGCCTGTCGCCGATACCGCTTGCCTATACGTTCCTTAACGGAAGCATCCTGAAGGTTGCAGCATCCGAAATTGTAAGCGAAAACAAAAAGGAAAGCGCAGCGCCCGGAACCGTCATTTTTGCAGGCGATTCAATCAATGTCGTATGCAATCCGGGGGTAATTGCCATAACGGAGGTGCTGCCTGCAGGAAAAAGAAGAATGGCCTCTGCCGATTTTGTACGAGGCAAGAAAATTCACGAAGGTGATATGCTCTGCTCTGCCGAAAAGGAATCCGATAAATGAAAAACGAAGAGAAAATCGGCGTCCGCGAGGCTGCCTCGAGGTCGCTTCTTAGATGCTTTAACGAAAACAAATTTTCAAACATCGAGGTCGACACCAAGATCAAAAAATACCGCTTTGAAGGAAGCGACAAGGCGCTGTTTACGACGCTTGTCTACGGCGTAATAGAAAGGCTTATCACCCTCGACTATATAATATCCCGTTTTTCGTCAAGACCGCCGGAAAAGCTCGAGGACAGTGTCAAAACGATACTTCGCCTCGGTGTGTTCCAGATTGTCTTCTGCGACAGAATTCCGGACAGCGCTGCTGTTTCGGAATCGGTTGAGCTTTCAAAAAAGCTGTGCCACAAGGGGGTATCCGGGTTTGTAAACGGAGTTTTACGATCTGTTGCAAGAGGCAAGGACAGCATTGACTATTCTTACGGTTGCAATGATACAGCAGAGCTCTTTCAAAGAAAATATTCTGTAAAAAAGTGGATCTGCGAGCTTTTCATAAGCTCATACGGAGAGGAAAAGGCGGAAGAAATCCTGTCGGCATCCCACATTCTTCCTCCGCTTTCTCTGAGGGTAAACACGCTTAAAACCGACAGGCAGGCGCTCCTTGATACCCTTCCAAAGTCCGAAGCTCTTGAAGAAACCGAGAGCGGAATACGCTTTTTAAGCCCTGTTCCGATTTCAGAAATCAATCAGATTGAAAGCGGACTTTGCTTTGTTCAGGACAAGTCGTCCCAGCTCTGTGTAAAAGCAGTCGATGCACGCGCCGGACAAACGGTAATAGACACCTGCTCGTGCCCCGGAGGAAAGAGCTTCGGAATGGCAATCGACATGGAAAACAGCGGACGGCTGCTTTCCTTTGATCTGCACGAAAGCAAGCTTTCTCTTGTAAAAAAAGGAGCCGAGCGGCTCGGGATCTCGATTATAGAAGCAAAGGTTCAGGACGGAGCAAAGAAAGAGGACAGCCTTACCAAAACAGCCGACAGGGTTCTTTGCGATGTTCCCTGCTCCGGACTCGGCGTGCTTGCAAAAAAGCCGGATCTGCGATACAAGAGGAAGGAAGACATAGACCGGCTGCCGGATATCCAATATGCAATTCTTGAAAGCAGCTCGGCATATGTAAAAAAGAACGGATTTTTAATCTACTCGACCTGCACGCTGAACCCGGCGGAAAACGAGGAGATTGTTAAAAGATTTCTTACAGAGCATAAGGAATTTATCCCCGAGACAGCCGGGATGCCAGAAGGGCAGTCCTCTGTTACGCTGTTTCCGAGCAAGTCCGGCAGCGACGGATTCTTTATTGCAAAATTCAAGCGCATCTGACAGCACGGTTTTCCTCAATTGTTAAATCAGATTGATAAGTACCATTTAGTCAAAAGAAAGGAGCCTTCAAAAAGGCGAAGGCTGCGGATTTCTTTATGAACGGCAGAATATTTGATATCCAGCGTTTTTCGGTACACGACGGTCCGGGTGTAAGAACCACCGTGTTTTTAAAGGGCTGCCCTCTTCGGTGCAGATGGTGCCACAATCCGGAGGGCTTGAGCTCCAAAATCCAGCTGAAGTATACCGGCACAAAATGCATCGGATGCATGAAATGCGCCTCTGTGTGCAAAAATCACTTTGTCGACCGGGACGGCGAACACGGCATCGACTTTAAAAGCTGCACCGCCTGCAAAAAATGTGCAGAAGGCTGTCCGACAGGCGCTCTTGAGCTCTGCGGAGAGGATGTGACCCCTTATAAGGTGCTCGATGCCATTCTCCTTGACAAAGCGTTCTACCGCGAAAACGGCGGAGCGACCTTTTCCGGCGGAGAATGTCTTATTCAGTCGGATTTTGTTCTCGAATGCCTTCGTCTCTGCAAGGAAAACGGCATTTCGACCGCCGTCGATACCTGCGGATATGTAAAATGGGAGGCAATTGAGCGTGTCATTCCGTATACCGACATTTTTCTTTACGATATCAAAGCCTTTGACTCGGCGACACACGAAAAATATACCGGATGCAAAAACGAGCTGATAATTGATAATCTGAAAAGGCTTTCATCATCCGGAGCCAAAATATGGATAAGAATTCCGGTAATTCCGGGCGTAAACGATTCTGCCTTAGAAATGAATTCGATCTCCGAGCTTATAGGCTCGCTTTCCGGAATCGAAAGAGTCACCCTTATGCCATATCATGCCTTCGGCGGAGGAAAATATCAAAGCATCGGTCTTACATACGACTTTGATACCGAGATTAAGGTATCAAAGGAAAAGCTTTCGGAGTTTAAGGCTCTTTTAAAAAGCAAGGGGCTTAATGCAGATTAAGCTCGCCATGTAAAACACAAAAAACGTCATCGGAGCATCTGTCCTTCAGATTCCGATGACGTTTTATATTTGCTTTTATTCAATTCCGATCAGCCTCCGGATAACATATCCGGAAAGAAGAAAGCCTGCGACAGGGGGAACAAAGGATATCGAAGCAGGTGTTCTCTGACCGCTCTTTACCGGGATTTCATCGCTGAAAACCACCGGAAGATGCTTGATTCCGAGCTTTTTAAATCCGAGCCTGACCGCCTTTGCAAGCGGACAGACAACCGTTTTTGAAATATCCGAAACCCTTAATTTTGAAGGATCCAGCTTGTTTCCGGTTCCCATGCAGGCTATTATCCCGATATTTCTTTCGATTGCGGTTTTGGCAATACACAGCTTTGCGCCGACAGAATCTATACAGTCGATAACAAATTCCGGTCTTGCAGTATCAAAAATCCTTTCGATATTGCTCCCGTCGGCATACTCCGCAAAGCAGACAACCTCGCACTCCGGATTGATTTTTTTGATTCTCTCTTCTGCGACCTCTGTTTTAACTTTCCCCAAGGTTGTGACATCCGCAAGCAGCTGTCTGTTCATGTTTGAAGGGCAGAATCTGTCGGAATCCACAATCGAGATTCTTCCGACCCCTGCTCTTGCAAGCGCCTCGACCGCATAGCCTCCGACGCCTCCGACGCCGAACACAAGAACCGAAGCCTCCTTCAGACGCTCTACCGCTTCCTTACCTATAAGCGATATCTCCCTCGACTGCCAATTTTCATTTGTATCCATATAATTCCGAGTCTCCGAAAAATGTATTTTATAAAACAGCGGCTCCGAGGTTTAAAACCTCGATAAGAAGCAGCCAGGAAAGACCGTAGTATGTTACGATCGCAACAAGGTCGTTAATTGTTGTGATCAGCGGACCGGACGCAACAGCCGGGTCGATCTTAAACGCCTTTAAAATTATCGGAATTATCGTTCCGCTTAAGCTCGATATCGTCATTGCAATGCAAAGCGAAATCCCGACACAGCCTGCCGTGGCAATTACCATCAGCATATTCTGTGTTTTAAACAGATACAGATAAATACCTATTACAACAAACGAGAAAACTCCCAGAACCAGACCGTTGATAAATCCGATTCTCATCTCCTTGAACACAAGCTTCAGTTTATCCTTTTTTGAGACATCGTCGTCCATTAAGACACGAATTGTTACGGCAAGCGACTGCGTTCCGACGTTTCCCGACATGTCAAGGACAAGCGACTGGAAGCAGATTACAAGCGGAAGCGACGCGATTACCCCTTCGAACGCTCCGACAACAGAGGAAACAACAAGGCCTAAAACAAGAAGAATAAAAAGCCAGGGAAGTCTTTTTCCGACCGATTTAAAAATCTTCTCGCCGAGATCATCCTCCGACGAAAGTCCTGCGAGCTTTGCATAGTCTTCTCCGAACTCATCGTTTACGACCTCAACAAGCTCCTGAGCCGTAATTACTCCGAGGATTCTGTCATCGTCCGGTGAAAGCACCGGTATAGAGTCCTCGGAATAGCCCTTTAACTCCTCGATACATTCCTCGATAGTTTCGTTTGCATAAACATACGGATATGATGTCTGAACAATAGAATCAAGCTCGGTATCCTGCCTTGCAAGTATGAGTTCCTTTAAATCTATCGCTCCGTAAAAGGAGCCGTCCGCATTTTCGACATAAATCGTTGATATATTATCGTTTTCGGCAGCCTGATCAATCATCGAGCGCATAGCCTGCTTGATATTCAGATCCTTTGCAATGACGATATAGTTTGTCGACATACGGCTACCGATCATGTCGTCGTCGTATGAATCGATCAGCTTGATGTCCTCAACCGCATCACCCTCGATTAAGTCCATGATTTCCTGGCGCTTTTCCTCATCGAGCTCGTCAAGGACGTCGACAGCATCGCTTGCATCCATTGCCTCGATTACGTCAGCTGCCTTTTCCGACGGCATCTCCTCGATATACGAGCCGACATCCTCCTCGTCAACATAGGAAAGAATGTCGGATGTTGCCTCTATTCCGAGGATTCTGTAAAGGCGTATACGCTCTTCCGGGCTCAGCTCTTCAAGAGCTCCGGCAATATCGTTATCGTGATAGTCCTCGAGCAGCTCTTTGATTGTGCCGTAGGACTTGCCGCTTCTGACAATCTTTAAAATTTCATCGGTAAAGTCGCGCTTATCCGGCACGACATCGTCGGCATCATCAAAATCGTCCGATTCATCATCCCTGCCGCTCTCGCCGTCATTTTCGCTTTTTACGGCCTTGTCAGCTCTTTCAGCCTCGTCAAGGTCTGTCTTCTTTGCCGGATCATTTGTATCCTCGGTGCTTATATCGCATCCGGATATTTCGGAATTTATGTTTTGCGCTTTTCTTTTTTCGTTTTCACTGTCAAAAAGCTCGGTTTGATCCTTCTTTTCCATAAAAAAAGCCTCCGTTCACTTAAAATTGACGGCGGCAAAAAATATCTTGAATTATCCTTATAAGCCTTTACTTTGCATGCGAGGATAAATCAGGATAGACCGCCGGTATGTAATTTGCTTCTGTACTTCGGGGTATGCTGGCGTCCATTATCCTCACCTCTGCTTATAATTTTAATATCCTATAGATTATATCATTTGCCGCGGAATTTGTCAATAGACATAGGCCTCAGCCTGCGAAAAACTTGTAGGAATGTCAATGATAGGTGACAGTGACTCCAAAAAATATAAAGAAACTATATTATGATTTTTAGCCAAGGAA
>CAKSER010000026.1 GCA_934447715.1 uncultured Eubacteriales bacterium | reverse complement strand
ATGGCAGACAGTGGAGTTTTTACCCTTTACAGATCCGCTGCCGAAAACGGCGGAAGCTCGCTTCAGTTTTTCAGCTATGATTCGGATCACTCAAAGTTCAACAGCATCGACAGTGCGGTAGGTCAAAACGGCGACAACGACGTTTACATGATCTTTTCCGAGGTGACAGCCGATGCAGACGGAAACACGATTCTGATCATTTTAAACTCTGTAGTATCTCCCGTCGGAGCGACAGTAAGAACGCTGAATGTCATTCTTATTGCGATTTCGATTCTGATGACCCTGCTTGCGCTGCTTTTGGCGCTGTATCTTTCAAACAGGGTATCCTCCCCGATAATCAGAATGAACAAATCTGCAAAGGAGCTTGCTCAGGGCAATTATGATGCGGATTTTTCGGGCGACGGCTACAGAGAAATTGCAGAGCTTGGCAATTCCCTTTCTCATGCGGCATCCGAGCTTTCCAAGGTAGACAGTCTAAGAAAGGAGCTTATTGCAAACGTATCCCACGACCTGCGTACGCCGCTCACGCTGATTTCCGGCTACGGTGAGGTCATGCGCGATATACCGGGTGAAAACACTCCGGAAAATGTTCAGGTCATTATAGACGAGGCACAGCGGCTTACATCTCTTGTCAACGCGATGCTTGATATTTCAAAGCTTGAGTCCGGAAATGTTGAGCTGAATCCCGAGGAATTCGACCTTACCGACGCAATTTCCGTCACAATTGAAAGGTACGGCAAGTTTACCGAAAAGGACGGATATTCAATCTCGTTCGAGCAAAACGGCTGTAAGGTGTTTGTAAATTCGGACAAAACCCTGTTTTTACAGGCATTCTACAACCTTTTATGCAATGCAATCACACACACCGGCACGGATAAGAAAATCACAGTCACACAAACGGTGATTTTCTCTGATGATCAGAAACCGGAAAGGGTCAGAATATCGGTTAACGACACGGGAGAGGGGATTTCGAAAGAGGATCTTCCTCTGATCTGGGACAGATATTACAAGGTAGACAAAACGCACAAGCGCGACTCTGTCGGAAGCGGTCTTGGACTTTCGATTGTAAAAAAAGTAATGAATCTCCTTGACGGAAGCTGCGGAGTCGAAAGTACTGTCGGTGTCGGAAGCAGCTTTTGGCTTGAGCTTAAAATAGATCAATAACATTAATTTTCAACACGCAAAACCCCGGAAATAGAAATAAAGCAGTGTGAAAAACACAAAAATCCGAATTCATTTGGAAAGCCCAATGAATTCGGATTTTGCTTTTTTATTGCCGATCCGAACCGACTCTGTAAGCCGGGTTATGTCGTATTTGCGAACTGATCGGATTTCGCAAACGTTGCATCCATCTATCTTGGCTTTGCGTCGCCGCAAAGCTCTGTGCCACCCTTCGAGTATATATCGAGCAAATACGGCTTTCGCCACTCGTTATGGGGTGTTGCATCGGGTAGGGTTTACAGTTGCATCATGTTACCATAATGCCGGTGAGCTCTTACCTCGCCTTTCCATCCTTACCTTGAAAACAAGGCGGTTTATTTCTGTTGCACTTTCCCGGGAGTCGCCTCCGGCTGACGTTATCAGTTACCCTGCTCTGTGAAGCCCGGACTTTCCTCACCGTAATACCTTTCGGCGTGATACGGCGCGGATGCACGAATCGGTTCTTACGGATTATACATTGTTTTTCTCTTTTTGTCAAGAAGAAGACATCAAAAACACTTTTTTGATCATTTAATGATTGACTTAGATGCCTGCATATGCTAAAATGCGGATAGATAGGAATAAAATGATTAAGAATGAATGTAAAATAAAACAAGTATAATGAAAGGAACCGATATGTTAAAAAAACTGATTGCCGTTTTAATGCTCTCGGCGATTCTGCTTTCATCCTGCACATTTAACAGTAAAAACCCATCAGATCCGACCGACACAACAGATAAAAGCAGTTCTGTCTCGTCCGGCGGAACAGAAGAGCCGCCTGTAACAGATGAAAAACCGGACCAAAACGCCGCCGCCCTTAAAGAAAAACTCGGCGATATTGAAAAAATTCTTTCATGCAAGGTTCCGGATTACTGCACAAAATCCGAAATTGACGGTCTGTTAAGCACCGGAATTATTTTAGGAACTGACGTTCAAAGGATAGTAATAAACGAAAATATTCTTTTCACGGTAAAAGCGGACGGTGAAAATCTTTCGCTTTCGACTACCGATCTTGACACCGGAAAGGAGCTCGGAAAAACCGAGGTTCCGGCGATATTTGATATTCTTAAGATCAGCGAAAAGCGCGTTGCCTATATCTCAAGCGACTACAGCCTTTACATTATTGACAGCAACAGTAATATTAAGGAAAGCTATGAAAAGGTAATTGAGTTGGATCCTGCAGAAGAAAAATACCCTGCCTTCTACGTCGTGTCTTCGAACGGAAAATATCTTGCATACAGAATCTACGAAAGCGAGACGATCTCTGTTTTCAGCACCGAAACCGGAAAAGTCTCCGATTTTAAGCTTAACGGAGTGGACAGCTTTGCATACCCGTGGGCGTTTGACGATGTTCTCAAGCTGTATTCGTCTCCTGATATCTGCTATGAAATAAATCCGGAAGACGGAACCTATAACATGGTAGAGCTCAACACCGAAAACTATATAGCCCTTGGGGAAAACGATCTTCTTTATGTCACGCAAAACGGACTTCTGTATGTCGAGGATTACAAAACCGGTTATTTTGCCGCAATCGATTTCGGATCTGCCGCTGAAAATACCGGAGCAGATCATGTAAACTATATTGGTGACGGAATTGCAATTGCCGACCACGAGAGCGGAATCCGAATCTATTCGCTTCTTTCACCCGAACTGCTCTTTGAAATTTCCGACGGCGGCGAAAATTATTATACGTCGATAAAAAGCGGCAACAGAATCTACATAACACGCAACAGCAATTACAGCGGCGAAAGCGAAGAGCTTTTTCTCCTCGATCCTTCCTCGCTCTCCTACAGCAGCAAGGAAACCAGCATTGAAATACTGCCGAAAACCCATATCGACAGTATGATCGACGAAATGATAAATGATATCGAGCAGACATATGAAATCGATCTGCTTGTAGGCTCTGAGGGCAACGATTTTTCGATCTCGGATTATGTCGCCGTTGCTGCAAAGGACAGGATGAAAATATATACAACGCTCGGCAAGGTAAAGCAAACCCTTGAGGCTTATCCGAAGGGAATGTTCAAAGAGGCATATCAGGACTGCTGGAGAGGGCTTAGAATATACCTGTGCGGAAGTATTTACGGCGTCGGAACCGACGGTGTTCCCTCGGCAGGCGGAGTTACAACGATCGAAAACGGATATATAACCATTGCAATCGACGTTGCCCAGGACATTCAGGGAACCCTTTCTCATGAGCTGTCTCACGCATTTGACAATCACATTGCCTATGTAATGACAAGAGATGAAAATCTCACTTATGACGAGGTCTGGGCGGCTCTTTCCCCTGACGGTGCGTATGCCGATTCATATCAAAACTACTTAGAGCTTACCGACTACACATATTTAAATGACGATCCTGACAATGTCTGGTTTGTATCGGGCTATTCAAGAACTCACCCGACAGAGGATCGCGCTGAAATATTTGAAAATCTGATGAAATGCTATTTCGCAGAAGACAGCGGCTCGGAAATGTTTGACAGCTGCCCTCACCTTCGCCAAAAGGCAGAGGAATATGCAAAGATATTGAGAAAGTATTTTAAATCCTGCTCGGATGCAAAGGAGCTTTCCTGGGAAAAATACCTTTTAAGCTCTAAGGATCAAAGCAGCAACTAAAGCAGTATATGAAAACCGGATACTGAATCTTAAAGCTTAAAAAGCCGGCTGAACGGAAATAAAACGTTCGGTCGGCTTTTTTAATGCCTTAATGGCATCACATAAAAAGCAGCCGCACTTTCCGCGGCTGCTTTCGATTACAGTGTCAAACCTTCTGTGTCCTTTTTAGGGGAATATGTCTGCAGCTTACCCCTTTCAGGGGGCTGCGTCAACCGGATATACCCCGGTTTTGACTTTAAAATATAAAATCTGCTGTGCTGATTTATAGAGGCTGTGCCGTGGCACTTGGGCTTTATACCCCCACCGCACGGCCGCCTGACGTTTAGGATGCCGTCAGCAGCAGCCCTGAGCCTTCATTGCCTCGGCAACCTTGAGGAAGCCGGCGATGTTTGCGCCTGCCATGTAGTTGCCCTCCATGCCGTACTCCTTTGCAGCCTTATCGCAGGAAGCGAAGATCTCCTTCATAATTCCGTGGAGCTTCTCGTCAACCTCCTCAAATGTCCAGCTGTATCTGATAGAGTTCTGGCTCATCTCAAGACCGGAGGTTGCAACTCCGCCTGCGTTTGCAGCCTTTGCGGGACCGTAAAGCATGTTGTTTGCAAAGTAAACCTCGATTGCCTCGGGTGTTGAGGGCATGTTAGCTCCCTCGGAAACGCAGAAGCAGCCGTTCTTTGCAAGAATCTCGGCACTTTCCTTATCGATCTCGTTCTGTGTAGCGCACGGAAGAGCGATGTCACACGGAATAGTCCAGATTCCCTTGCAGCCCTCATGGTACTCAGCGTTGGGATGAGTATTTACATACTCCTTGATTCTCTTTCTCTCAACTTCCTTGAGCTGCTTGATTGTTGCAAGATCAAGCCCGTTAGGATCATAAATATATCCGTTCGAGTCGGACATTGCAATTACCTTTGCGCCGAAGGCAGTTGCCTTCTCGTTTGCATAGATTGCAACATTTCCGGAGCCGGAAACGATAACCTTCTTATCCTTGAAGTCCTTGCCGTTAGCCTTGAGCATCTCGCTTGTAAAGTAGCAAAGACCGTAGCCTGTTGCCTGTGTTCTTGCAAGCGATCCGCCGTACTGAAGTCCTTTTCCTGTAAGAACGCCGGTAAACTCGTTCTGAAGTCTCTTGTACTGACCGAACATATATCCGATCTCTCTTGCGCCTGTACCGATATCGCCTGCCGGAACGTCGCAGTCAGCGCCGATATGTCTGTAAAGCTCTGTCATAAAGCTCTGGCAGAAACGCATTACCTCTCCATCGCTCTTGCCCTTAGGATCAAAGTCTGAGCCTCCCTTTGCGCCGCCCATCGGAAGCGTTGTAAGGCTGTTTTTAAAGATCTGCTCAAATCCGAGGAACTTAATAATTCCGATATATACCGACGGATGAAGTCTGATACCGCCCTTGTACGGTCCGATTGCAGAGTTGAACTGAACTCTGTATCCGCGGTTGACCCGAACCTTGCCGTTGTCGTCTACCCACGGTACACGGAAAATGATCTGTCTTTCCGGCTCAACAAGTCTGTCAAGCACGCCTGCCTCAACAAGATCCGGACGAACGTCGATTACAGGCTCGAGGGTCTCAAGCACCTCTGTAACTGCCTGGATAAATTCCGGCTCACCTGCATTTCTCTTTTTTACATTTTCAAGAACACTTATAAGATATTCGTTTTTCATTAGTAACCTCCAAATACCGCAAAAAATCGTAAAAACGGCGGAAAACACTTTGAATTTTTTAACTACCCGGTACTTCTTTTTCCTACACGGCTATAATCTTCAAAAAATCCGCCGAAAACATTGTCTAAATTATACAGCCGTTCTTCTTCTTTGTCAATATATTTTTCAATGATTTAATCAAAAAAATTGCGTTTTTTGCAGGATTTGAATTCCAATCCTGCAAAAAGACCTGCTGTTCCCTTTTATTTTTCCTTTTTCGGCAGCATAGCCTCACACCGAAAATTCCCTCCCTTACGATTGACGGAAGATTAATAAAAATTGATAAAAAAGCGAAGAAAAAAGGAACAGGCAAGCCAAGATCAAGCCTGCCTGCTCCCATCCACGGAAAACGCAAATGATTATTTTACGCAAATGAATATTTACTTTTTTACTTTGTCTTAAAATACTTCTTTTTGACAGTCATGAGCAAGACGATCAGAACACCGGTAACAATGAGAATTACCACCCACATAACGATGTTGCTCTCATCCGCCGTCTTCGGTGCGTCATCGTTCTTTTTGGTATCGTCTGCCGGCTTGTTTGTTACAACGGCACTTTCGCTTTCATTGCTGCTTTCGCTGCCGCTCTGCGGTATCATAGCAAGATCGGTTATGACCCACAGGGTACCGTCGGAGCCATCGCTCTCATCGCCGCCGTAACGCTCATAATTTACAAACTCACCGTTGATTTTCAGCTTGGTATCAGGTCCGAATATATAGCGGACATTTCCGACATCGCCGTAAGTTGTCACATAAACACCGTAATGGTAGGTTTTCCCGGCTTCAAAAGCGGTGAATTTGTTTTCATAGAAATTGCCGAAGTCGGTAGACATCGCACCGGTCTTGCTGTCGAGCTCCCACCACTCACAGCGGAATGCGTAGTTTGCACCATCCGGCACCTTTCCGGTAAACACCGGCGTATCTCCGTCTTTAAAGCTGACGGTGACACCGTTGATCTCTACCACATCAATGACGGTGACGGTAGACATAGTAATCGTCTTAACGGCAGGGATATACATTGAACCGCCGACAAAAGGCGCCGATACTTTTTGTCCGTTCACGGTAATAACGGTTTCACTGCTGAAGGAATATCCGGCTTTCGGCTTCAGCATAATTGAATATACATAGCTCTTTCCGCTTTCAAATTCGGTTATGGTCGGTAAAGAGCCGTGCGAGCCATTATCAGAATACCATGCTGCAACAGGCTCGTTGTTTTCAAACTGCTGCCAGCATTCATAGGCGATCTCGTATTTGTCCCGGTCGGCAACCGTCACCTGCGCCGTTGCCTTAGGCGAATCACCAGGCTGATAGTTGAATTTGACATTTTCAATCGTTGCCGCTGTGACAGCGGTCGGCGTAGATGTGGGCGTCCAATGTGCTTTCAGAGTAATATTAGCAGCGACATTTGAATCAAAGGTATACTGCATATCTCCGAGATACCACCCTGCAAAATCATAGCCGTTCTTCTTCGGATCGGCAGGCTTTATTGCCGGAGCATTCCGCAGCTTCTGCTCGGACACGGCGCTGCCGCCGTCAGAATCAAAGGTAACGGTAAATTCATCAAAGGAATAAGGAAATACGCCGCAGTCTTCAAAGGTACCGCCGGTCATGGTGACCACAGCCTTATTGTTGCTGCCGTACACCGCATTGCCGATCCCACCCTGATCTACTTTGCAGCTTTTTATAGTACCGCCTGTCATAGTAAAGCGGCCGTCTTGATAAATATTCACCGCGCCGCCGTTGGTACCGGCAGAGCAATTCTGAATGACGCCGCCGTTCAGCTCAAAGGTGCCGCTCTGCTTAATAAATACCGCACCGCCGTCATCGTCGGCTCTGCAATTACCGATGGTACCGCCGTTCATAATGAAAGTGCAGCCGCTGCCAATATCCACAGCGCCGGCGTCATCATCGGCCATGCAGTCCATGATGGCACCGCCGTTCATCACGAATTTACCATACTTGACCGGCGTTTCCGTTACACCGGTATTGGAAACATCCACTGCACCGCCGTCACCATCGTCCGTACAATTCACGATACTGCCGCTCTCCAGGATCAGCGTGCCGCCTTTGACATTAAATCCGCAATTTTTGTTCTGCCCGTCGATCTTGCCGCCGGTGCCGCTGTCCTTTACCGTCAGGTTTCCGTTGCTGCGCACCCAAATTATATCCTCACCTGTTGAGCTGCAACTCAAGGTATATCCGTTCAGGTCCAGCGCCACGGTGCGGTTCACCTCAAGTTCCCAAGCGGTCTCAATGTTTCCGCCTAACTTGATCTCGGTACAGTCCGCATTATTAAGTGCCGTCGTCAATTCTGTTTCATTGCTGACTGTCAAACCTGCCGCAAAAAATGACAGTGGCATGAGTGACAGCACCATGTAAAGCGCAAGCAAGGCAATAAGCAGCCTTGTTCTTATTGTTGAAGTTTTCATATTTTCTCCCCTCTGCAGCTTTTTCTGCAAGCTTTTGCAGTCAAATACCATTATGTTTTAAGGATGTATTAAGACAAGGATATTTTATCATATAACATATGGGGATTTCATCATAATTTCAAAAGTGTCAATTGACTCTTTTGAAATTACATCATTTCGGTTTTTTATATAAAGCAATGAAAATATAGTCCAGATTTTCAATTTTTTTAAATTAAACTTAAACCCCTGAGCAGTGTAGAATCGAACAGGGGTTTAAATATCTGCCTATACTTGACATGTTCACTAAACCGGTGGTTATGACCGGCGGTTTACATGGACAAGTCCTGATAAATTCCGCAAAAATCAATTCCGCGAGAATTTTTTTCTCCTGCCGAAGGATGCGGTGCAGAAAATAATTCCGGCGCTGATAAGAAGCGTCGCAATGAAAGTCGTCAGCACGCCTCCCTCTCCGGTCTTAGGAGATTCCGGTTCGTCCTGCAGCTTCTTTATTACGGTATCAGACTTTGTTATTTCATTTTCTACCGAAGCATCGGCAAAGTATTTGTCGCAGTCCTCACAGTGCCAGTATTCGATATTTCCCTCTGCATCCTTTGTCGCTGCTTTGGCTTCGATATGCTTGAGGCTTGTGTGATTGTCTGCATCAAGCTCACCGTAAGCTTTACCGCAGTCTGAGCAGGTGCGTTTTTCGACGCCCTTTGCAAAGCAGGTTGCAGCTATAACGACTTCCCAAGAGCCATAGCCATGCCCTGCAGGAATGACAAGCGTGCTGTCATCGGTTATTTCTACGCTTGCGGTTGCATCACTGAACTTCTTACCGCATTCACAGGTATAATGTGCTTTTGTACCGTCGGTTGTGCAGGTCGCATCTACTTTTTCCACCAGTATAGCAGCGTGTACATGGCTGCCATCTCCGATTCTCTCAAAAACTGCCGTAAGAGTCGTGGTGTATTTTGCTTTGTCTGATCCAAAGTCCCATTTCGTATTTGTTCCGTTATTGTCATAATACCATCCGGCAAAGGTATAGCCCTCCTTGGTTGGTGCCGGGCTTGGTTCGGTAAGTCTTTTTCCATTTATATTCCATGTAACTTCCTGTTTGAAAATATCTCCCCCGTTGGCAGGATCAAAAGTGATTATGAACTTACCGCTTACGGTTGTGAAACTGCCGCCGGTAATACTGCCGTTGTTGTTCTGTACCGTGCCCCTATAGTTGCCGCAGGAAATGGTTCCGGTAAGTCCGTTTTCCGCATAGCATTAAAAAACATTTCTCCATAATCTCCTGCTTTTTTTCGTTATGCTGCTGCTCTGTTATCTTCATAGTTGTCTTCTTTTTTTGTTTACTGACTGATCATTTAGTATTATGGCATACTTATTCTCTTTATTCAACCCCTTTACCGTCGATTTGAAAGAAAAAATGCGTTTTTTTGAGATACAAATTAAAATTCAAAGCTTGCCTCCATGCAAAGCAGGAACTTATGGCGTTTTTTAAAGACTCCTTGACAAATTATTAATTAAAGAGTAGAATTTATAATGCAGTTATATAAGTGAGGCGGCATAAGTTAGTGCAAACTAACTTCATCTTCGGATATTAAATGTCCGCTGAATCTCTTATAACATAACCGCTTTAAAATCAACCTGGCCGCCTAGGTTGAGGATATAACATGATTTAATATAACGAAAAAGGCAAATCAGCATGAGCACAGAAACCGAAAGCAAAGCAGGAACAGCCGAAGAAATATTAAGCGACGGAAGATATATCGCCACCGAATACGCGGTATTTCCAGGCATTTCAATTGTATATTACAATTCGCACACCCAAAAGGGCTTATTAAAGGAGGAAAGCTCCGATACAAAGGACGTCTTTGAGATCTTCCACTGCCGCGAGGGGCGTATGGAATGCAGCATCGGAGATGATTTCTGCTACATCTCCCCCGGAGATCTTTTGATTGTAAAAACCGGGCATCTATCCTCTTCACTGTTCTTTCCGCTGCGGCACTACCACGGAATCACGATCCGCATCAATACAAATGAGGCTCCGAAATGTCTTTCCTGCTTTCTGCAGGATGTAGCGGTGCAGCCGAAAGCTATTGAGGAAAAATTCTGCGGCAAAAAAAGCTACCATATTGCCCGTTCAAATCAATCGGTCGAGCATATATTCTCCGAATTGTATGCCGTTCCGGACGAGATTCGGCAGGGGTACTACAAAATCAAGATACTGGAGCTGATGCTGTTTTTAAGTGCCTATAAAATCAATGAAGGTGAGTCCGACAGCCGTTCGGTATCTCCCTTTCAGGCAAGCCTTGCAAAGAATGTGGCAAAGTATCTTACGGAAAACATGTATGAAAAGCTTACGCTTGAACAGGCGGCAAGCAAATTCCATGCTTCCGCCACCGCGATCAAGACCTCATTCAAATCGGTTTTCGGCGTTTCGTTCTATGCCTACATAAAAACGCAGAAGATGGAGTCCTCGGCATACATGCTTGAATACACAGACAAAACAGTAAGCGAGATAGCAAACGAGCACGGCTATGACAATTCCAGCAAGTTTGCAAACGCCTTCCGTTCGGTCAAGGGCATGTCCCCTGCCGAATACCGCATGCAGAACAGCAAGCAGTCTGCCTCTCATCTCTAAAACAAAACAACTGTCCGAATGGAGCCTTATTCTGTCTTTTTGGAGCGGATAAGGCCCTTTCTTTTTGCTATACTATTCTTATCGAACGGCTCTCGGGCCTTAATTTTTCAAAACGTAGTTAGCGTTGACTAACTTAAAACATAGAGAAAAGGAAGTGAACAAATGAGCGTAGTAATTGTCGGCGGCAACGAATGTATGATTCGTCAATACAAGGAGCTGTGCAGCGAGTATAAATGTAAAGCAAAGATTTATCCCAAAATGACAACAGGCTTAAGAAACATCGGCTCCCCCGATCTGCTTGTACTTTTTACCAGCACCGTATCGCACAAAATGGTGCGCTGCGCCTTAAGCGAAGCAAAAGGACAAAACACCAAAATCGCCCGTTCACACAGCAGCTCTATGGCAGCACTCAAAAAAATCCTTGAGGAGCACACGGCATAATACCGATCGGGATGATCAGTCTAAGGAGAGAAAAAATGTCCGAGGAATTACTTATCAAGCATTGCTCGCCCACACTTGCCGGAATGAAAACCGGAAATCTGTTTGCCTGTTCCTTTAAGGACAAGGCAGAAATGAAGGAATGCATCCGCTGCTGGAATCACATTCTTACAAAGAAGGGGCTGCGTGCACTGCCGCTGCGTTTTCAAAACGAGAATGCGCTGATCTATGTATACCGCCCGTCGAGGCTATCTGTTGACCTTAAAGACGGCATGGCAAAGCGGCTTCTTAAGGAGAGGGGCTATTGCACCGACACTTCGGAAAGATGTGTAGTGCACCTAATCAAGCGTATGTGCGAGTACGAGGAATTCCCTCACGAAATCGGTCTGTTTTTGGGCTATCCCCCGGAGGATGTCTGCGGCTTTATCGAAAACAAAGCAGGCGGATGCAAATGTGCAGGCTGCTGGAAGGTATACGGCGATGCGGAGGAAGCAAAGAAAACCTTTGCCAAATACAAAAAATGCAGCGACGTTTATGCCTTACAGTATGCAAACGGAAGGTCTGTCGAACGGCTCACCGTAGCCGGTTGATATATATATTTTAAAAGTCTTTAAAATTTAAAAAGTCTTTAAAATCATTTCAAAGAGAAAGGTTGGATAAAAAAATGAGTAAGATAGCAGTAGTATATTGGAGCGGAACAGGCAATACCGAGGCGATGGCTGCGGCTGTTGCAGATGGCATCAAGGCTGCAGGCAGCGAGGCAGTTTTGCTGACAGCGGCAGAGTTTGACACTTCGATGATGGATTCCTTTGATGCAATTGCATTCGGCTGCCCCTCGATGGGCTCCGAGCAGCTGGAGGAGAGCGAATTTGCTCCCATGTTTGAATCATGCGAAGCAAAGCTTTCCGGCAAGAAGATCGCGCTTTTCGGCTCCTACGGATGGGGCGACGGCGAATGGATGCGCAGCTGGGAGGAAACCTGCAAGGCGGACGGAGCAGTCATGGCATGCGACTTTGTAATCTGCAACGACGCCCCCGACGACGAAGCAATCGTCATGTGCAACGCTTTAGGCAAAGCACTTGCATAAATTTCATAATAAAAATGATTACGGGCACACAAAACTACCGATGTGTGCCCGTATTATTATTTAAGCCGTGCGTCGGTAAATGCAGCCGAAACCGCAGCTTTAACAGCCTTAATAGTGATACTTTTTCCTCTTTGCGACCATGAAAACAGCCGAAATCACGACCGCCATGAACTCCGCAACCACGATCGAATACCAGATACCGTCAATATCCAAAACAAGCGGCAGAAGCATTACGGCAGCTATCTGGAACACCAGCGTACGAAGGAAGGAGATAATTGCCGAGGTGACACCGTCGTTGAGGGCGGTAAAAAATCCGGAGCCGAAAATCGCATATCCCATGAAAAGGAACGAAAGAGCGTAAATGCGGAAGCCCGAAACGGTAAGATCGAGCAGCTCCTTATCGTAGCCGACGAAAATTTTTGCAATCGGGGTAGCAAGAAGCTCTGCTGCTGCGACCATTAAAACGGCAAACGAGCCGATCATGATCAGGCTCTTTTTCAAAAGCTCCTTCAGCTCGCCGTAATTCTTTGCACCGTCATGATATCCGAAAATCGGGGCTGTGCCTATCGAATAGCCGATAAACGATCCGGAGAAAACAAGGCTTACATACATCATAACGCCGTATGCGGCAACTCCGCTTTCCCCTGCATATTTTAAAAGCTGAACGTTATAAAGCATACCTACAACATTCATTGCGATATTGCTCATAAACTCCGAGGAGCCGTTTGTACATGCCTTAAGCAGCACCCTTCCCTCGGGCTTTGTTCTTCCCAGCTTTAAAATACTGCTGTTCTTTCTTATAAAATATACAAGCGGAACAATTCCTGCAACCGCCTGGCTCAGCGCCGTTGCAACAGCCGCGCCTGCAAGCTTATATTCCTGCGGCAGAGAAATAACAAGAATGGCATCGAGCGCCATATTTGTAACACCTGCGCATACCGAGTTAAGCAGACCGAGCTGCGGCTTTTCGGCTGTGACAAAGAACGACTGGAACAGATACTGCAGAATATTCAGCGGCAGTGCAACTAAAATAATGCGCGCATATAAAACCGCATCCTCAAGCAGCTGCCCTTCCGCCCCCAAAAGAGACGCAATCGGGCGGATAAAGGCAAAGGCAATAACAGCAAAAACAACACCTATAGTAAATGCGACATACACAAACAGCGAAAAATAGCTGTTTGCTCTTTTTTTGTCTCCCTCGCCAAAGGCTTTTGCGACAATTGCGGAGCCGCCCGTACCGAACATAAAGCCGACGGTTGACATGATCATCAAAAACGGCATGATCAGGTTAACCGCTGCAAACGGCGTTTTTCCTGCAAAGTTTGATACAAAGAAGCCGTCAACAACTCCGTAGATAGATGTAAAGATCATCATTCCGATAGACGGAAGCGTAAAGCGGATCAGGCGCCTGTATGTAAAATGATCTGATAACTGAATCTTCTCTTTTTTCATTTTCCTCTCCCAAACCAGCTCTTTGCAAAATCCGCAACAGCCGGCATCAGCTCTTTAATTTTCCAATCGGTCGTATTCACTGTCAGATGATATGAATCCCTCTGTCCCCAAGAAGAACCGGACAGGATTTCTCTTGTATTAGCCCTTGCCTCTGTCATAGCGCAGGCAAAGACATTAAACGGCTTATAATCCTTTAAAATAATATCCGCGTTTCTGCCGATAATCATGCAGTCCTTATTAAGGCGTGCAATGTCCTCGATATCCTCAGCCTAAGCAAAAGGGAGATATTATTTGTCTGCATGTAGACAGATGAATCGATAGCTCCTCATCGTAATAATCGAAGCCCATAAGCTCCGCAAGGCGCTTGCCGAGCTCGCGGCCGCCGCTGCCGAATTCTCTTGAAATTGTGATAATCATTAACTTCCTCCCTAATTTATGCTGAACTTAGTAAAACCCGGCTATTGCAAAGCACAATAACCGGGCTCACCCGACATCTTAAAATCGACCGAGTGTTGAGATTTAATTAAAACATCAACACTGCTGCTACGGCAGACCGGTCCTCCGATGACACATATTCAAGCATGTTTGTAGAGTATACACTATTCTTTTTTCAAAGTCAAGGGTAAAAGAAAAACAACATTTTCATGCAATACCGGCTTATATTATGTTGAAAAAGACGGATTTGTGTGGTATACTATATTTATTAATTCGTTTTTTGTTTAAAAGCAAAAAAGGGAGGGCGATATGAGCAAGGCACTTTCATCCTGGAGCGGAATGAGAAAATATCTTGAGCATGAAATGCTTGCTCCGTCTCTGATTTCGAGAGTAAGGTACAACTGCACATCATACGCAGGGATGGATCTTGATCACCTTTTCGAGCTTTATATCGACGGTGCGCTTATAAAGCGCTTTTCGTATGAAACGGTGAACACTTATTTCATCGAAAACGGATTTAAAAGCAATTCGGATCCTTTCGGAAAGCGTCAGTACTGGGATGAGTTTTTCACGCTTCTTGAAAGCGTTCCGATAACAAAAAGAACCGAATATACCGATGAAGAGTTCTGCTCTGCCCTTGAGCGCTACAGAAACAGCAGCATCGAGCAGAGCCTTTCCTCCGAGAATCCTATCGAAAGGATGTTTGCACTTCTTGACAGGAGAGTCGGGAAAAGGAGACTTGCCGAAATTAAAAAATCGGCTGACAGCATGCCGAATTGGCTCTCGGAAATTGCAGAAACGAGGTTTGAGGCGGAAAATATCTGATTATAATTTTTTTATTTTATAGATTTTAGAAGAAGCATTTTATACGGTGGTGAAAAATCATGAATATAACAGTTTATCTCGGTGCAAACGAGGGGAACGATCCGATTCTTCGCAAATCGGTCCGCGAGCTCGGAAAATGGATTGCAGAAAGCAAAAACATGCTGGTTTACGGCGGTTCAAAAACCGGATTGATGGGTGAAATTGCAGAAAGCACACTTTCTGCAGGGGGTAAGGTCGTCGGGGTTGAGTCGCAGTATTTCGTCGATCACGACCTTCAGTATGACGGTCTTGACGAACTGATAATAGAAAAGGACATCCCGGCGCGCAGAAGCCGGATGATCGAGCTCGGGGACGCATTTATCGCATTCCCCGGCGGAACCGGAACACTTGAGGAGGTTTCGGAGGTCATTTCGATGGTTTCAATGAAGCAGCTTGACTCCCCCTGCATTCTCTACAGCTTAAACGGCTATTACAACAGCCTAAAGGAGCTGCTGAAGAAGATGATTGAAATGGGGCTTTCGTCAAGCGAGCGCCAGGAAGGTATTTATTTTGCGGAAAATCTTGATCAGATCAAGCAGATTTTAGGATTATTATAAAAAATTTACGGGGTATAAATTATGAAAAACATTATTCTGACAGGAGACCGTCCGACCGGACGTCTTCATCTCGGACATTATGTCGGATCGCTCAAAAAAAGAGTTGAGCTTCAGAATTCCGGCAAGTATGATGAAATCAACATTCTGATTGCCGACGACCAGGCGCTCACAGACAACGCCGACAATCCGGAGAAGATCAGAGAAAACATCGTCAATGTAGTTTTGGACTATCTTTCGGTCGGCATTGATCCGAGCAAGACAACAATCTGCGTACAGTCGGCTCTCCCGGCTCTTCACGCACTTACCTTTTATTTTCTGAATCTTGTAACAACGGCAAGGCTTTCGAGAAATCCCACTGTCAAGTCGGAAATTCAGATGCGCGGATTTGCAGACGAGGGTCTTCCGACCGGATTTTTCACCTATCCGGTTTCTCAGGCAGCCGACATTACCGCATTCAATGCAAATGTCGTCCCGGTAGGCGAGGATCAGCTTCCCATGCTTGAGCAGACAAAGGAAATCGTCGAAAAGTTCAACAGAATCTATGGTGAAACTCTTGTAATTCCGAAGGCGATGATACCGGAAAACGAGATGCAGCGCCGCCTTCCCGGTGTTGACGGAAAGGCAAAAATGAGCAAATCGCTCGGCAACTGCATCTATCTTTCAGATTCATCTGCGGTTGTTAAAAAGCAGATCAACGGAAAGATGTTTACCGATCCGCTCCATTTGCAGATAAGCGATCCGGGGCACACAGAAGGAAATGTTGTTTTCACATATCTCGACGCATTTGCAGAAGATAGTCACTTTGCCGAGTATCTGCCGGAATATGCAAATCTTGAGGAAATGAAGGAGCATTACAGAAGAGGCGGACTCGGCGACGGAACCTGCAAGAAATTCCTCTTCAATGTTCTTGAAGAAACTCTCGGTCCGATAAGAGAAGCACGCGCAAAATGGGAAAACGACATCGATTCGGTCTATGACATTATTCTTCAGGGCACCAAAAAGGCGGCGGAAACAACAAACTGCACGCTCGAGCGCGTAAGAAAGGCAATGAAGATCGATTATTTTGCCGACCGCTCTATAGTCAAAGAGTGGGAAAAGCTCTTAGGCAAGATAAAATAAGCACATCTTGAAAAATAAAAGAAACCGAAAGGAGAAGCATATGAATCCGGCAATAGTTATTCTTTGCATAGCAATTGTTCTTGTGACTGTTCTCTGCATTACCGGCTGCTCGTTTCACAGCCTGTTATCATATTCCGATGCCGAAAAATATACCGCCGGCAGCACAAGCATTTCGGATAAGGTCGAAAGCATCGACATCGACTGGATAAGCGGAAATGTAAATCTTGTCACATGCTCTGACGCCTCCCTTTCCGTAAATGAGGAAACAGACAGCACAACAGATGAAGCTCTTCGCGTTCACTGGCGGCTTGACGGGACAACTCTTCGGATTAAATATTCAAAATCCGGAGTAAGAACGAACCTGTTCGGCACGTTAAAAAAGGATTTGACAATCTCAATCCCCGAGTCTGCTTCTATTTCCGATATAACGGTAAATTCGGTTGCGGCAGCTGTTAAAACCGACAAAATCAAACCCGACAAGCTGACGATAAAGACTGCATCCGGGCCTATTGATTCTTCATGCACTGCAAAGGAAATTACAATTAAAAGCGCCTCCGGCAATGTCGTGTTAAATCAGACAGGAAATTCCGAGCAGATAACGGCAGAGACCGCATCCGGAAAAATCGAGTCGACAGTCGAAAATGCAGGTAAGGGAGAATTCCGCTCCGCATCGGGAAAGATTGGCATATCCGCAAAAAAGATAAGCGAGCTTTATTCTAATGCCGTAAGCGGAAATATAACCCTAAAGCTTGACACGGCGCCTAACAACTGCAGCCTCCGCACGGTTTCCGGAGACATCATCCTCGATTTTTCAAAAGAAGTCGGCTTTACCGCATCGACAGAAACACTGAGCGGCAAATTCAGCTCGGATCTTGCGATGAAGACGCAGGCAGGCAAGTATATCTACGGTGACGGAAGCGCCGATCTCTTCTTTAAAACGACCTCCGGCAACGTTTCGGTAAATATTAAAAACAGCTGAGCAGCATAATCCAAGCACAGACTTACAATAAAGAAAAAAATCCCTTAGTTTGACATATCATTTTTTGTCGAACTTAGGGATTTTTAGTTTAAAAACGGTTGAAAAACGGCTTTTATTGTGATATTATTTAGTATATTATTCCTACATCTATTATTATAATATTGTTTTCGGCAGAAGCCGCTGAAAAAATTATTTATATTCAATATCTGTTCGGAGAGTATACAATGGCAGTTTCCTATAACAAGCTTTGGATCATGCTGAAGGAAAAAAATCTAAAAAAAGGCGAGCTTGCAAAGCATGCGCATATAAGCTCATATGCAATGACAAGCTTAAATCACAACCGCCCGGTACCTATGGGAATTATGATAAGAATATGCAGTCTTCTTGACTGCGACATCGGCGATATAATGAGCGTGACCGACAAATAATAGTTTTTTTGAATTCTTAAAAATTCCTTAGGATTGTTTTTTTGCAGGATTAACATACAGGGTATGACAAAAACAAAGAAAATCGGCTTTTTTCTTCTTGAATTTATTTTGTAATCCGGGCAAAATAATATATGAAAATAGTATATGTAAAAAACAAAAATTTTATATAAGTGTTTTAAATAAGGAGGTAAAGAACAAGGTTATGGAACAGTACAAGGTAACGGGAATGACATGTGCCGCATGCTCTGCCCGTGTGGAAAAGGAGGTCGGAAGCGTCAAGGGCGTCGAGTCCTGCTCGGTCAGCCTGCTTACAAACTCTATGGGTGTTACCGGAACAGCATCGCAAAGCGACATAATTGCCGCGGTAAGGAAAGCAGGATACGATGCTGCCTTAAAAAGCGGAGGAGCAGGCAGCAAGGAAAAAGCTGCAGCCGATGATGATATATTAAAGGATACTCAGACACCGCTTTTAAAAAAGCGCCTTATTGCCTCTCTTGTCTTCTGGATAATACTTATGTATATTTCAATGGGGCATATGATGTGGAACTGGCCTCTGCCGTCGTTTTTTACCGACAATCACATTGCAATGGGGCTTATTCAGCTTATTCTGACCGCAATTGTTATGGTAATCAATCAGAAATTCTTTATAAGCGGCTTTAAGGGTCTGATTCATCTTTCACCGAACATGGACGCTCTCGTTTCGCTCGGCGCCTCGGCTGCATTCATTTACAGCACTGTAATTCTGTTTTTGATGACCGACGCGCAGGTAAAGGGAGACGCAAGTGCGGTAATGTCCTATATGCATGAGTTCTACTTTGAGTCGGCAGCAACAATTCTCACGCTGATCACATTAGGAAAAACGCTTGAGGCATATTCCAAAGGAAGAACAACAGACGCGCTCAAGAGCCTTATAAAGCTTGCACCTAAAACCGCAACGGTTATCCGCGACGGTGCAGAGGTAACAATACCGATCGATCAGGTGGCACTGAAGGACATCTTTGTTGTCCGCCCGGGAGAAAACATTCCGGTAGACGGAACGGTGCTTGAAGGAGACAGTGCAGTCGACGAATCCGCCCTGACAGGAGAAAGCATTCCGATCGACAAGGCTGCCGGCAGCCTTGTTTATGCAGGAACTATAAATCAATCCGGCTTTATGCGCTGCGAGGCGACAAAGGTCGGTGAGGACACGACGCTTTCCCAGATCATTCAGATGGTAAGCGATGCTGCGGCAACAAAGGCACCTATCGCAAAGATTGCCGACAAGGTGTCCGGAGTATTTGTCCCTGCGGTCATCTCGATTGCGATTATTACGATAATTGGCTGGCTTATTGCAGGACAAAGCATCGGATTTGCTCTGGCAAGAGGAATTTCGGTTCTTGTTATCAGCTGCCCGTGCGCCCTCGGTCTTGCAACACCGGTTGCAATCATGGTCGGAAACGGCATGGGAGCGAAAAACGGCATTCTATTTAAAACCGCTGTATCTCTTGAGGAAACCGGAAAAGCACAGATCGTTGCCCTTGACAAAACCGGCACGATAACAAAGGGACAGCCGACAGTTACCGATATTCTTCCCACATCCGGCAAATCGGAAAAGGAGCTTTTAAGGCTTGCATATTCGCTCGAAAAGAAGAGCGAGCATCCTTTAGCCCGTGCAATCAATCAAAGAGCCGAGCAGGATGGTATCGCCCCGTTTGAGGTCTCGGATTTCAAGGCGCTTTCAGGCAACGGTCTTTCGGCTTCGTTTGACGGCACGGAAATCTACGGCGGAAGCTATAAGTTTATAAGCACGGTTATTTCTGTACCTGAAGAAATTAAAAAGCAGTCGGAAGCATTTGCCGAAAAAGGAAAGACACCTCTGTTCTTTGCGGATAAAAACGGACTTTTCGGAATTATCGCGGTTGCAGACGTCATCAAGGATGACAGCACCGAGGCAATTGAGGAAATCCGGAACATGGGCATTCATGTCGTAATGCTGACCGGCGACAACGAGAAAACCGCAAAAGCCATCGGCGCGCAAGCCGGGGTTGACGAGGTAATTGCAGGCGTCATGCCGGACGGCAAGGCGAATGTAATCAAAGCGCTCAGGGAAAAAGGCAAGGTCATCATGGTCGGCGACGGAATCAACGACTCTCCTGCGCTCACAACCGCCGACATCGGCATTGCAATCGGTGCAGGCGCAGATGTTGCAATCGATGCAGCAGATGTCGTCCTCATGAAGAGCCGCCTGACCGATGTTTCGGCAGCCATCCGCTTAAGCCGCGCAACCCTGCGCAATATTCACGAGAATCTGTTCTGGGCATTTATCTACAACACAATCGGTATCCCTCTTGCAACCGGAATATTTATCGGTATTCTCGGCTGGAAGCTGAATCCAATGTTTGCCGCCGCCGCAATGAGCCTGTCGAGCTTCAGCGTCGTAGTAAACGCCCTGCGTCTGAATCTCTTTAACATTCACGACTCAAGGCATGACAGAAAAAACAGAAAGCAGCTTAAAAATATAACCGGAAACGGGATTTTGAAAGAAAACAATTCAACCGAAAGTTCAACCGAAAAGGAGAATGAAAAGATGGAAAAGACATTAAAAATCGAAGGCATGATGTGCGGCCACTGCGAAATGCATAACAAGCAGGCTCTTGAAGCAATTGACGGAGTAAAAGAGGCTAAAGTAAGCCATAAAACCGGAACAGCAGTTGTAACACTCGAAAAGGATGTTCCGGATGAGGTTTTAAAAAAGGCGATTACAGATCAGGGCTATAAGGTAACCGACATCCGCTAAGCTAAGGGAATTACTTGACAGTATAATTTGCCGTAAAATAAAAAAAGCCGACCGGCACCGTAAAAATATGCGGTGCCGGTCTGTTTTTAGAAATCCTTAACTAAAAGCAGTCTTCCCTCTTTTAAGGAAACCTCGGCGGTTTTCCCTTTTATGACCTCGTTGCTTACTCCGTACTGATATTCGCAGCAAATTTCATTATTTTCAAGCGGATACTTTGCGTTCTTTATCGTTATTCCCTTTGCAATACCCGAAATATTCAAAAGCGAGAAAAAGGAATACGAGTCATCGATATATACAGTTTTGTCGGATATAATGCTGATTTCCGAATAATCGTCGACTATGCATCCGGATTTCGAAAGCGAATCAAGATAAAGAAGAATAGATACATTACCTAGTGTATGATCGAGCCTTCCGCCGACAACTCCGAAAAGCAGAAAATCGTCAAAGCCTCTTTTAATGGCCTCCTTTACAGCGAAAACGGTATCGGTGTCGTCCTTTTCGCACGGAAGAACGATTGTTTCTACATCAAGTTGCGGATTTTCATGCGAGTCGAAGTCGCCGATAATCAGATCGGCTTTCAGCTTCAATTTTTCCATGTGCTTAAGTCCGCTGTCGCAGAAAATCAGAAAATCGTCGTTTTTAAGGTATCTTACGACTGCATCATAATTTTTAATATCGGCTCCGCCGAAAATTACACATCTTTTCATATCATCACCAAATAAGTAAAAAAACATCCTTTACCGGATTATTATATACCCTAAAGAAAACAAATGCAAGAAGAATGTCAAATTATAAACTCAATCGGTGTTTAATTTATCCTTTAAACAGATTGACTTTTTCCCCTTGCAGTGATAAAATAATTTCATTATTTAAACGCAGGTGAAAAGGCTATGAATGACGAACTTACAAAAATAGATATAGAACAGATGAAAAACGAACTTGAACAAAGACGAATCCTCAACAAAAAGCTGATTGAGGACGTTCAGGCGGCAAGAGAGCTCGGAGATCTGAGCGAAAATGACGAATACCGTTCGGCAAAAAGAGAGCTCAACAGAAACAAAAGCCGGATGAGATATTTAAACAACATGATAAATACAGCCGTGGTTATCACGACAGACTCAGCCGAGGATGAGATCGGTCTTTTTGACAAAGTCGAAATTTATTATCCGGAGGACGACGAGACATCTATTGTCCGGATCGTAACAACCCTTCGAAACGATGTTTTCAGCGACAATATTTCAAAGGAATCCCCATTCGGCAAGGCGCTTCTCGGAAGGCATGTAGGAGACACCGTAACGGTTGTTGTAAACGAAAAAATCAGCTATCCGGTCAAGGTTATCTCGATTACAAAGGGAGAGGACGACCCGGATCTTCCGATCTCGACATATTAAAATTAAAAAGCAAAAAAGCGATGCCGGCTCAAAAAATACAGCCCGGCATCGCTTTTTTTATTTTTGTTTTATTGCATCAAGGATATCCTTTCCGCTTTTTAAAACCAGATCCGGCTTGTCGGATGAGCTTTCAAGAATTTCCTGTGTTGTCTCTCCGCTCATAACAAGAACGGTAAGAGCACCTGCGTTTATTCCGCTTTTAATGTCGGTATAGATTCTGTCTCCGACGACGGCTGTGCGCTCCTTTGACACATTTTTTCTTTTCATCGCAAGGTACGGCATAAGAGGCTCCGGCTTTCCGATATACAAAGGCCGCTTGCCCGATGCGTTATAAAGCATATCGCAAATACTTCCGCAATCCGGGACATATCCGTACTCTGTCGGACATACATAATCCGGATTCGTTGCAATATACGGTATATCTCTTGTCTGAAGAAGTCTCGATACATCATCGAGCTTTTTAAAGGTCAGCTCGGTATCGTTTCCGACCACTATACAGTCGGCATCCGACGGATTTTCGCAGACAAAAAAGCCGTTTTCAAAAAGCTCATCCTTCATCGATGCCGTTCCGCAGACATAAAGCCTTGCTTTCGGATAATTCTGCTTTAAATAATACGCCGCTGCCTGTGTTGAGGTTAAAAAATCGCTCTTTTCAGCCTCTATTCCGAGCCTTTTCAGCATTTCAACATAGGCACTTGTACTTTTTGACGAGTTATTGGTCAAAAAAAGATAGTCAGCGCCGTTTTTTCTGATTGTATAAAGCAGCTCCTTTGTAAAGTCAAAAAGCCTTTCTCCTATATAAAGCGTTCCGTCCATATCGAACAGAAACAGCTCGATTTTCTTAAGCTCATCTGTATTCATGCAAACCCGATTCAAAAAAATTATTTTCCCTTTTCCTTTGAGCGCTTGTCGTTTATTATTTTCATCTGCTCTTCATCGATAAGCGTTACATTATGCTCCTTTGCCCAGGCGACACAGCCGTTAAGAACAGTCTTTAAAAACGGTCTCGGCACCTTTAAAAGCATACTTAATGCCGCATCGGTAAACTTTACTGTATCGTCGGCTCTGTTTGCCGCATAGCGGACGGTAGACAGGTCAGCCTCCTTCGGCGCCGGAATCGGCTCGGCTATCGGTTTTTTAAGCTTCGGGAAAGGCGTGTACCAGAAGTTTGTCGAATCCCTGTAGCCGTAATCCACCGGAACAGGCGGAAAATCGTTTTTCGTCACGCCGTTTATAATCGCGTTGTAATAGCGCTCCTTCATCAGGATGAGATCAATATAAAGAATCAGATGCGCTCCGTATTTGCTTGTTATACCGTTGAAATTGTTGTACGGTCCCGGATGTCCGTCGTCGATATCATCGACAGAAAAGCGGCCGGCATCCTCAAGCTCGCTTGCCCATGTGCACTCCATGACCTGAAACGCGCTGCTGATGAT
>CAKSER010000025.1 GCA_934447715.1 uncultured Eubacteriales bacterium | reverse complement strand
GTCTCATCATGTCCGACAAACTGGGGAATGACACCGGACAATGCTCTTAAATGGGTAGAAGAGAAGATGATTCCGTACTATCCTCTCGGAGTTTATAAAAACAAGAGCGAGGGAGGAGAAAGCAAATGAAAACAAATCAGATTCTTATTGCAGGATTCGGCGGACAGGGCGTTTTGTTTGCCGGAAAGGTAATTGCATATAAAGGACTGCTCGAGGGCAGGGAGGTAAGCTGGCTTCCATCCTACGGACCGGAGATGAGAGGAGGGACCGCAAACTGCAGCGTTATTTTAAGCGATCTGCCGGTCGGCTCTCCGATTGTTGCAAGCCCGGATATTCTCATGGTCATGAATCTCCCGTCGCTTGATAAGTACGAGAAAAGCGTTGTTCCCGGCGGAACGATTATTGTAGATTCGACCCTGATCGAAAGAAAGGTCGAAAGAGACGATGTGTCTGTTTTCTACATCCCGGCAACAAAAATGGCGCAGGATGCCGGAATACCGACTCTTGCTAACATGATAATGGTCGGAAAGATGATAAAGGAAACCTCAATGATAAGCTATGAGGGCATTTCCGACGGACTTAAAAAGGTCGTTTCCGCAAAGCATGCCGATCTGCTTGAGGTAAACCTCAAGGCAATCGAGACAGGCTACAATTTTAACTGAGAATTATTTTGAAAAGGCTTTTGCTTACAAAAAGGCAAAAGCCTTTTTCCTTTTGTCTTTGTGTTTTGGTGGTTGTAATTTAAGACAATGTGTGGTATACTTTTTTTGTAATAACTTTAGATATAAAAAACAAACCAGACTGAAAGGTAAGCCGGCTTATGAAAACACCGACAAGATTTTTTGCATTTGTTTTAACCTGCGGTATGCTTTTTGCCTGCCTTTCCGGCTTTGTTTATGCAAAGGATTCCGATATCCGGATTTCGTCACCGGGAAATGTGAGCATTCATACATCGGTACAGCTTGCATATCTTAACGATGATTATAATAACGTGTCGGACTATGCGGACGGAACCTCCGAAATAAGCAGAACCGAGCCGATTCTGCTGTCATATTCGGCTTCGGATAAGCTTGATGTCGATTATTACCGAGTTATTATCAGCGCCTACCCGGATTTCAGGAAGCAGATAAGCTATAAAACCGAGGATGAAGAGCTTGAACTTTTTAACGTTATGATCGGCAGGACATATTTCTTTAAGGTTGTCGCATTCTGCGGCGATGAAGAATATGAAAGCGGTGTGTCGTCGTTTTATGTTGCAGACGAGTGCCCGAGAAACCTGTATATTGACGGGATTACAAACGCGCGCGATCTCGGCGGCTGGAAAACAGCTGACGGCTGCAGGGTAAGGCAGGGGCTTATATACAGAACCGGAAGACTCAACGAGACAAATTCAACTGCAAACCTCATTAAGGAGGACGGAATTGAGCAGATGAGGGATGTCCTTAAAATAAAAAGCGAGATCGATCTCCGCCTCTGCGGTCCGCTCGGCTTTGAGGCTCCCGGAGAAATTGCTTTTGATGAAGGAGAGCTTTATTACTTTGAAAAAACCGACAAGGTCTTTGCCGGAGTGATAATGGTCGACGGAAAGATATATTACGCAGGTGTCGGCGGTAAAATATTCCGTGACGGAAAGCTGAATGTTACATCCGAAAAAGCAAACGGAATTGTCGAGCCGGGCGAATATTCCTTTGACGAAAACGGCGTAATGAAGAATCCGAAGCTTATCGAATATGAAAACGGGGCCATTCCGCACTCTCCGCTTGCACGAAGCGATCAGAACGGGCTTTTAAGAGAAAAAGGCAGGCTGATTTACTATACTAACGGTAAGGCAGAGGAGCTCGGAGTGATCATGCTCGGAGGAAATCTCCATTATGTGTCATACGGCGGCTTGCTTGATGTCTCCTGCTCGAGATATATTTCAAAAACAAACGGAATGATCCCTCCCGGAGTATACAGCATTGACATGCAGGGCAGAATCGTTTCGGACAACAGGGGTATTTCTTATGAGGTATATCCGCTTAAATACGGATATAAGGGAAGCGGAGTCTATGACGTAAACTACTTCCCGTGCTCGATGCAGTATACCGGCGATATCCTGTACGATAACAGCGCGGCGATAAGACAGGTGTTTGAAATCCTGTCCGACAGGAACAACTATCCGTTAATTATGCACTGTACGATCGGAACAGACAGAACCGGGATGATGTCATATCTTATAAACGGTCTTGTCGGGGTTGAAAAGGAGGAGCTTTTAAGGGATTATCTCTTTTCAAACTTCGGTATGATCGGCTCGTCAAGGAATGTTGAGGGAATTAAGAAGAAATATATAGATAAAATCGATGCCTTTAGCGGAAAAACCCTGAGCGAAAAGATATATAACTGCCTTAATACCGAAATAGGGGTTCCGAAGGAGCAGCTTGATGCTGTTATAAGCATAATGAAGGAATATCCCGAGCAGACAGGAAATGTCAACAGAGACGAGGCGATAGACGAACGGGATGCAGTTATCCTTTCGCGGTATCTTGCAGGATATGATATCGATATCGACCTTTCCTGCGCCGATATCAATCATGACGGAAGCGTTACCGACTGGGATTATGTTCTGCTTTCAAGATATCTTGCCGGATGGTTCAGCGAGATAGGCTGACCGGCCGGATTCTTTACGGCTTTATTGGATCTGATCTAAAGAAGAAGCATAAATCCGAAATAATCTGACTTTTTTTGAATTTACTATTGACTTTTGGATTTCTATATGATAGAATACATGGGTCGTCTGAAGAGACGACCCGAAAACGGGGTGTGGCTCAGCTTGGTAGAGCGCTTGGTTCGGGACCAAGAGGCCGGAAGTTCAAATCTTCTCACTCCGATATTAATAAATGCCTCGGTACTTTTGTATCGGGGCGTTTTTCGTATCTTCTGTTCCGTTACTGAAAAGTACAGGCAGTATAAAAAATTTTAAAAGCAAAATGACTTTTTTCGGGGTAGATTATGGATATTTGGGAAAAATTGTTTGATGAAGCAAGAAAAGAATATCATCCGGAGGATGTATCTCCTTTTGTATATGCACATCATGTGGTTTGCGCGCTTGAAAGCGCAGACGGCAGGATTTTTACCGGGTTCTGCATTGAAAGTTGCTCCGGCGTGATGAATCTGTGCGCGGAGCGCGTTGCGGCTCTTAACATGTACATCCAAAGCGGACAGACGGAAGTAAAGAGGCTGATCGCCTTCAGAGACAGGGCTCCGTACGGAGATGGAAGCGGCATGCCGTGCGGCGCATGCAGAGAGTTTTTTTATCAGCTGAACGAAAAAAACGCGGATATGGAAATTCTGGTCGATTATGAAAAGCGCGAGACTGTTCTTTTAAGAGATCTGATGCCGAAATGGTGGGGAACGGAACGGTACGATAAGTCTGATGCGTAAGATAACGGCTGATGCATTTTTGATTGCAAAAAAAGGCAGACACATCAAAAAAACGATGTGTCTGCCTTGCTTTTTTTAGATGATTGATCAAAAACCGACTGTCAGTCGACAACGACGCCCTTCTGAAGCATTACGTTTGCATAAAGAGCAGCCTCGCCTGTTGCGATTATAGCATAGGTCTTCTTTGCTTCCTCATAGAACGCGAATCTTTCGATATGACCGATAGCGTCCTTTCCTCTTTTGTCGTGCTTTGCGATTATATCTGCAAAAACATCCCAGATCGGTATTTCAACAGTGTCTCCGGGAACCTTCTCCATGAGAGAAACCGGCTTTTCTACATATGTATCAAGCGGAAAAACGGTGAGAATTGCATCAAGCAGCTCGGGAACATTGTGTCCGTCGCAGCGGACGACAAATGCGTTCTTTCCCATCGACTCTGCCGGGAAATTTCCGTCTCCGATTACAAGTCTGTCTCCGTGTCCCATCTCGCAAAGAATTTTAAGAAGCTCCGGTGAAATTATCTTCGGTGTACCTTTAAGCATTATATTTTCCTCCGTTTTAAATTTAATGGCTGTTTGGTGGTATTCTACCACAAAAGGCTCGTGTTTTCAATGCTTTTAAGCGTTGATTTTAAAAATACTTACTGCTTTTGCGTGCCCTTTTTAAAAAGCAATCCGATAAGAAGACCGACAAGAAGCGCGGCAGCGGCTATGGCGGTGGTTATATATATCTGCCTTGAATTGATCGTGCTTTGATTGTCCTGATTATCCGAAGGGGAAGCCGTGCTTTCCGGTTCCGATGCAGTGCTTTCATCCGTCTGATTCGGTACTTCCGATTCGGAATCTGATGCGGTGTCGTCCGAATTATCGCCGTCGTGATTAATAATCGGGACATTTCCGTTAAAGGCAGGCATCCTGAAAACATGTACCGTATATGTTTTTTCTGTAACCCCATCCTCGGCTGTCGATGTGATATAGAAAATATTATCCCCCTCAATCAACTCCTGAACTATATCGTCGATTGCCGACGCGTTTTTGTCGGCTGCTTTAGCAGATACGGTTATCGTGTCTTCCTCATACGGAACAAATACTATATAGCTTTCGATCTCGCTTGAAAATGCAGGAGAGAGCGTTCCCTTTGAAACGGTAATCGACGAAAGTGTAGCATCATTTGATGCCACATAGTTCGGATCCTGCTCGCGCACAACCGAAATTGTGTATATCGTTTTTGTGCCGTTCTCTGCGGTTACGGTTATGTTTATTTTGTTCTGACCTACATCAAGAGAATTGGCTGTAATTTTGTATGAGGCCTTATTACTGCTTGCCTTTGCCGTAATCGAGAGCTTTGTAACATTGAAGGGAACAGCCGGAACCGAGTAATTTTTGGTGCTCGGGTCGAATTTCGGAGAAAGCTCCATGCCGGAAACGGCAAGCGAAGAAAGAGACGAATCCGACGACCTTTTTCCGAGCAGAGAGGTGCTGTAGACTGCATCAGAATATGAAATGTCGCTTGTGCCGGCGGAGGCTGTGATGTTTTTTACCTTTACGGTTATTTTCTCTCCTTCAGAAAGACCGGACGATACCTTGAAGGTTGCTGAAAAAACGTTCTTTGCGGAATTTATCGGGCTTGTCTGGTTGTTGTCGTATGCAAGAACCGTTTTGCCGCTTGTCTCGACGATCCACGGGGATGCAATCAGCTGCTTTGTGCCTGTCAGCGTAAGCTTTGATGCGTCATATTCAAGCTCTGCCGTAAGTCCGAGGACCTTGTCTCCGGAAAGCGAAAATGTAAGCGTTATTGTGTCTCCGGCACGGACCTCAGACGGGCCGCCAAGCGACGCGCTCCCTGCTGCATTTACCGTAAGAGTAAGCACTGCCATCATCATGACAGCAAAAAGAAAAGCGATAATATTTCTTTTTTTCATATAAAATAACCTTATCCTTTCAGATTGGTTTTGTAAGGCTTTTTTCATTAATAATATTTTAGCATAATTGATATAATAATTCAACCGAAATAATTTGTCTGCTAAAAACAAATATTTATAAAATTATTGCAAAACACGACTTAATATTATATAATAAACTAAATATTTATTGGTCTTTTGAAACGGAGAAAATCATGATTATTGAAAATAAAAGTGCAGAAGAGAAAAAGACGTGCGGATTTGAGCTTGAGCTTCATGCTTTGATGTCCTTCCCGAACGGCTTTGATCCGGAAAAGGAATCGCTTCCGATGATAGTATTCCTCCACGGTGCCGGCGAAAGGGGAAGCAATCTTGATATGCTCAAGGTGTACGGAATTCCGAAGCTTTTTTCGATTAATAACGAATACGACGGCATGAGGGTAATCACAATGGCACCTCAGTGCCCTGCAAATATGATCTGGGCGGATTTTGAACCGCAGCTTTTTAAATTTATTGAGGAAACCGCAAAAAAGTACAATGCAGATCCCGACAGAATCTCGCTTACCGGCGTCAGCATGGGCGGATTTGCAACCTGGTCGCTTGCCTGCTCACATTCGGAATTCTTCTCGGCATTTGCACCGGTATGCGGCGGCGGAATGGAGTGGAGAATCGGAGAAATCAAGGTAAAGCGCCCGATCCTTGCATATCACGGCGACCAGGACCCGATTGTTTATTTCCAGAGTTCAAAGGATATGGTTGATGCATATAACAGGGCAGGAGGAAACGCAAAGCTTGTCACCTGCTTCGGCTGGGAGCACAACAGCTGGATTCCGGCATATGAGCATTCTACCGATCTTGTAAGATTCCTTTACAACTCGCACAGATAATCCGATTGCGGCTTTAGTAAATAATTTAACCGGATGGCATTAATTTATGAACGAGAGAATTATTACAGAATCACTTGAATTTGTTTTTAAGCTTCGCCTTAATGCGATACTTACAACCCCGACCGATTTTAGTCCCGAAAGGGAATCGCTTCCGCTTATTGTATTTCTTCACGGTGCGGACGAGTCTGGCGATGACCTTGAGCTTGTCAAAAGACACGGAATTCCGAAGCTTTTTACAGCCGATCCCGACTGCGACAGAACGCGCGTAATCACTCTTTCTCCGCAGTGCCCGAAGGGCTTTGGATGGAGAGAACTTATTCTTGACAGAGTGTTTGATATGATAAACGATGTCGCAAGGAAGTATAATGCAGATCCGGACAGGATTTCTCTTACCGGTGTCAGCATGGGAGGCTTCGGCACATTCCAACTTGCATGCAAGCACCCGGATTTCTTTTCCTGCATCGCACCGGTCTGCGGCGGAGGAGATCCGAAGCAGGCAGGAGTGCTTAAAATGCCGGTATGGGCTTTCCACGGTGACAACGACAATATTGTTCCGCCGAAGTTTTCAAGGGAAATGGTCGATGCAATCAATGCAGCAGGAGGAGATGCCAAGCTGACTGTATTTGAAAACTGCGGACACGCAAGCTGGGTTCCGGCATATGAGGGAAGCGACGCGCTTATCAGATTCCTTGCGGATACGAAAAGAGCGTAAAAATGACCTCGACATTTGTATACAGTAAGTCGGTTTCTTCAGTACTTCAGGCAATGATAACAGTTCCGGACGGCTTTGATCCGGAAAAGGAGTCTTTACCTATGGTCGTCTTTTTGCATGACGAGCCGGAAAGCGGAGAAATCATTCTTGCTCTTAAGAAGAAGCCGTCGGTTACAAGACTTTTTTCAAACGATCCGGAGCATTTTGGATTCAGGGTGATTACTCTTTCTCCGCTTTGCAAAAAGGGAAAGGTGTTTGACAGTCTTGCCGATCCGTTAATGGGGCTGATCGATGCAATGGCGGTAAAATACAATGCATGCAGAGTGGCTCTGACCG
This sequence comes from uncultured Eubacteriales bacterium, assembly GCA_934447715.1. Classification (GTDB taxonomy): domain Bacteria; phylum Bacillota; class Clostridia; order Oscillospirales; family CAG-272; genus HGM12657. Next base: position 19,218 of record CAKSER010000025.1, on the reverse strand, counting down.
GAATCGGAATGGGAGGCTTTGGTGCATGGTCTCTTGCTATGGCATATCCCGAAAAATTCGCGGCGATAGCTCCGGTGAGCGGAGGCGGAATGACCTTTCTTGCAGAGCGACTTAAAAATGTTCCGGTTCTTGCATTCCACGGCACGGATGACACGGTGGTTTCTTTTGAAAGATCAAAGGAAATGGTCGACGCGGTAAATGCATCCGGTGGACAAGCCGAGCTTCGTCTGATAGAGGGCAAAGGGCATGACATCGCGGAGGATGTATACGAGCTTTCGGACGAGCTGATGCGCTTTCTTGTCGGCTGAGTGGTTTCTTTCCTGCTTTCTGTCTTGCAAAAGACTGAATTTTGACCTTATAATAAAATATTCAGAATAAAAACAAGTCCCGTCGGTGCAAAGAGCGCCGACGGGATATTTTCTTTTTTATTCAGCCTGACTGCACCGCTCTTGTTTCGGGTCTGTCAGCTTATTATTGCCTTAGCTGCTGCGGCTATATCGGCTTTTTAGTCTGTACGACCGAAACTCGGCAGATTTTTATTATCAGTTCGGGATTATCATTCCGTAGCTCTCGCCGCGCTTATAAACGACGTTATAAACTCCGGTTTCGGAATTTTCGAACATGAAGAAACTGTGACCGAGCAGATTCATCTGAAGAATTGCATCGTCGACCGTCATCGGCTTGATTTCGAATTTCTTTGTTCTGACCTCGAATTCCGACTCCTCGATCTCCTCAAAGGCTTCGCCCTGGAACGGATTATCGCGCAGCTTTCTTTTAAGTCTTGTTTTGTTCTTTCTGATTTGGCGAACAATCGACTCTATTGCAAGGTCAAATGCGTTGTTGAAGGTGTCGCTGGATTCCTCTGCTCTGAAAAGTGTACCGCCGCTCGAGATCATAAGCTCAAGGGTTTCCTGATTCTTTTTAGAGCGGAGAGTGATATATGCGACGGCATCATCCTTAAAATATTTGCCGAGCTTATCAAGCTTCTTCTCAAAAAGCGACCTGAGCTCGTCCGGAATCTTGACCTGTCTGCAAATAATGTTGGTTTTCATACGTCTACCGCCTTTCATTTGGGTTGCAGGATCGTTTCCTTTCCTGTAACTAGATTATAGCATATTATTCTTTATTTGTCACTATCTTTTTGTTAAAAACACATAAATATTTTTAAGAAACTCCGCACAATATGTTAATATGCAATAAAACGCTCCCAGCATTCGGAAGCGTTTTATTCGGCGGAGTACTTGGAAGGGAGTTTCATTTATATAATTAATTTATAAAATGATCATGAATCGGATTATGAAAGCTTGTTCTGAAGGCGGAGATTGTCGGCGATCATTGCAATGAATTCAGAGTTTGTCGGCTTTCCGCGGCCCTGCTGAATCGTATAGCCGAAATATGAATTTAAGGTTTCGATATCGCCTCTGTCCCAAGCTACCTCAATTGCGTGGCGGATCGCTCTTTCGACTCTTGATGAGGTTGTTGAGTATTTCTTTGCAACGGTGGGGTAAAGTATCTTTGTGACCGAGTTTATCATCTCGTTATCCTCGATTGTCATCATGATCGCCGTGCGGAGATACTGATACCCCTTGATGTGTGCCGGGACGCCGATCTGATGGATGATTTTTGTAACCTGCGTTTCGATGTCGAGCGACTGAGGGTCGCTTGGGGATTTGTAGAACGGCGAGCGCTCCTTGCAGACTCTTCTGATCCTCTCGTCCAGCTTCTGATAGTCAAGCGGTCTTGACATGCAGTAATCCGCGCCTGCCTCGGTTGCCTCCGCGAACATATTGTGATTGTTCACTACCGAATACACAATAAACGACGGTCTCTGGCTTCCCATCTTTTCTATTGTTTTTTTGATAATCTGGGTGCAATCCATTTTAGAAAGCCATACGTCCATCAAAACTATATCGGGTTTGATTTTTTCTATACGGTCTATAATTTCCGCTCCGCCGGAGCATTCCTCGATCTGTGTGTATCCAAGTCCAATCAAATTGTTTCTGCATGATCTTCTGAATTCTGAATTTTCGTCTGCAATAAGCACTCTGATCTTCTGTTCCATTTTTGCTCTACCCCTTATCTATTTCTATTCCTTGTATTTCATTTCTCTTTGGTTGATTTTCGGTCATTTCCGGTAGTTTGTCGACTTAACTATATCCGGCTACAAGAAAGATAATACCATAAAATGGAAATAAATGCAATAGTTTGCCAAAAGAAAACTTTAACAAAAATTGAACATACAATATAGGAAAATTGCACAAAAAACTCCAATATTTGGAAATTGGTTGCTGCTGCGGAATGATTTTAATGCTTTGACAGTAGAATGTACTGGCTTTAAAAAAGAGCATACAGAATTTAAAAAAAAGGAGAAAAAAATGAATCTTAAGCTGATCTCATATGTGTATATAATAATTGCAATGATAATAATGTTTATACCCCTTTCGTCGCAGCTTATGCTTCGGGATGCATCCGGAAGCTCCGAAAGCGGTGCAATGCTAAGCTCGGACATGCCGGATACCGAGCCGTATTTTGCAGAGGAAACGACGGCAGAAAAAACAGAACCGGATACTGCAGCCGCAGAGCCGGACGAAACAAAGGGTACAGTCAAGGATACGGCTAAAGACACAAATACGGCTGCAAATACAAATAAGAACGGAAACAAGGATCAAAACAAGAACGGAAATAAGAACGAAGGCAAAAATGAAAATAAGAATGAAAAGATGATTCAGGTGTTTATGCATTCAAGCTCGAAAACGGTCAGAATGCCGCTTGAGGATTATATTGTCGGGGTTGTAATGGCGGAGATGCCGTATAATTATGAAACGGAGGCGCTCAAAGCGCAGGCGGTTGCCGCAAGGAGCTATTGCCTTTACAGAATGAATCACGGAGGAGTTTCGATGCACGACGGAGCCGATGTATGTACTTCGTTTGAGCACTGCGCCGCGTTTATTTCGGAGGAGGAGGCAGAGGAGCGCTACGGCAGCGAAAAGGCAAAGGAAATCCGGCAGATAATCGAAAAGGCAGTAAAAGCCACCGCAGGCGAGGTGCTTTTATATGACGGGGAGCCGATTGCGGCAATGTTCCATTCAAGCTCATACAAAAAAACCGAAAATGCAAATAATCTCTGGGGCTATGATGTGCCGTATCTCCGCTCGGTAAGCACACCGGAGGCGGATGTAAAAAGCGAGCTTGTTATATCCGCAAACGAGCTTTACAGCAAGATCGGAGGAAAGGGAAGGATTCCTTATATGTCATTTTCTTTAACAAAGAACAACACCGGCCGAGTCGATGAGGTTACCGTCGCGAATATCACGGTAAAGGCAAAGGACTTAAGATCGGTTTTGGGGCTGAAATCCTGCAGATTCGAGCTGTCGCAGTCGGGACAGAATGTTGTCTTTACGGTACACGGAAACGGCCACGGGATCGGAATGAGCCAGATCGGCGCAAACGAGCTTGCAAAAAAGGGAAAGGAGTATGCTTCTATTCTTATGAGCTATTATACCGGGGTCAAGCTCGGAAGGATTTAAAGGCAGGAGCGGTGTTCGGTTTAAAAAGTGTAAAAAAACAGTGAGACAGATTTTTGTCTCACTGTTTTGTAAATTAAGCTTATATTTCGGATATCGGCTCGTCACGGTATGCGTCAACTACCCATGTTCTCATGGAAGAAAATGCCTCGTCCTCAAAATGCTTGTAGTCGAATTTTGCTTCCTGCTCCTCGACCTTAGAAAGCTCCGGCTTTGTTCTCGGGTGCTTCGGTGTAAAGACGGTGCAGCAGTCCTCATAGGGAAGAATCGATGTTTCAAAGGTTCCGATCCGTCTTGCGGTTGTGACAATTTCCTCCTTGTCCTGACCGATGCAAGGGCGGAAAACCGGCCGGTTTGCAATTATGTCGGTTACACAAAGCGCCTGCATGGTCTGGCTTGCAACCTGTCCGAGGCTCTCTCCGGTAATCAGCGATTCGCAGTGATAGTAATCGGCACACCTGTCTGCAAGACGCATCATCGAGCGCCTTAAAAGAAGTGTAAAGTAATCCTCGTCGCAATTGTCGCGGATTGCCTCCTGAAGGAAGGTAAGCGACATGACATGGACATTGATTCTGCCGGAGTATTCCGATACGATTCTTGCAAGCTCAAGAACCTTGTCTCTTGCCTGCTCGGAGGTGTACGGAATGCTCTCGTAATAGATTGCATCAAGCGAAAGTCCTCTTTTTGCCATCATGAATCCGGCAACAGGGCTGTCGATTCCGCCGGACAGAAGCAGAAGTCCTTTTCCGCTCGAGCCCTGCGGCATTCCGCCTGCGCCCTTAAATGCCCCTGCGTGAATATAGGCATGCTCGTCCCGGATTTCGGTCATTACGATTACATCCGGATTTTTAAGATCCACCTTCATTTCCGGCATTGCGTCAAGGACAGCCTCTCCGACCTCGGCTGAAATCTGTGGGGAGGTAAGAGGAAATCTCTTATCGCATCTTCTTGCGTCGCATTTGAAGGTTTTAAACGGTCCGAGATACTGAGGCAGATATTCCTTTGCAATCTCCTTGATTTTATCAATGTCCTTCGGAGCCTCTACGGCTCTGCTTACAAGTATGATTCCGAAGGTCTTTCTTGCAATGTCGAGTGCAAGATCGATGTCGTCATCCTCTGTTTCAGGGGTTACATATAATGTGCTCTGAGCGCTCCAGAGCTTGAAATTTCCGACGGTTTTCAGCCTTTTGTCAAGGCTTCTCTGCATGATTTTTTCAAAGTGGCTGCGATTGAGTCCTTTTAAGGCGACCTCGCCGTATTTGCAAAGTAGAATTTCCTTCATATCTGTTCTGCACCTTTCTTTTTGGTGTTTTTTTGATGCCTGCACATCTCTGCAAGCGGACATATATCGCATTTCGGGCTTCTTGCCGTACAGAACTCTCTGCCGAACATGACGATTCTGTGGCAAAAGTCAGACTGCTTTTCATCCGGAATGATTTTTTTCAGAATCATTTCGATCTTGTACGGATCCCTAAGCTCCTCGTCATAAAAGCCGAGCCTGCCTGCAATTCTGATGCAGTGTGTGTCTGTAACAACGGCAGGAAGACCGAAGAGATCTCCGCGTATAAGATTTGCTATTTTTCTTCCGACACCGGGCAGCGCAAGCAGCTCGTCCATGTCGGAGGGGATTTCTCCGTCGTATTTTTCTGTAATAATTACAGACGAATCCTTAATATTTTTCGCTTTTGTTTTATACAGACCGCAGGGTCTTATAAGCTCTTCAATCAGCTCGATCGGAGCGGCAGCCATGGCTTTTGCGTCCGGCAGCCTTTTAAAAAGCTCCTTTGCGACGATATTTACCCTTGCATCGGTACACTGTGCGGAAAGGCGAGCCATTACAAACAGCCTGAACGCATCATTTTCATGCTCAAGGGCGCATGTTGCGTCGGGATAGATCTTTTCGAGCTTTGAAATTATCTCATCTGCGGCTTTTCTTGTCATTTCAGGCTTTTTTTGCCTCAAAGCAGGTTCCTCTTTCCTTTCCCGAAAGCAGATCGTAAAGAATATCCGGATCGCTTCCGTTCAGAATATACATCGGGATTCCGTTTTCGGTCGATATCTGTGCTGCGTGAATTTTTGTAATGACGCCTCCGGTTCCTCTTTCGGTTCCGGCACCTCCCGCGCACCCGATAATTTCGTCGGTAATTTCGTCAACTTTCGGGATCAGCTTAGCATTCGGATCCTTTCTCGGGTCGGTGCTGTAGAGACCGTCGATGTCCGAAAGAATTACAAGCACATCGGCATTTGTAAGGACAGAGACGTATGCCGAAAGCGAATCGTTGTCGCCGAATTCGATCTCGCTTGACGAAACGGTGTCGTTTTCGTTTACGATCGGGATGCAGTTCAGCTCAAGGAGCTTTTTGAAGGTGTTGATCGCATTTGTCTTCATTTCCTCAAGCTCGACAATCTCCTTTGAAACAAGGACCTGCGCTACTGCATAGCCGTACATTTCAAAAAAGCTTTCGTACATTCTCATAAGCTCGCACTGACCGATTGCCGCGGTTGCCTGCTTTTCCGCCGTGGTTTTCGGGCGGTGTGTTATGCCCATTTTCGCAATTCCTGCGGTAATGGCTCCGGACGACACAAGAATTACTTCCTTTCCGGAATTTTTAAGATCCGAAAGAACTCTTGCAAGCTTTTCCATCCTTTTAAGGTTGAATTTTCCTGTGTCATATGTAAGGGTCGAGGTTCCGATTTTTACGACAATTCTCTTTGCGTCGGTGAATTTGCTCATGACTACTCCGTTTGCTTTGTTTTTTGACTGAATTTGTATTGAAAAAAAGCAAATAATACATTATAATAATATAGACGAATATTATACAGCATTTTCTGCTTTTTTTCAATACCAAAAATAACAATTATGCAAAGGATAAACTGAAATGAAGGAAAAATATACAGTCAGCATCGCAGGCGCAAAGCTTACGATTATTTCGGAGGAAAGCGAAGAGTATGTGCTCGAGCTTGCAAAAATCATCGACAGAAGAATTACCGAAACAGTAATTGCAAACAAGAGGTGCACCAAAATCGATGCTCTGACGCTCTGCGCACTTGATTATCTTGACAGCAAGGTCAAGCTGACAGAGGAAAACGAAATACTGAAAAAGAAGATTGCGGAGCTTGAATCAAATGAGAAATAAGGACAGCCTGCCGGAGCTTCTTTGCCCCTGCGGCTCATACGAGACACTGAAGGCGGCTGTTGCAGGCGGAGCGGACGCTGTATATATCGGCGGAACGCTCTTTAACGCCAGAATGAACGCAAAGAACTTTGACCGGGACAGAATTGTAAATGCAGTAAAGGAATGCCACAAAAGCGGAGTAAGGCTGTATGTCACGGTAAACACGCAGATATATGACAAGGAGCTGAAGCTCGCGCTTGAATATGTCGGCTTTCTTTACGAAAGCGGTGTTGATGCTATTATAATTGCCGACCTCGGACTTGCGGAGCTTGTAAAGAAATATTATCCGAAGCTTGAGCTGCATGCAAGCACGCAGATGACCGCGCACAATCTCGAAGCGGTAAACAGGCTGTTTTCTATCGGATACAAAAGGGTTGTGATTGCAAGAGAAACGAGCATGGAAAACCTCATGACCATATGTCAGGGCACCGAGGCAGAAGTTGAAATGTTTGTTCACGGTGCAATCTGCGTCTGCACCTCCGGTCAGTGCCTGATGAGCTCGATGCTCGGAGGCAGGAGCGGAAACAGAGGAGAGTGTGCGCAGCCGTGCCGGATGAAATATGACGGGGCATATCCGATCAGCCTGAAGGACATGTGCCTTGCAGGACATATTCCGGAGATTATAAAATCCGGTGTCGCCTCGCTTAAAATCGAGGGCAGAATGAAAAGCCCGAGCTATGTCTTTGGGGTGACAAGAATATACCGCAGGCTTCTTGACGAGAAAAGAGCGGCGACCGAAAAGGAAATTGCAGAGCTTTCAGCCCTGTTTTCAAGAGGCGGCTTTACAGACGGATATTTTACCGGAAAAATAAATAATTCGATGCTCGGCGTCCGCTCCGAAAAGGACAAGGCGGATTCAAGGACGGCGCAGTTAAAGATCGTAATGCCGGAAAAGCCGCGCCTTTGCCCGATAGAGACGGTCTGCGGCGAGCATGTCGAGCTCCCCTCAAGGCTGTTTAATCCGCAAAGAAGACCGGCAAAGAAAATAATCGAAAGTGCAAGATTCAACAAGGCAGCCCAGATTCCGGATTCGGTCGATTATGCGCATATATATCTTCCGCTTTCCGGCTACGAAGCGATAGCAGACGGAGTAACGCTGCCTCCGGTCGTCTTCGATTCCGAGCTTTATAATGTCGAAAAAAAGCTGGAAAAGGCGGTAAGCAAGGGGGCAAAGCGCGCTCTTGTCTGCAACATCGGACAGATTTCTCTTGCCGAAAAATTCGGTCTTGCGGTCACTGTTGACTATCGGATGAATATTTTCAATACCGCGTCTGCAAATGCAGCAGCTTCGCTGTTTTCTTCGGCACCGGAAAGCGTTCTGCTTTCGGCGGAGCTCACCCTGCCGCAGATAAGGGACATTTATTTTAACTCGAAGGTGCTCAAGGGCGCGATTGTTTACGGCAGAATTCCTTTGATGCTTGTCGAAAAGCCGATCGGAAGAACCGAGCTTCGCGACACAAAGAACGCAAGATTTCCGGTTATGCGCGAAAACGGCAGAGATATGATATTAAACAGTGTTCCTACATATATGGCGGAATACACCTCCCGTCTTGACGAAGCCGGAATCGAGGAAAGGCATTTCCTCTTTACAACCGAGTCGCGCGCGGAGGTCATGAAGGTTATTTATGCATACAAGCATAAGCAACCGTCAAAGGAGCCGATAAGGCGCATCAAATAAGCCATAGCATATAAGCCGTTTTTTACGGCTCTTAAGTTTAAAGAAAAAGGATGTTATTATTATGACAGTAAAGGTAAAAAAGCTTAACGAAAGGGCAGTGCTTCCGAAGGTCGCAACGGCAGGAGCTGCTGCGGCTGATCTGTATGCCCTTCTTGACGGGCCTGTGACGGTCGGCGGCGGCGAAAGAAGGCTTATTCCGACCGGAATTGCAATCGAACTTCCTTCAAACGGCTATGTTGCCCTGATTTGTGCAAGAAGCGGAATGGCATTTAAAAAGGGACTGTGTCTTGCAAACGGAATCGGTGTTGTCGACAGCGATTACCGTGGAGAGATTCTTGTCGCTGTTCTTAACTCCGGAAGCGAGCCGCAGACTATCGAGCCGGGCGACAGGATCGCACAGCTTATGATTATGCCGGTAACGGTTCCGGAATATGTCGAGGTAAACGAGCTTGATGAAACCGAGCGCGGAAGCGGCGGATTCGGCTCTACCGGAACAAAAAGCTGAAGGCAGATTTATAAGAATTTGCAAAGGTAAGAAAACGAAAAGCATACCTCTGCCGCGGCAATATGATGCCGATGGGGGTGTGCTTTTTTTATGCGGTTTTTACAGGTTTTTTACCCGAATTTTATCATGAGATATGTTAAGCAAAAAAATATCAAAAAATGCAGTCATGAAGGCAAAAAAATGCATTTTCGTTATTGAAAAATCTCAAAAAAAATGGTAAAATTAAGCCATACCGAAAATGACAAAACATATCGCTTAAGAGGTAGAAAATGATCAAAGAAAAAGAGACAAACAAAAAGCTTGATCTGCCGGTGTATCTTTTCCACCAGGGAACGAATTACCGCGCCTATGACCTTATGGGCTGTCATTTTGATTTTGATCCCGAAAAGGGTATTTATACCTATGTTTTCCGGGTTTTTGCTCCGATGGCGGACAATGTCCGCGTAGTCGGAGATTTTTGTTCATGGGACAACGGAATTCAGATGGAAAAAATCTCATACGGAATCTGGCAGGCAGAGTATAAAAGCGAAAGGCCTTTCGAGGGAAGCTACTATAAATATGCCGTCACAAGAAACGGCACAACCCACTACAAGGCCGATCCGTATGCATTCAGCTCCCAGACGCATACAAAGACCGCATCGGTTATAAAAAGCCTCGATAATCTCCGTTTTGACGAGGGAAACTGGGAGAAAATCAGACACAGGGCATTTTCCGGCAGAAGCAAAAAGGCAAAAAGCCATTTTTATCCTTCTCCGCTTAATATATACGAGGTGCATCTCGGATCCTTTAAAACAAGAGGAGGAGAGTCGACCGCGGACGGGGAGCACTATCTTAACTACAGAGAGCTGGCAGATCAGCTTGTGCCGTATGTAAAGGGAATGGGATATACCCATGTTGAGCTGCTTCCGATAATGGAGCATCCGTTTGACGGTTCGTGGGGATATCAGGTGTGTGGATACTATGCTCCGACTTCACGCTTCGGATGTCCGGAGGACTTTGCATATTTTGTCAGCAAGCTGCATAAAAACGGCGTCGGAGTGATTTTAGACTGGGTTCCGGCGCACTTCCCGAAGGACGAGCACGGGCTTTTCGAGTTTGACGGCGGTCCGCTTTATGAATACTCGGACAAGAGCAGGATGGAAAACGCCGGCTGGGGAACAAGGTTTTTCGATGTCGGAAAGCCGGAGGTTCAGAGCTTCCTTATCTCAAACGCCATGTTCTGGCTCGGAAAGTATCATGTGGACGGCTTGCGTGTAGACGCGGTTGCATCGATGCTGTATCTCGACTATGACAAGAAGCCCGGCGAGTGGACGCCGAACTGCTTCGGCGGAAATCAGAATCTTGAAACTGTGGACTTTTTCAAAAAGCTCAACTCTGCGGTTTTTGCAGAGTTTCCGGACGCGCTCATGATTGCGGAGGAATCGACCGCCTGGCCGATGATTACAAAGCCGGTTTCGGACGGTGGGCTCGGCTTTAACTTTAAATGGAACATGGGCTTTTCAAACGACATGTTCGAATATGTATCGATGGATCCGATCGGGCGGCAGTATAATCAAAGCAAGCTTACGTTTCCGATGATGTATGCCTTTTCGGAAAACTATATTCTTCCTGTGTCTCACGACGAGGTCGTTCACGGAAAGAAATCGCTGATCGACAAGATGTTCGGCTCCTACGAAGAAAAATTCTCCATGATGAGGGCGTTTTTCGTATATATGATGACCATGCCGGGAAAAAAGCTAAGCTTTATGGGAAACGAATATGCACAGTTCAGAGAGTGGGATTATCAGAATCAGCTCGAGTGGTTCATGCTCGATTTTCCGATGCATTCTAAAATGCAGAAATTTGTAAGAGTACTCAACAATCTCTACCTTTCATCCCCTCAGCTCTGGGAGATCGACGACAGCTGGGACGGATTTAAGTGGCTTGAAGCGGACAGGGCAGAGGACAATGCCGTAATCTATGAAAGAATCGATGCATTAGGAAAAAGCTATACCGTTATTGTCCATTTTTCTCCGGTGCAGAGAAAAAGCTATGAATTTCCGGTAGACCGGCCGGGGAAATACAGAGTCGTTTTAAATTCCGATCTTGAAGAATTCGGCGGCAGCTCATTTTTAAAGGATGAGCTTATTACGGTGAGCGAGGGCGAGAAAAGTGGCAGCTGTCTGCTTCGCTTCGACCTTCCCGGATACTGTGGGCTGATTCTTGAAAGAACAGAATAGACCGGGCAGCCGTATTCAGACCTTAAATTGTTTTAAATACTTTAGAATATTCCCAAGCAATTCCCTGAAAATAATAAATTAACATGAAAATATAACCGAAGGAGATCAACGTTAATGTACAGGAAAACAGAATGTGTTGCAATGCTGCTTGCCGGCGGACAGGGAAGCCGTTTATATGCACTGACCGAAAAAACCGCCAAGCCTGCCGTTTCGTTCGGGGGAAAATATAAGATTATCGATTTTCCGATGTCAAACTGTGTAAATTCCGGAATTTATACCGTCGGTGTACTTACACAGTATCAGCCGCTTGTGTTAAACGAGTATATCGGAAAGGGCGGACCGTGGGATCTTGACCGCGCGAACAGCGGAGTGACGGTTTTGCCGCCGTATCAGGGAAAGGACGGAGCGGACTGGTACAGGGGAACCGCCAATGCAATCTATCAGAATCTTGATTTTATAAGGAGATACGACCCGGATTATGTTCTGATTCTCTCGGGAGATCATATTTATAAGATGGACTACAGCAAGATGCTGAAGGCTCACAAGGAAACCGAGGCGGATGCGACGATTGCGGTTTTGAACGTTCCGATCGAGGAAGCAAGCCGATTCGGAATAATGAACACCGACGACAGCCTCAGGATTGTGGATTTTGAAGAAAAGCCGAAGCATCCGAAGAGTACAAAAGCGTCGATGGGAATATATATATTCTCAAGAGCGGTTCTTGAGGAATATCTTATAAGAGATGAAAACACCGAGGGGTCGTCAAACGATTTCGGAAAGAATATTATCCCGACGATGCTGAACGACGGAAAAAGGCTTTATGCATATCCCTTTGAGGGGTATTGGAAGGACGTCGGAACGATTCAGTCGCTTTGGGAGGCAAACATGGATCTGCTCGGAAGCAATCCGGTGTTCAATCTTCAGGGTGACGGCTTTACGGTTTATTCAAGAAACATGGCAAGGCCTCCGCACAGGATCGGAAAGAGCGGCAGGGTTGCAAATTCGCTTGTCACCGAGGGCTGCGAGATAGAGGGAACGGTTGAAAACAGTGTTCTCATGTCCGGAGTGAAGATCGGAAAGGGCGCTGTCGTAAAGGATTCGGTAATTATGGAGGATACCGTGATCGGCGAGGACTCAAGCGTCTTTTACAGCATGATTGACGGCGGTGTTTCGATCGGCAAAAACTGTGTTGTCGGAAAGGAAAGAGCCGACGGTGTCGGTATTACGGTAATAGCAAAAAATATTTCACTTGATGACGGCACGACCGTGCCGGACGGTGTAATGGCGGACGGCAGATACTTTGCCGAGCTCGCAAACAAGTAAAATCAAGCTAAGTAAAATCACACAAGGAGGAAACACCAATGTCTGCTGCCGGAATCATTTTTTCAAATGTTCATGATAGCAATATCCCGGAATTAACAAGCGCAAGAACTATCGCATCCGTTCCGTTCGGATGCAGATACAGATTTATTGATTTTACTCTTTCGAATATGGTAAATTCGAATATTTATAATATAAGCGTCATTACAAACAACAACTATCTCTCGCTTATGGATCACATCGGCTCCGGAAAGGACTGGGATCTTGCAAGGAGATCGGGAGGAATAAAAATGCTTCCGCCGTTCGTAATGACCTCACGCAACGGATATACACAGTTAAATCCTCTTTCCCGTCTTGAGGCGCTCAAGAGCGTAAACTATTATATCAGCCGGATCAAGGACGAATTTGTTGTGCTTTCCGACAGCGATGTTATCTGCAATGTCGACCTTAACGACATAATAGAGTATCACTCGGCAACAGGCGCTGATATGACGCTTGCCGTAAAGAAAATGTCTCTTACAAGAGAGGAAAGTCAGAACAATATTGTAGTTGAATCCGATGAGAGCTGCAGGATTACCGATATTCTCTCGTATCCGAACAATTTCGAAGGTGAGGCGGAGGTCTGCCTCAACCTTATAGTCATGAGAACAGATTATCTTAAGAGCATTGTGAGGGATGCGACAGCCCACGGCTATTCGAGCCTTACAAGAGACATTATTGCAAGAAATCTCGGACGCATGAACTACCGTGTATACAGATACAACGGCTTCTTTGCAACGATCGCCTCTCTTGAGGATTACTTCAAATACAGCATGGAGCTTATTGAAAACGAAAAGGCAAGGAAGGCGCTTTTTGAGGTAAAGAACAGACCGATCCTTACAAAGATAAGAAATTCCGCCCCGACATATTACAGCGCGGAGTCGGATGTGAAAAACTCTCTGATCGCCGACGGCTGCCGGATTGAGGGTACTGTTGAAAATTCGATCCTTTTCAGGGGAGTAAATGTCGGAAAGGGTACGGTTGTGCGCAATTCGATACTTATGCAGGACACGATTCTTGAAGCAAATGTAAATGTAAACTGCACGATAAGCGACAAGAATGTGGTTATCAGAAGCGGCGCTGTCCTGTCCGGCGTACCGAATCAGCCGTTTTACATCGCAAAGGGAAAGATGATTTAAGCGGTCTGAAAGATGCAAAGCCGTCATGGCTGAAGACAGAAAGCATAATTAGAAGATGACAGGCAAAATAAAAAGTGCAATAAGGAGCAAAGGATATGAAAATACTGTATGTTGCCTCTGAGGCGCTTCCGTTTGCAGCGTCGGGAGGGCTCGGAGATGTAATCGGATCGCTTCCTCCTGCGGTAAAGGAGCAGCTTGGAGACGGATCGGATGTCCGGGTTGTCATACCGATGTATCCTTCGATCAAGGAAAGATATCTTAAGGATTCGGTTCTTGTAAATGAGATATATGTGTCGCTTTCCTGGAGAAGGCAGTACCTCGGGATCTGGAGCTATTTGAAGGACGGGGTTGTATACTATTTCCTTGACAACGAATTCTATTTTAAAAGGCATCAGCTGTACGGCGAGTACGACGACGGGGAAAGATTTGCTTTCTTCTGCAAGGCGGTTATCGAGCTGATGCAGGCGGTCGGGTTTTTCCCGGACATTCTGCACGCAAACGATTGGCAGAGTGCGCTGTCGGTTATATATCTTAAAAGAAAATACGGCCTTATTCCGGGATATGACCGCATAAAAACACTTTATACAATACACAACATCGAGTACCAGGGCATATACGACATGAGCATTTTAGGCGACGTGTTTGATCTCTCGGACCGGGACAGAGAGGTTGTCGAATTTAACCGGGATATAAATCTTACAAAGGGCGCAATCACGGTTGCGGACCGTGTCAGCACGGTAAGCGAGCAGTATGCAAAGGAGCTTACCGATCCGTATTATGCTCACGGGCTTGATCGGGTCATTCTTTCCGCAAAAGACAAAATGTGCGGAATTGTAAACGGTATCGATGTAAGCTACTACAATCCGCAGACAGATCCGCAGATCAAATATCATTATTCGGTAAAGAGCCTTGTGGGAAAGACAAAGAACAAAAAGCTTCTTCAGGAGCGCTGCGGTCTTGAGCAGAATACCGACATTCCGATCATTGCAATGGTATCAAGGCTTGTAACTCACAAGGGCTTTGATCTTGTCTGCCGCGTAATAGAGGATATGCTTCAAAACGACAATGTCCAGTTTGTCCTTCTCGGAACCGGAGACAGCACGATCGAAAACTTTTTTAAAGCTCTTCGGGGTAGGTATCCCGGAAAAATCTGCGCGATGATTGAGTTCAACAAGGAGCTTTCCAAGCTTGTCTATGCAGGCTCGGATATGTTCCTTATGCCGTCGAAGAGCGAGCCCTGCGGTCTTTCCCAGATGATCGCATCAAGATACGGCAGTGTTCCGATCGTAAGAGAGACAGGCGGTCTTTACGATACGATAAGGGCATATAACAAGTACGACAAAACCGGAAACGGCTTCAGCTTTGCAAACTATAACGCACACGAAATGATGGGAGTTATAAGAGAGGCGCTTTCGCTTTACTTTGACGACAGGACAGCCTTCAGGCAGCTTGTAAAGCAGGTAATGAGTGTCGATTTTTCGTGGAATGTGTCGGCAAAAAAATATATTGAGCTGTATAGGTCAATGCTGTGATAAAGAACCCGGTTTCGGGAATTTATTAAGGCTTTTATAAAAAAGATAAACACGTCTGGAGGGATGGTAAAATAAACGATATCAAAGAATACAGTGACATTAAGGAAGCACTGGAAAGAAAGCTGTCGGGATATTTCGGCGCAACCCCCGAAACAGCAACAGAAAAACAGATGTACAACGCCGCAATCCTCTGTGTCAAGGATATTCTGACGCAGAAAAGATCGGATTTTAAGGAGAGGACAAAGAAGCAGCATGCAAAGAGGGTGTACTATCTCTGCATGGAATTCCTAATCGGTCCGTCTCTTTATAACAATTTAAGAAATCTCGGCCTTGAGGAGGTCTTCAGAAAGGTTATTTCCGACTTCGGATTCGATATAGAGGCTCTTTACAAAAGAGAACCGAACCCCGGGCTCGGCAACGGCGGTCTCGGAAGACTTGCCGCATGCTTTATGGATTCGCTTACAACGCTTGACTATCCGGCAACCGGATTTTCTATCTGCTATGAATACGGACTGTTCAAGCAGGAGATAATCGGCGGAAATCAGGTCGAACTTCCGGACACGTGGCTTAATGAGTGCGAAAGCTGGCTTGTTCCGAGAATCGACAAGCAGTTCCCGGTTCGCTTCGGCGGCTCCGTAAAGGAAAACTGGGAAAACGGAAAGCTTAATATTGCTTACGAAAACTATGATGAGGTAATCGCCGTTCCGTATGATATGATGATCTCCGGAGCGGACTGCAAGGCGGTCAACAACCTCCGTCTCTGGAGGGCTCACAGCGCGAAAAATGTCAATATGAATCTTTTCTCGCAGGGTCAGTATGTCAAGGCGATGGAGGAAACAACCAACGCTGAGCTTATATCCAAGGTGCTCTATCCGTCGGATAACCACGACGAGGGCAAGCTTTTAAGGCTCAGCCAGCAGTATTTCCTTGTTTCGGCATCGCTTCAGAGCATAATCGCAGATCACCTTTCTGCATACGGCTCGCTTTCCGGCTTTGAGGACAAGGTTGCAATTCACATAAACGATACTCATCCCGCTCTTGTTATTCCGGAGTTGATGAGAATTCTTATGGATATCTATTCGTACTCCTGGGACGATGCATGGAGAGTTGTAACAAACTCTGTAACCTACACAAATCACACGGTCATGCCGGAGGCGCTTGAAAAATGGAACACCGATCTGTTCCGTTTAAAGCTGCAGAGAATTTATATGATTGTCGAGGAAATCAACCGCAGGGTCTGCGCCGACCTTTGGAATTTCTATCCGGGAGACTGGGACAGAATTTCCAGAATGGCGATTGTGGGATACAATCAGGTCAGAATGGCAAATCTCAGCGTTGCGGCTTCTCACACGGTAAACGGCGTTTCCGCCCTTCACTCGCAGATATTAAAGGACACGGTTTTCCACGACTACTACAAGGCATCGCCGAACAAGTTTACAAATGTCACAAACGGAATTGCACACCGCAGATGGCTCTGCTATTCGAACACAGAGCTTACCGAGCTTCTTGACGAATGCATCGGAAAGGACTACAGAAAGAATTCCGAGCTGCTTTCCGGCTTTGCTGCGTTCAAGGACGATAAGAATATCCTTTCGCGTCTTGACAAGATCAAATCCGACAACAAGGAGCGCTTTTCAAGGATTCTCTGCGAAAAGCAGGGAATAAAGCTCGATACCGCATCGATTTTTGACGTTCAGGTAAAGAGAATACACGAATATAAAAGGCAGACGCTGAATGTTTTAAAGATTCTTGCGTATTATAACGAGCTTCTCGAAAATCCGAACGCGGATATCGCCCCCTGCACATTTATCTTCGGCGGAAAGGCGGCTCCCGGATATTATCTTGCAAAGGAAATAATCAAGCTTATCTGGAGCATCGGCAAGGAGATAGAAAACAACTCGAAGATCAGAGACATTATCCGGGTTGTATATCTTGAGGATTACAATGTAAGCACAGCGGAAATCCTCATGCCTGCGTCGGATATAAGCGAGCAGATTTCGCTTGCCGGCAAGGAGGCAAGCGGTACCGGATGCATGAAATTCATGATCAACGGCGCGCTTACCATCGGAACACTTGACGGTGCGAACGTCGAGATGGCAGAGGCTGTCGGAAAGGATAATATCTATATCTTCGGTCTTAACGCAAAGGAGGTAGACGAGCTCTGGAAGACGGGATATGATTCTGTTGAGTATTACAGAAAGAATCCCCGCCTTCAGGCGATTATGAGCCTGCTTCGAAAGGGCTTTGCCGGAAACAGCTTTACGGATATCGTAAACTACTTTATGTACGGTCAGGGCGTTTCGGATCCTTATATGTGCTTTGCGGATTTTGAGTCGTATATGGGTGTAAGCGCGCAGATGAGAAGAGATTACAGTGACAGAGAGCTCTGGAACAGAAAATCGCTTCTTAACATTGCAGGCGCAGGGCATTTTTCCTCCGACAGGAGCATAAAGGAATATGCCGAGAACATCTGGCATATAAAGCCGGTAGAATAACCGATTTCTTAAAGGGGCAGCGGAGCTTTTTTGCTGTCCCTTGTGTGTATCGAGCGAGGATGTCTTTTCGGATTTTTTAATTGCTTAAATGCCTTTTAGTGCCGGCGAGCATTCTTTGCTTTGGAGATGTGATTGCTTTGAGTAATAATTTGATAAACGGAAGTATTGAGGAATATAAATTCTACAAAAAAACAGAAAAAAGCGGCAGGACAGGAAAGGAAGAGGATTTTTCTCTTTTCGGGGCGCTGCCATACGGCGGAATAATTGTTTTTGAGCTGCGTGCAAAACGGTTCAAGGGTCTTTCGGATGTTAATCTCGTTATTTTAAAGGACAGCGTTCCGGAGGGCGCGAAAGACGCGGAAAAAAACGGTTTTCCGCTTTCGATATATTCGGTTGACGGTGAAAACGATATATACCGCGTTGAAATTCCGACAGACAGGCTCTTAAGCGGTAAGGAATCCGGGCTTTTCTTTTATTATTACGAAGCAGATTCCTTTGACGGCAGAATTCAGCTTGCAGGAGAGCAGGCTACAGAGCTTTTGCCTCTTGAAGCAGCCGGAAAAAGGCAGTTTTTGATATACAAAGGCGATTTTACGACCCCGGACTTTTTTAAAAGCGGAACGGTATATCACATCTTTGTCGATAGGTTCAGATCGTCCGGCAGATGCAAACTAAAGGATGGGGCAAGATTGAATCCGGATTGGAAGAACGGCATACCGGAATATCCGGAGTACAGGGGGGAGCCGCTTAAAAATAACGAGTTTTTCGGCGGAGATCTTTACGGAATAATCGAAAAGCTGGATTATCTTCTGTCAATCGGCATTACCGTCATTTATTTAAGCCCGATATTTGAATCGGTGTCAAATCACAAATACGACACTGCCGACTATATGAAGGTCGATTCGATGTTCGGCGGTGATGAGGCGTTTTTGATGCTCTGCGAGGAATGCGGAAAAAGAGGCATTTCGGTTATTTTAGACGGCGTGTTCAACCATACAGGCGACGACAGCATTTATTTTAACAGATACGGTCATTATAATACGCTCGGAGCATATAATTCAAAGGATTCAGAATACTATGATTGGTACTTCTTTACCGATTTTCCAAACAAATACGAATGCTGGTGGGGGATCGATATTCTTCCGAAGGTGAACTGCTCAAACAAAAAATACAGGGAGTTTATTTTAGGAGAAAACGGAGTAATCCGCAAATACATGAAAATGGGAGCGTCCGGCTACCGTCTTGACGTTGCGGACGAACTTCCGGATGATTTTATAAAAGGGATAAGAGACGCAGTAAAGGACGAAAAAAAGGACGGCATTGTCCTCGGCGAGGTCTGGGAGGATGCATCAAACAAGATTGCATACGGCATGCGAAAGGAATATCTTGGGGGCAGCGAGCTTGATTCGGTAATGAATTATCCGCTTCGCACCGGGATTATAAACTATATCAAATACGGCGATTTTTCCGGGCTGCGGTATGCCACCGAGACGATCTATAGGCACTACCCGAAATGCGTATCCGACTGCCTGATGAACTTTTTGGGAACGCACGATACCGAGCGGATTCTGACGGTGCTCGGCGGAGACGT
>CAKSER010000024.1 GCA_934447715.1 uncultured Eubacteriales bacterium | reverse complement strand
GGAGCTAAAATTTTGATGCTGTTTTGATGATGGTGCAGACGGAATCGTTGTGAGCGGATGCCGCCGGATGGGAAATCAGCCCCATTTTTGCACTCTCCAATGCGGCAAAACAGACCGTGCGCCGTCCTCGAAAACGCAAAGAAAAAGCCCTGAAACCCAGCGGTTTCAAGGCTTTTCCGGTGGCAGGGGCAGAAGGGCTCGAACCCTCGGCACGCGGTTTTGGAGACCGCTGCTCTACCAACTGAGCTATGCCCCTATAACTTTTACCTTGGTATTTTAGCATACATATTTTTTTTTTGCAATAGCTAATCGGCAAAAACATTTATTAATTTTTTGTGAACAGAAAGATTTGCCGGAAGAATTATGTTTTAAATGCAAATGAAGTATATAGCACTATATGTAAATTTTTTTTGTATTGTTTGATTATTCATGAAAAGTATGATATAATACTATGCTGTATAGCATTATCTACTGCTATCAAAGAGAGAATCGCAGAAAAGTAAGGATTATAAATAAATATGTCAAAATATATTGAAAAAGTTGATAAAATGACACTTCCTGTTGTCGGTCTGCGCGGAATTGTTGTCTTTCCGTCGATTCCGGTCAGTCTCGAAATATCAGACGAAAAGCAGATTGCCATCTGTGAAAATGCCCAGAAAAACGAGGGAAACATCCTTTTTGTTTCACAGATGGATATCGGATTTGACGAAATCAAGCCGGAAAACCTGTTTGCGGTCGGAACGGTTGCTAAGGTCAATCACATCATAACTCTTCCGGAGGGCGGTGCGAGAGTCTTTATCGAGGGTCACTGCCGTGCAAATGTCGACGAGTACATTTCGGACGACGGAGAGCTTACTGCCGATGTAACCTGCAAAATTGTTAGAGTTGAGGACAACGGAGGCGTCAAGGGGGAGGCTCTTGTTCAGGAGCTTTTACATCTGTTTGATGCTGTTGCGGATCATTTCCCCAAGTTTTCAAGCAATCTTGCAATAACCGCAAAATCGATTACCAATCCGGGTTTGCTATCGGATTTCCTTGCGACAAATGTCCTTATAAACTTTGTTGACAAGCAGACAATTCTCGAGGAGTTCGATCCGCTCCGCCGTGCGGAAAGGCTGGCTGTTATCCTCGAAAGGGAAAACAGCATGCTTGAGACCGAGCACATGATTCAGAAGAAGGTAAAATCGCAGATTGAAAGCAATCAGAGGGAATATTATCTTAAAGAGCAGCTGAAGGCGATCCGCTCCGAGCTCGGCTATGATGGCATGGGCGAGGATGACGAGGAGATTACCGAATATCTTGACAGGATAAAAAAGGCAAATCTTCCCAAAGAGGTTGACGAAAAGCTTGTAAAAGAGGTTCGCAAGCTTGCCAAAATGCCGTACAGCTCTGCCGAGAGCAGCGTTTTGCGCAATTATCTTGATATCTGCATCGAGCTTCCGTGGGGCAAAAAGACCAAGGACAGAAAGGATGTCGACGCTGCAAGAAAAATTCTCGAAAGAGATCACGACGGTCTTGAAAAGGTCAAGGAGAGAATTCTTGAGTTTATTGCCGTAAAGCAGCTGAGCCCGGATCTTAAAAACCAGATTCTCTGTCTTGTAGGCCCTCCCGGAACAGGAAAAACATCGATCGGCGCTTCTATTGCAGAGGCGATGAAGAGAAAGTTTGTCCGTGTATCGCTCGGCGGAATCAGGGACGAGGCAGACATAAGAGGACACAGAAAAACATATATCGGATCTATGCCGGGACGGATTGTAAACGCAATCGATCAGGCGCAGTCGCTCAATCCCGTCATTCTTCTTGACGAGATCGACAAGCTCACAAGCGACAGCCACGGCGATCCTGCATCGGCACTTCTTGAGGTGCTTGACGGAGAGCAGAACAAGAATTTCAGAGATCACTTTATTGAGCTTCCGATTGATCTTTCCGACTGTCTGTTTATCGCTACGGCAAACACTCTGGAAACCGTTCCGAGACCGCTTATCGACCGTATGGAGATAATCGAGCTTAAGATTTATACAAGAAATGAAAAGCTTTCGATAGCAAAGAACCATCTGATTCCGAAGCAGCTAAAGAGGCACGGTCTGACAAAGAAGCTGCTGCATTTTGATGACAGCGCGATTATCGAAATTATCGATTTTTATACAAGAGAAGCCGGAGTGCGCAACCTTGAAAGAGAAATTGCCGCGGTTTGCAGAAAGGCGGCAAAGAAGATTATCGAGGAGGAGTGCAAGTCCTGCAAACTCACCGAAAAGAATGTTCATGAATACCTCGGAGAAAGAAAGATCATACCGGAGTATATCGGAGACAAGAACGAGATCGGCGTTGTAAACGGCCTTGCATATACCGCAACCGGAGGCGATCTTCTTAAAATCGAGGTTGCAGCAATGCCGGGAAACGGCAAGCTGGAGCTTACAGGCTCTCTCGGTGATGTAATGAAGGAGTCTGCCAAGGCGGCGATAACATATATCCGTTCGCATTCAGAGGCGCTCGGCATCAATCCCGATTTCTATAAGGAAAAGGATATACATATCCATGTTCCCGAGGGAGCGATCCCGAAGGACGGTCCGTCTGCAGGAGTTACAATGGTTACTGCGCTTGTAAGCGAGCTGTCGGGAAGACCGGTAAGGCGCGATGTAGCTATGACCGGAGAGGTTACACTGAGGGGCAGGGTGCTTGCAATCGGCGGTCTTAAGGAAAAGACAATGGCTGCATACAAGGCTGGTGTAAAGACAGTCTGCGTCCCGAAGGACAATATGGTTGACATGGACGATCTTGACAAGATCGTAAAGGACAATCTTGAGTTCGTATTCTGCTCGGATGTAAGCGAGGTGCTTGATACGGCACTTGAAAAGAAGCATGACACATCCGATTCCGGAAATACAAGCGGCAAAGAGGCTTCAAAGGGTGCGAAGAGCGCAAAGAATTCGAAGAACACCGAAAAAACAAAGGACTTAAAATGAAGGTAAACATTCAGAATATCAGCTTGAAAATGTCGGCAGGCTTGCCGGAGCAGTTTCCGAACGACGGCCTTCCGCAGATTGTTTTTTCCGGCAGATCAAATGTCGGAAAAAGCTCTCTTTTAAACACTCTTGCAGGAAGAAAATCTCTTGCAAGGGTTTCCTCATCGCCCGGAAAGACTATCACGGTCAACTTTTATGACGTTGATAAAAAGTTCTATTTTGTAGACCTTCCGGGATACGGATATGCAAAAAGAGCCGCTACAGACAAGAAAAGATGGTCGGGGCTTACCGATACATATCTTAACAAGGGCGGAGCAAAGGCAAAAAGGCTGTTTGTTCAGCTGGTTGATATGAGAATCGGACCTACCGACGACGATTATATGATGCTCGACTGGCTTGATCAGACCGGGGCGGATTATATTATTGTCGCAACAAAGTCCGACAAGCTTAACAAGACTGATTATAACGAAGCAAAAGCCGAGCTTGAAAAGCTCGGTGCAAGACTCATTCCGTTTTCATCCCTTAAGGGCGACGGCAAAAATGAGCTTTTGAACGAAATTTTCAAGTTTCTTGATTAATTACCGATTAAAGTGATAAAAAAAGTGATAAAAGTGATTAAAAGTTACGGCAGGGAAAGGAAAATGAATATATGCTGATAGAACTTTTGAAGGGAAACACCTCTGTTTTGATATCGGTCATTCTTTCGCTACCGATTATTCTGTTTTCTCTGTCATTTCATGAGTTTTCCCACGCGTGGGTTGCGCACAAGATGGGTGACGACACTGCAAGGAATCTGGGCAGACTTACGCTCAATCCTTTTGCTCACCTTGACCCGATGGGAGCGTTATGTATGCTGCTTTTCGGCTTCGGCTGGGCAAAGCCGGTTCCGATTACTTCGCGCAATTTTGACAAGCCGAAAAAGGGAATGGCATTAAGCGCTCTTGCAGGGCCGGTCTCAAACCTTCTTCTCGGTCTTATCGGTGTTCTTCTTACAAGAATCGCACTTGCGGTGCTTTCGCCGTTTTATGTTGTGGGAACCGTATCCGGGAATATTATCATGTACACCGTAAGCTTCTTCCATCTTTTCGGATATTTAAATATTTCCCTTGCAGTTTTCAACATGCTGCCGATACCGCCGTTTGACGGTTCGAGAATACTTTGGATTTTTCTGCCGGACAAATATTATTTCGGGATAATGAAATACGAAAGATATATCCAGATCGGCCTGCTGATTCTTTTGTATACCGGAGTGCTGTCAACGCCGCTTTCGCTTGCGACGACCGGCATTTACAACCTGTTCGATAAGCTGATCGGCTTTATACCGTTTTTATAAGCTTTTATAAGCCTTTTTAAAGCCTTTATCCGGCTTTCCGATAAACAAATTCACCGTAAAAAGAGAGAGTAAGAGCAATGGAAGAACCGAAATATAAGCTTGAGGTGTTTGAGGGGCCGCTTGATCTCCTCCTTTCTCTTATTGCAAAGAACAAAATCGATATAACCGATATTCCGATTGCGCTGATTCTTGATCAATATCTTGAATATATCGATAGGGCAAATGAAATGAATATGGAGCTTGCCGGAGAATTTATCGTTATGGCGGCAGAGCTCATGGTTATAAAAACCAAAATGCTTCTTCCGAAGCCGAGCCCGGAGACCGAAGAGGATGAAGAGGATCCGAGGGCAAAGCTTGCAAGAGCCCTTATGGAATATAAGCTTGCAAAGGAAGCCGCAAGCTATCTCGGCGGTCAGTACCGGCTGTACAGCGGAAGGGTTGCAAAGGCTCCCGAGATGTTCGACCGCAGGGCGGAGACCCCGGAGCATATCGATTATGATCTTTTACAGAACGCTTTTGAGCGGATGCTTGAAAGAAACAGAAGAATACCGGAGCTTATGCAGCGATCCGAGCAGGCAATAGGCAATCTGATTTCGAAAAAGGCTGTTCCTGTTTCGGATATGATATACAAGGCAATCAGAATGCTATATGAATCCGAGCTTGAATTTGACCGTATGTTCCTTGAGTGCGAATCAAGATCTGCAATTGTTGCAATGTTTTCGGCACTGCTTGAGCTTTTAAAGAGCCAGAGAATCACGATGCGGCTGTCAGATGACGGTGAGACGGTGATTTTTAAGCTCAACAGAAAGCACGGAAGAGATATGACCGAGGAAGAGCTCGAATCAATCCAAGCTGACGAAAATGACGATTATTAAGCTTTAATGAACCGAAAACGGAGGGAAATGACCAAATGCTTAAAGACAACGAGGCGGTCATAGAAGCAATTTTATTTGCGTCCGGGGAACCGGTAAAATATGATAAAATAGCGCAGGTTCTTGACATGCCGGAGGATGAAATTATCGGTACGGTAAAAGCTCTTTCGGAAAAATACGAGGACAGGGGAATAAGACTTCTTGTATACGATGATTCCTGCCAGCTTTGCTCTAAGGAGGAGTACGAGACCTACGTCAAAAGGGCGATGGGAATCCGTGCCGGAATGCTTTCCGGATCGACTATGGAGGTGCTTGCAATTGTTGCGTACAACCAGCCGTCGACAAGGGCGCTTATCGAGCAGATACGCGGTGTGGACAGCTCATATGCAATTTCAACGCTTCTTGAAAAAAAGCTGATATATGTAAGCGGCAGGCTCGACGTTCCCGGCAAGCCGAATCTGTATTCGACAACCGACACCTTCCTGCGTGTTTTCGGCTTTTCCTCGATCTCCGAGCTGCCGAAAAGAGAATTCATCGAATCTGCAGTGCAGGATGACTCTGACGAGATGCCTGACGTTCCGGCAGAAGCGAGAGAATCCGTTGACATGCCGCTTTTCGAATCTAGTGAAGCGGAAGAACCGCTTGACCCTTCGGCGGCAGACAGCAAGACGTGTGCAGACAGCGTTCCGGAAAGCAATGCAGGCAATGAGCCGGTTCACGGCGCATCAGAAGCTGAATCATGATTGCGCTGTATATTATTTCAGCTGTTGTTCTGCTTTTTGTAATTCTGCTTCTCGGATGGATCAGAATTACGGTTGTATATAACGATGGGCTGAAGCTCAAAGCAGGATATCTGTTTTTATCCTTTACGCTTTTCCCGAAAAAACAGAAGTGCATCAATCCGAAGAAATTTACCTATTCTAAATTCCGAAGGATGCGCCTAAAGGAAGAAAAGGCGATAATCAAAGAGGAAAAACAGAAAAACAAAAAGAAAAAAGGCGAAAAGAAAGCCCCTGAAAAGCAGGAGGACGAAAAAAGCAGCAAAACAGGCATGTCGGCATCCGAAGCAATCTGCTTTGTAAAGGAAGTCGTTTTTAAAATAATCGGAAAATTTTCAAAGCTGCTTCGAATCGATATTTCCGAGTTTAAAATTAAGGTTGCAAGTGAGGATCCTGCACAGACCGCTGTCGAATACGGCGTGGTGTCCCAGACGGTGGAGTATATTCTTTTGGCGCTTTCAAATCTGAAGCATACACGCTTTACAAGAAATGCAGTTGTGGATGTAAGACCGGACTTTGTTTCGGACAAGCCGGAAATTGCGGTAAAAATCAGATTCAGGCTTCGTTTGGCGCATCTTATATCGCTTGCCTTTTCGGCGCTTTCGGGATATATAAGCTATAAACAAAACAGCAAGGATTCTTAAAATTATACGAATTTTATATACAAAGATAAATGACAAAATAAAGGACGGTAACAAAAATGGCAGAAAGCAAGCTTAACGAGATTATCGGTACCTCTCTTGACAGTATTCGTGCAATTGCAGACTCAAATACGATAATCGGGGATCCGATAAATACAAATAACGGAACCGTAATTATTCCCGTGTCGAAAATTTCTCTCGGCTTTGCCTCCGGCGGAGCGGATTATTATCCGAAAACAAAAAAGGAGACCGAGCCGCTAAAAACCACAACCCAGGGCGTAAAGGCGCAGTGCGGACATCTTTCCAATTTTGCAGGCGGCGGCGGAACAGGCATTACGATTGTCCCGATCTGCTTCCTTGTTGTTAAGGAAAACGGTAGCGTTGAAATATTAAACGTCAACAGTCCGGTTGCAAATTCTCCGGTTGTCGGCGTCGTCGATTCTGTTTCCTCCTTCCTTGACGGAACGCCGGATCTTGTTGCAAGATTCAAGTCGGTTTTTTCAAAGAAAAATAAAAAAACAGAAAACGGAATCGATCCGGAATCGCTTAAGGAAGAGATTGCCGATCTTGATTGATTTAGGCAGCCTAAATGCCGAATAACTCATTTCTCGTCGATGCATATTAAGACAAAATATGTATTGGCGGTGATGAATTGATTCTTAAAATTTATATAAACGGCAAGCTATGCGCCTTTCTTTCAAGACTTGCTACGCTATTCCTTTGCCTTTTGCTTCTTTTGCCCCTGTTTTGCTTTAGAGCAAGAGCCGATGTGCCGAAGGGGATCTCCGCACGGTCGTGTATTCTTATCGAGGCATCGACAGGCAGGATTCTTTATGAAAAGGATGCGCATTCGAAAATGCCGATGGCGAGCACGACAAAGATAATGACCGGTCTTCTTGCAATCGAAAGCGGCAAGCTGGACGATATTATTTCGGTTTCAAAGGGAGCTGTCAGCGTTGAGGGGTCATCGGTTTATCTTACCGAAAATGAGAAGATTTCTATAAAAGAGCTGGTCTATGCCCTGATGCTTGAAAGCGCAAACGATGCGGCGGCAGCGCTTGCAATTTCTCTTTGCGGCTCTGTTGAGTCTTTTGCAGGCAAAATGAACCAAAAGGCTGCCGAGCTTGGGCTTAGTGACACCTCGTTTGCAAATCCGCACGGGCTGGATAACGAAAATCATTATACGACGGCATACGATCTTGCAAGACTTTCGGCTTATGCGCTTGAAAACGAGCAGTTTCGCGAGATCGTTTCGACTCACAAGAAGGTTCTGTCGGACGAAAACGGGAGCAAAAAGAGATATCTTACAAATCATAACAGGCTTTTAAGGTCATACGACGGAATTATCGGTGTTAAAACCGGATTTACCAAAAAGAGCGGAAGATGTCTTGTCTCGGCAGCAGAACGTGACGGTGTCAGGCTTGTATGCGTAACGCTCAATGCTCCGGACGACTGGAACGACCACAAAATGCTTCTTGACTACGGCTTTTCAAAGCTTGAGTGTGTTATTGATCTTAAGGCAGGAGAATATTCGGATTTTGCCTCTGTTACAGGAGGGGAGTATGATCTTGTTTCGTGCGAAAACGGTCAGTCTGTAAGGGTTGTACTTGAAAAGGATCACGGCAAGATAACAAGAACGGTTGAGCTGAGGCGGTTTTATTTTGCGCCTGTAAAGGACGGAGATGTTATCGGCAGGCTTGTCTGGTACTGCGACGGCAGCGTTATTGCAAGTACCGATATTGTTGCAACATCAAATGTAAACGCAGCAAAAGGAAAGCCTACGCTTTTTGAAAGAATTAAGAAAATAATGGGATTTTAAAATGATTTAAAAATCCTTTGGAGGGAAAATTTTGAGCAGCCCCGAAACAAAGACGGTCAGACTTCAGAAATATATATCCTCCTCCGGGCTTATGTCGAGAAGAAAGGCAGAGGAGGAGATTCTTGCAGGCAGAATCACGGTAAACGGAAGCAAAGCCGAGCTCGGCGAAAAAATCGATCCGGAATCGGATGTTGTAGAGTATTTGGGACAGCCGGTTTCGGATTCATCCGTACAGACCGTCTGCATAATGCTCAACAAGCCGAAGGGGTATGTTTCGACCATGAGCGACGAGAAGGGGCGAAAATGCGTAAAGGATCTTGTCTCTGATCTCGGCGTCCGTGTTTATCCGTGCGGCAGGCTGGATTTAAACTCTGAGGGTCTGCTTTTGATGACAAACGACGGCGAGCTTGCAAACAGGCTGATGCACCCGAAGCACCACATACCGAAGGTCTATCATGTAAGGGTGTCAAAGACGGTTGACAGCGAGCTTATTAAAAAGCTGTCATCTCCGATGACAATCGACGGGTACAGGATCAAGCCTGCAAAGGCGGAGCTGATCTCTGTCGGAAAAAACGGAATGTCGGATCTTAAAATAACGCTTTTTGAGGGAAGAAACCGGCAGATTAGAAAGATGTGCGAGCAGGTGGGGCTGAACGTGATCAATCTGCGGCGAGTTGCAATCGGGGAAATTCAGATCGGAAATCTGAAATCCGGTATGTGGAAAAAGCTTTCAAAGGAGCAGATTGAATACCTGATGAATTATTCAAAGGAACGGGAATAAAGATCCCGTTCTTTTTTATAAAATAATTACTTATTAATTATAAATTAATTATAAAAATATACCGAAATAAATTGAAATTCCCGGCACTTTGTGGTACAATAAAAATGGTATATTGTTTACAGAGACGGCATACGGAATAAAACAATATATTTTTCGGTACGGTATATTAGATTCGTTTATACATCAGAAATCGCTTAATGGGGACGGTGTTGATATGGAGCACTTTTGGAATATGTTTAAGCTGCAGATGAAATCACTGCAGGTTACCGATATTATCGATATATTTCTTGTTGCCTTACTGCTTTATTATGTGTTCATTTTTATCAGAGACAGGAGAGCCGGAAAGCTTGCTGTCGGTGTAGGACTGCTTGTTCTTATTCAGATTTTAAGCTCATTGCTCGAGCTGCGTGCAATGCAGTTCATTTTACAGAATATTTTCCAGGTCGGGCTGATTGCTCTTGTCGTAGTCTTTCAGCCGGAATTGCGTTCGGCGCTTGAAACTATCGGAAACGAGCCGATACGAAGCATAAAGAACATCGGAAGCCTGTCGGAGTCAAGGGACAATCAGGCAATCTCCTCCTGCATAAACGAAATATGCAGCGCGGTATCCGATCTTTCAGCCGACAAGGTCGGTGCACTGATTGTAATCGAGCGTGAGACAAAGCTCGGAGACGTAATTAAAAGCGGAACCGTGCTTAATGCGAACATTTCAACATATCTTCTCCGCAACATCTTCTTCAACAAGGCGCCGCTGCATGACGGAGCCGTGATAATCAGAGGCTGGAGGATATATGCCGCAGGCTGCTTCCTTCCTATATCGCAGAACGAATCGATAATCAAGGATCTCGGTACAAGGCACAGAGCCGGAATCGGAATGAGCGAGGTCAGCGATTCGATTGTCATTATCGTATCAGAGGAAAACGGTCTTATTTCGGTTGCAAGCGGCGGCGAGCTTCGGAGGGGGTATACATACAGCACCCTCAAGGCGGAGCTGAATGAGATATTCTCCGAAAATCAGAGCAGCAAGGGACCCTTCAAGGGAAAGAGAAGCAAAAAGCGCAATCAGACCGAGTCTGATGAAGGCGAAAAGGAGAAAACCGTATGAAGAAGAGAAACACAGATCAATCGTCCGACAGGATCGGCGAGATTTCGGTTAAAAGAAACAAAACGGTTGAGCTGATTGCTAAAATCGGCTGCCTTCTTCTTGCTTTTGTAATCTGGTATACGGTTGTAAGCCTTGACAATACAGACAGCGAGCTTGTATTTAAATCTGTTCCTGTTCAGATTGACGGAGAAAACACCCTGTCGGTTCTTTCGGGCTCCGGTTCGTTTGTCGACATAACCGTTTCCGGCAAGCGAAGCATAATTTCAAAGCTGAATGATGAGGACATCAAGGCATATGTTGATATTTCGGATATCAATTCCGCAGGAAGCTACAAGCTCGAGATTAAAACCGACGTTCCGGACGGAATTGCAGTCACCGGAAAGAGCATTCAGACGGTTTCTGTATATCTTGACAATACCGGATCAAAATCGGTTCCGGTTCAGGTAAAGCTGACAAACTACATGCTCGACGAGGGCTATCAGCTAAGAGAAAACGAGGCAAAGCTGAGTGTTTCCCAGGTGGTTGTTACGGGTCCTGAGGGGGCGCTTGACAATGTTGCATACGCAAGAATTACGGTCAATCCGGGCGGAAAGATTACGAAAACGATAACCTACAACGGAGAGCTTGTTCTTGTCGACGAGGCAGGAAACGAGATAAAGAGCAATTATATAAGAATGCAGAACAGCCAGACTACGGTTACCGTTCCGGTTTACAAATACAGGGATATTCCGGTTGAAATTCTTTACAAATACGGATATTTCAACAGTTCAAACTCGATTGTCACTGTCGAACCGCAGACAGTACGTGTAATCGGCGAGGCGGACGATGTTGATCTTGTTGAGCTTTCGTACACAATCGACGAAAAGCTTGTGGAAGGGAACACGACCTACAATTTCAATATCAACCTTCCGGACGGAATCGAAAACGCGGACGATGTTGAGGATGTCAAGGTGACTGTCCGCCATGTGGGCACATCTCTTACAAGCCTCACCCTGTTCGGAATTGAAGCAAATAATCCGAACAATATAAGCTACACGCTGCTTCAGCCGGCGATCAGGGTTAAGCTACGCGGAACAAATTCGCTTATTTCCGAGATTACGGCTGATGATATCACCGCGACAATCGATCTTTCGGGTGCAAAGGACAGCACGGGAACCGTTACCGTTCCGGTTACGCTCTCATTTTCCAACAGGTTTGAGGGATATGTATATGAAATCGGCGAATATTCGGTAAAGGTCAGAATTGATCGGGAATAATCGGGGTGTTGGCAGCCAGAGACAGATATAACAAACAGGTTTGACAGGTAAGATAGGGTAAGATAATGCGGATAATCGTAAAGGATATACGTTTGTCGCTTGCAGAAGACGACAGTGATGCAATCGAGAAAGCAAAAGCGGCTCTTAAAAGAATAGCTCCGGCAAGCGATATCCGGAAGATTTCGATCTATAAAAAATCGGTCGATCCGAGACACGGCAGGGTTACTGTTGTGATATCCTGCCTTGCCGAGGTTTCGTGCGAAATCCCGAATGATCTTCTTATTAAAAACGGTTTCACACGATACGAAGAGCCCGAACGGCTTTCCGAGCTTGAATGCGGAGAAGAAATCATGGAAGGCCCACCGGTTATTGTGGGGTTCGGTCCGTGCGGAATGTTTTCCGCCCTTCTTCTTGCCGAACACGGGTTTTGTCCTATAGTAATCGAAAGAGGCGGCAGTATAAGCGAACGGCGCAAGGAGGTCGAGCGGTTTTACAAAACGAAAAAGCTCGATCCGGAATGCAATATTCAGTTCGGAGCAGGAGGCGCCGGCACATTTTCCGACGGAAAGCTCATTACGAGGATAAACGATTCAAAATGCAAATACGTTCTGGAAAGGCTTGTTGAATTCGGTGCGCCGGAGCAGATTTTAACAGAGGCAAGGCCGCACATCGGAACCGACAGGCTTTATACAATAGTGGAAAATGTTCACAAAAGAATAACCGAGCTTGGCGGAAGGGTTCTTTACAGGACGAAATTCGAATCGATTGCTTTTTCGGGCAGCAAAGCGGCTGCCGCAAGGACAAGCGCAGGCGAGATAAAGTGCGGACCGCTTATTATGGCGGTAGGACACAGTGCAAGAGACGTTTATGCATACCTAAAGGACACGGATTTTGAGGTTGTTCCGAAGGTTTTTTCGGTCGGTGTCCGTGTCGAGCATCTGCAGAGCGATATAGACTCTGCAATTTACGGCAAATACGCAGGCAATCCGAAAATCGGACATGCGGAATACTCTCTTTCAAAAAGAGTAAACGACAGAGGCGTTTACAGCTTCTGCATGTGTCCGGGCGGAGAGGTTGTGTGTGCCTCGTCGGAGGAAAACGCAGTTGTTACAAACGGAATGAGCCGGTTTGCCCGTGACGGTATAAATGCAAATTCCGCGATTGCCGTCAATGTCTTTTCGGACGACCCGATTGAATATCAAAGAATGCTTGAGCGTGCGGCATTTGTATCAGGCGGCGGAAATTACGCTGCACCGTGCCAGCGTCTCGAGGATTTTCTTTTAGAAAGAAGAAGCACAAGGCTCGGAAGGGTACAGCCTACATACATGGACAAAAACGTTACTCTCTGTGATCTTAACAATGTTCTTCCGAAGGATATCTGCGACATGCTTAAAATCGGTTTTTCGGATTTTGAAAGGAAAATCAGGGGCTTTTCGATGCCGGACACGCTTCTTACCGGAGTGGAGACAAGAACTTCATCTCCCGTGAGAATTGTAAGAGGTGAAAGCCTGCTTGCAAAAAGCCGCAGCAATGAATGCTTTGACAACATATATCCGTGCGGCGAGGGCGCCGGATATGCAGGCGGAATTACAAGCGCCGCAGTTGACGGGCTGAGAGCCGCGATTGCTATTATCGGCAGATACAAAATATGAGCAGCTGACAATACTGAATAAAGTTATAAATTATCAAAACGCAAAAATGACAGAACGTGAAAACGGGGTTTATTAATGTCGAAAATTAAGAAATGGAATATAAAAGAGCTGCCGTCCGAGGCAAAAGAGCAGATAAAAAGCATTTCGGATGAGCTGAATATTACAGAGGTCACAGCCAGGCTGTTATATAACAGGGGGCTAAGAAGTGCCGAAGAGGCAAAAACCTTTCTGGAATTTGAAAATGAGATATTCTACAGTCCTTTTCTGCTTACCGATATTGACAAGGCGTGCGACAGGATTTTAAAGGCTCTTGATGACAACGAAAGAATCGTTATATACGGAGATTATGACGTCGACGGAGTTACGTCGGTAAGCTCGCTTTACCTTTATCTTCGCGACAACGGCGGCAATGTCGGATATTATATTCCGAATAGGATCGGAGAAGGATACGGGGTAAATTCCGAGGCGCTCAAAAAGCTGGCGGATGAAAAAACCGATCTTCTTATCACGGTTGACACGGGTATAACCGCGGTAGCCGAAACCGAGTATGCAAAGAGCATCGGGATGGATGTGATTATAACCGACCACCATGAGTGCCACGAGCAGCTGCCCGATGCGGTTGCGGTTATCAATCCGAGAAGGCACGGCTGCAGGTATCCGTTTAAGGAGCTTGCCGGCGTCGGTGTGGCTTTCAAGCTGATTACCGCTCTTGAATACAGAAAAAGGGAAAAAGAAGGCAGAGACACCGAAGGATATCTTAAATATATCTGCGACAGGTATATAGACCTTACCGCTCTCGGAACGGTTGCGGATGTCATGCCGCTTGTTGACGAAAACAGACTTATTGTAAAGATCGGTCTTAACAACATCGACAAGTTCAAAAGACCGGGACTTTCGGCGCTTCTTGAGCAGGCAGCAGGAGCCGGGGCCGGAGCAAAAAAGCCGAGCAGCTTAAAAAAGAAGGCAAGCTCGACGCTTATAAGCTATGTTCTCGCTCCAAGAATCAATGCAGCCGGAAGAATCAGCAGTGCATCAAAAGCCGTAGAGCTTTTCCTTGCCGATTCCCAAAAGGATGCCCAGAAGATTGCGGCAGAGCTTTGCGAGGCAAACAGGACAAGACAGGAGGAGGAGAACAAGATTATCGAGGAGACCTTCTCTAAGATCGACGAGGGCTATGATTTTGAAAACGACCCGATAATCGTTTTAAGCGCGGACAACTGGCACCACGGCGTAATCGGAATTGTTTCTTCGAGGATAACCGAGCATTATAACCGCCCATCGATACTGATTTCCTTTGAGGGCGACATCGGAAAGGGCTCCGGAAGAAGCATTCACGGGCTGAATATCGTAAACGCGCTCATGGCGTGCGAGGATCTGCTGATAAAATTCGGCGGACACGAGCTTGCCGCAGGTCTTTCTATCGAAAGAAAGAATCTGCCGGAGTTTATAAAAAGAATCAACGAATATGCAAGAGAGCATCTTAAAAAGGAGTCTCTTATTACATCGGTCGATGTCGACTGCGAGCTGTCGGCAAAAGACATAACCCTAAGACAGGCATCCGAGCTTGATCTGCTCGAGCCTTACGGGATCTCAAATCCGGTTCCGCTGTTTGTAATGCATGATGTTACGGTCCTTGAGGAAACCTCTATCGGCTCGAATAAGCATGTAAAGCTCCTTTTCGAAAAGAGTGGGGTCAGGTTCAATGCGGTATACTTCGGAGTCCCGATAAACGAGCTTACTTTCTGTGTCGGCGACAGTGTCGACATTATATTTAATCTCAATGTCAACACATTCAACGGCATAAGCTCCGCACAGCTTGTAATCCGAGATATGGACTTTTCAAGATCGAAAAAAAGGGAGCTTGAAGCTCTTACCTGCATATATGCTTCTCTTAAAGACGGTCTTTATAGGGATCCGGGGCTTGAAGAATATATTCCGCAGAGAGGCGATTTTGCCAATGTATACCGATTTTTAAGAAGAGAGCTGCACTACGGCTCGGATACAATGTGCATAGGCAGGCTTATAAGCAATGTAAACGGCGGAATTCAGAGTGCCGATTCCTGCAAGCTGAATTATGTCAACACGATGTTTATTATAAATATACTCTGCGAGCTCGGGCTTCTTACGGCGGAGGAAATTTCGGATCAGTCGGATTCGGAAGCCGAAGGTGACAGAGGATTTATATACAGCAAATATAAATTTCAACTTATCAATACTGAACAAAAGGTTAATCTTGACAGATCATGTGTATACAAGCAACTGAAAAATTTGATGAACAGCCTGAAGAAGTAAAATACGCAGAAATAGACAAGCTTCTGCGCTCGCTTAAGGCGACCGGAAAAAATTATGATATCGGGGCAATAAAGAAAGCATATCTTTTTGCAAAGCAGATGCACGAGGGGCAGTTCCGCTACAGCGGAGAGGCATATATTTCGCATCCGATAGCGGTTGCGGAAATTGTAGCCAGCCTTGAGCTTGATACCGATTCGATTATTGCCGCACTTCTTCACGACACGGTAGAGGACTGCGGAAACAAGACCTCACTTGAACAGATTTCAAAGGAATTCGGAGAGGATGTTGCCTCTCTTGTTGACGGACTTACAAAGCTTGTCTCGATTCCGATCGAGGACAAGGAGGAGCAGCATATCGAAAATCTGCGCAAGATGTTCCTTGCGATGTCTAAGGATGTAAGAGTAATCTTCATCAAGCTCTGCGACAGGCTTCACAATATGCGCACTCTCGGCGTAAAGATTGATTCGAAGAGAAGGATCACTTCTCTTGAAACAATGCAGGTTTTCGCCCCTCTTGCTCACCGCCTCGGTATGCAGAGAATCAAGCAGGAGCTTGAAAATCTGTCGCTTTTGTATCTCGATCCTTACGGATATGACGAGGTAAAAAAGGATATTGAAAGAAAGTACGGCGAAAGCCGCGAATTCCTTGAGGAAGCAAGAAACAAGCTTGCCGACAAGCTTACTGCGGCAGGGATAAAGTTTACTCTCGAGGGCCGCGTAAAATCGGTTTACAGCATCTACAGAAAGATGTATGAGCAGAACAAGAGCTTTGACCAGATTTACGACTTCTATGCTTTACGCGTGATTGTCGATACGGTTGAGGAGTGCTATCTTGTTTTAGGACTGATTCACGACGTTTTTAACATGATCCCGGGACGCTTCAAGGATTATATTTCAACTCCTAAGCCGAACATGTACCGTTCACTTCATACGACGGTTTTAGGTCACAATTCGACACCGTTCGAGGTTCAGATCAGGACATGGGAAATGCACCAGATTGCAGAATACGGTGTCGCGGCGCATTGGAAGTACAAATCCGGTGAGGAATCCAAGGCGGATTTCGACCGCAAGCTGAGCTGGATTTCGAAGCTTATCGAAACAGAGGACGAGACAAGAGATCCGGAGGAGTTTCTTCAGGCGCTCAAGACCGACATTCTTCACGACGATGTTTTTGTCTTTACGCCGAAGGGAGATATAATTACTCTTCCGCAGGGAGCTACCGTTATCGACTTTGCATATGCGATCCATTCCGAGGTCGGCAACAAGATGGTAGGCGCGAAGATAAACGGAATGATCGTTCCGATCGACAAGGCTCCGTCGAACGGAGAAATTGTCGAGATTCTCACATCATCCGCGAGCAAGGGGCCGTCAAGAGACTGGCTTAACATTATAAAAACCGGTGAGGCGAGAAACAAGATCCGCCAGTGGTTCAAGAAGGAAAAGAAAACCGAAAACATCAGCGTCGGAAAATCCGAGTGCGACAAAGAGATCCGCAAGCTCGGCAGAAACTGCACCGAGGCGCAGAAGGAGGAAATCCTTACAAATCTTGCCGGAAGAATGGGCTTCCAGAGCTATGTTGACATGTATAATGCCATCGGATACGGCGGTGTTTCGATGCCGAAGCTTGCAACAAAGCTGAGAGAAGAATTTGAAAAGGTCGTAAGAGAGAACTCTCCCGAGCCTATAACCGATGCAAATCAGATCTCGGTTGCGCAGAGAAAGAAAAAATCGACAGGCGGAGTCATTGTCGACGGCGTCGAGGGCTGCTCGGTTAAATTTTCAAAATGCTGTAATCCGCTTCCCGGAGACAAAATTGTCGGATTTATCACAAAGGGCTACGGAGTGTCAATCCATAAATTTGACTGTCCGAACGTCAGGATCGGAATGTCAAATCCGGAAAACCTTGACAGATGGATTTCCGCAAAATGGGATATTCCGGCTACGGTTGTCAAGAGCGAATTTGAGGCAGCGCTTCAGATTACCGCAATTTCGAATGTCAGACTTCTTGCGGATATTACAAGCGCACTTGCGGACATGCATGTTTCGCTTTTGTCGATTGCAACGCGGAACCGCGATGCATATGTTATTATTTCGATAACCGTTGCCTGCAAGAATCTTGAGCATTTAAAGTCGATAATCTCAAGGCTGAGCTCGATAAACAGTGTCGAAAGTGTTGTCAGGAGCTATATCTGATGAAAGCAGTAATACAAAGAGTATATAAAGCACAGGTAACAGTTGACGGGAAGGTCGTAGGCAAAACCGAAAAGGGGATTTGCATCTTTCTCGGCGTTATGGTCGGGGACGACCGTCAGCAGGCGCTTCGGCTTGCGGAAAAGATATCGAAGCTTAGGATCTTTACGGATGAAAACGACAAGATGAATCTGTCGGTAAACGATATCGGCGGCGGAGCTCTTGTAATATCGAATTTCACTCTTGCAGCCAACTGCAGGCACGGCAACCGTCCGGAATTTCTTTCGGCAGAGCGCCCGGAGGGCTCGGTTCCGCTTTATGAGTATTTTGTTTCTCTTTTAAAAGAGAGAATTAAAGGCGGAGTTGAGTGCGGAGTGTTCGGAGCGGACATGACGGTATCTGTAGAAAACGACGGCCCTATTATGATTATAATCGACAGCACCGAGCTTTCCGAAATAAAGGAACAAAAAAACTGACAGAAGATAAGATAAAAAAGAAATGAAGCTGATTATTAACGGTTATCAAAACAGAACCTTTGCACAGACAATGTGTCTGATCTTTTTCCCGGGAGAAAAGTTCCCGGAGGATGAGCCTAAAGACAGCAAAAGCCCGGTCTGCATTCTCGACTGTGAAAAAAGAGATAATGCATTCTTTGCCAAGGCTGTTTTTGAAGCGAACGGAAAAAGAACCGGTGCAGAAGCGCTTGAAGAATATTCAAATGATATCCAGGAGTACCGCACCGAAAAGCGTGCGGTCGGAAACGCGATATTCAAGGCAGGGACGGATCTTTTGGGCTCGCCGCCTCCTTGGGGAATGCTGACCGGGGTAAGACCTGCAAAGATTTCCGAGGAATATATAAGAGGCGGTTTTACATATTCCGAGCTTTCGGATGCACTTATAAACGACTATCACATTGCAAAATCGAAGGCAGAGCTTCTTACAAAGATCACAAAAAACGAAGCGGAAGCCTTTACTCTTGCAGAAAAGGATACCTGCAGCCTTTATATTTCGATTCCGTTCTGCCCGTCAAAATGTGCATACTGCTCGTTTGTCTCGTATGCTACAAACAGACTGCTTTCACTTATTCCTTCCTATCTTGAAAGGCTTTGTGCCGATATAAAATCGGTCTGCGAGCAGATAAAAAGGGAAGGAAAAAGAATTATCACGGTCTATGTAGGCGGCGGAACACCGAGCATTCTTACAGCCGATCAGCTTGTCATTCTTCTTGATGCGATAAGGAGGAATGTTGACATATCATCCCTTCTTGAATTCACTGTTGAGGCAGGCAGACCCGACACGATTACAAAGGAAAAGATGGATGTTCTTGTGTCAAATGGTGTCGGAAGAACCAGTATTAATCCCCAAACGCTTAACGATTCGGTTCTTGAGGGAATCGGAAGAGGGCATACGGCGGAGGATTTTTATAAAGCATATGATATTGCAAGAGGCTCCGGAATAAAATGTATAAATACAGATCTGATCGCAGGACTTCCCAGCGACAGCCTTGACAGCTTTAAAATGACGGTCGACAGGATTATTTCGCTTGCCCCGGAGAATGTGACGGTTCACACCTTTACAGCAAAAAGGGCAGCGGAGTTTGTTACCGAAAAGAAGGACAATGATCTGATCTACTCATATACCGGAGGAGCTGCAAGCCTTTCTGTTGATTACTCGCAGCATAAGCTTGATCTTGCAGGCTACGAGCCGTATTATATCTATCGGCAGAAGAATACAATCGGTAATCTTGAAAACGTGGGCTTTTCAAAACCGGGATATATCGGCCTTTACAACATCTTCATGATGGAGGAGCTGCATAATATTTATGCGGTAGGAGCAGGAGCGGTTACAAAGCTTATCTTTGACGACGGAAGAAAAATCGAAAGACGCTTTATGCCGAAATATCCGTACGAATATCTTCAGAGCAAAGAAAACTAAGCAACAGATAAAACCTGACTTTTAAAACAGAGGGAATATAATTGAAACTTGTACTTAACTTTAAGGACGAAAAAGAGAAAATTGAATTTGTAAAAAGAAGCGAACGGCGCTTTGTCTGCGACCTTGAAAGAGCGGTTGATAAGGCAATAAGCGAAAATTCCAGGATAATTACGGTTACAGGCCCGTCATGTTCAGGAAAAACAACCGCATCGAACAGGCTGATTTCCGAGTTTACAAGGAACAATAAAAGCGTTCGGGTTGTTTCGGTTGATGACTTTTTCAAAAACAGGAATATTGATATAAAGGACGGAGATAAGCTCGATCTCGACTCTATAAAGTCGCTTGACCTTGACAGGTTCAAGGAGTTTATAAACGATCTTGCTTCGGACAAGACAACGATTTCTCAGCCGCTTTTCGATATGAAAACCGCATCGCGCACCGGTGAGATTACCTATAGTCCCGGCGATTACGACTGCTTTTTGTTCGAGGGAATACAGATTGTCTACCCAGAGATATATTCCGAGCTGATGCGCTTTCCTTGCTCGCATATCTATCTCAGCGTGACAGAGGACGTGGACCTAAACGGTGCAACCTTTAAAAATCACGAGGTAAGATTCCTTCGCAGGCTTGTACGCGACTGCAAATTCAGAGGGACAGACCCGGACTTTGTTTTTTCGTATTGGGATACGGTAAGAAACAACGAGATAAAGAATATCGAGCCGTTTGTCGGTAAAATCGGAATAAAGGTAAACACTCTGCTTGAGTATGAGCTTTGTGTAATCAAGCCGTATGTTCTTGAGCTTCTTGAGATGGCAACTCTTGACGAATTTAAGCACTACTGCGGCGTGTTAAAAGAAAAATTCGAAAAAATACCGGAGATTTCATCCGACTATGTTCCAAGAGAGTCTGTGTTCAGGGAGTTTATCGGATAGCCTCAGCCTAAATGCCGAAATAAATATAAAATAAGCTAAAACGTAAAGGAAATTTAAAATGAAGATACTGTTAAAGAACCTGCTTACGCTAAAGGACGGAATTAAGGACTTTTTAATCGAGGATGCGTTTATTAAAAAAATAGGTGAAAACATTGACGAAAAGGACTGCGACAGGATTATTGACTGCAAAAACAAGCTGATCATGCCGGGGCTTTATAATTGCCATACCCATGCCGCAATGACGCTGTTCCGCGGATACGGAGAGGACATGCCGCTTGACAGATGGTTAAACGAAAGAATCTATCCTGCAGAGGATCTGCTGACAAATGAAGCAGTGTATACCGCATCTATGCTTTCCGCAGGCGAAATGATTAAAAACGGTATCGTTTCCTGTACCGATATGTATTTCTTCTGCGATCAAACGGTAAATGCATTTGCAAAGGCAGGAATTAAGGCAAATATCGGAAGATCTGTTGTATCCTTTGATGAAAACGAAGATCCTGCAAAGGATAGCAGGGTAATTGAGTCGCTGCGGCTTTTTAAGGACTATCATAATTTTGCAGGCGGTAGAATAAAGATTGATATGACACTGCATGCCGAATACACAAATACCGAAAGAATGTGCAGATATCTTGCAGAAAAGGCAAAAGAGCTGGGTGCCAATATGCACATCCATCTTTCCGAGACCGAAAAGGAGCATGAGGAGGCAAAGGCAAGAAGAAACGGAAGAACTCCTGCAGAATTTTTCAGAGACTGCGGAGTGTTCGACTGCCATACCACAGCGGCTCACTGTGTCTATTTGTCGGAAAGCGATATGCAGATTCTGTCGGAATACGGCGTTACCGCGGTACATAATCCGGTAAGCAACCTAAAGCTCGGAAGCGGAGTTATGAGGTATTCAAAAATGGTCGAAAACAATGTAAATATTGCTCTCGGAACCGACGGTGCCGCATCAAACAACACGCTTGACATCATGAAGGAAATGTATATTGCTGCAATCCTTCACAAGGGAATAGAGCGCCGCCCCGATTTCGGTGCTGCATACGACTTTATTAAGCTCGCGACCGAGAACGGTGCATGGGCGCAAAAGAGAAGCGACTGCGGCAAGCTTGAAGAGGGATATAAGGCGGATCTTATTCTGATCGACCTTGATGCGATAAACAACATTCCGTATTTTGATCCCTGCTATGCGGCAATCTACAGTGCAAACTCGTCGAACGTTTATCTTACGATGGTCGACGGCAGGATTCTTTACGAAAACGGCGAATTTACAACAATTGATATAGAGCAAGTAAAGCATAATATGAGGTTTATCTGTGAAAACTACTTCAAGCGCAAAAACTAACAGGGTACTTTTCGGAGTTATTGCTCTGACATTTTCAAATGTCCTGGTAAAGGTAATCGGACTGGTGCTCAAAATTCCGCTGCACAATATGCTCGGCGGAGAGGGCATGTCCTATTACGAGGTGGCATATGAAATTTATGTCTGGCTTTACACGATATCGACGGCAGGTCTTCCGGTTGCGGTTTCGATGATGATAGCCGAAAATCGGGCAAAAGGGAACTTTAAGGAAGCAAAAAAGATTCTTAGGGTTGTCGTTGTACTCTTTGTAATAATCGGACTTGCCGGAATGGCAATAATGATGTTCGGCAGCAAGCTCTTTGCAAAAGCATACAAGATCGACAATGCGTACATGTCGATAATCGCAATAGCGCCGACACTGTTCTTTGTTTGTATTTCAAGCGCGCTTCGCGGATATTTTCAGGGATATCAGAACATGTATCCGACCGCGATTTCGGAGGTTATTGAGGCTGTCGGGAAACTGACAGTCGGGGTGCTTCTTGCAAATTATGCAATACAGCACGGATATCCTTCGTATCAGATAGCGGCATATGCGGTCCTGGGACTTACGATCGGCGTTGCTGCCGGGATGTTCTTCCTTGTTATCTCGAAAATGCTCTTTAAGGAGCGAAGCTATGACGGAAATATTCTCGAGCAGGAGCTTCCGGTTCATTCAAATTCGGAAATTGCAAAAAAGCTTATTATAATTGCAATCCCGATTATGCTCAGCTCATCCGTAATGAGCCTTACCAACGTTTTTGACGGAATGATCATTTCAAGACAGCTTCAGTCTATCGGATATACACCTGAAAGCTCAAGAGAGCTTTTCGGAAACTACAAAACCCTTGCGGTTTCAATGTTCAATCTTCCGCCTGCGCTGATATATCCTGTTTCATATTCGATCACCCCTCTTCTTTCCGGCGCAATCGTATCAGCCACAAAGGAAAGAATAAACGGTATAATGAACGGCTCGCTCAGAATTGCTGCGCTGATCTCGATTCCGTGTGCGCTCGGAATGTCGGTTCTTTCTGAGCCGATTCTTGAGCTGTTTTTCAACAAAGCAGCCTCCGAGATGGTTGCGCCGCTTCTTTCGGTGCTTTCGATTTCGGTATTCTTTGTCGGTATGATTTCGATAACAAATTCGATTCTTCAGGCGCATCATCTCGAAAGAAAGCCGATTATTTCTATACTGGCAGGCTCTGTTATTAAGCTTATTTCAAGCACGGTACTTATCGGAATTCCCTCTGTCGGAATGTTCGGTGCGCCTATCGGCAGCGGACTTTGCTACATGACGATTATGCTTATGAATTTCTTCTTTATCGCAAAGCATATCGGCTTTTTCCCCGACCTTAAAAATGTACTGCTTAAGCCGTTTGTTGCATCGGTATTCTGTGCAGGTGCTGCCATCGGCTCCTACAAGCTCTTTATCATGCTTTTAGGGGCAAGGCGGATTATAGTTATCCCGGCAATTCTGGTTGCGGCGATTGTCTATGTTATTGTAATCTTCTTAATTAAGGCGATTACAAAAGAGGACATTATGCTCCTTCCGAAGGGCAAGAAAATATATAGTATTCTTTTAAAGCTGCACCTTATGAAATGCGAGGAAGGATAAAAAAATAAAACAAACTGCCTAAAAAAGTGGGCAGAACAAGAGGATGACAAAAGAGGATAAGAGAATGAACGAAAAAGCAAAAGAGCTTATGGGCAAGGAAAAATACGATATAAATGATCTTAAGGAGATCATGAAGCTTCTCCGCTCGCCTAGAGGCTGCCCGTGGGATATCGAGCAGACTCACGAGAGTATCCGCAACAATTTTATCGAGGAAACCTATGAGGCGGTGGAGGCAATCGACAATCACAGTGTCGAGGGCTTAAGAGAGGAGCTCGGCGATGTGCTTTTGCAGGTGGTTTTTCACTGCAGAATCAGCGAGGAAAACGGCGAGTTTAATTTTGACGATGTTTCGGATGAAATATGCCGCAAGCTGATTATCCGCCATCCTCATGTTTTCGGTGAGGTGAATGTAAAGGACTCCGCCGACGTGCTTACAAACTGGGATGCAATTAAAAAGCAGACAAAGAAGCAGAAAACAGATGCTGAGGTCCTTGAAAGCGTAGCGAAAACGCTTCCGTCGCTTATGCGTGCGGCTAAGCTTGCAAAAAAAGCAGAGAAGGCAGGGCTTTACAGCCAGGAGGATATTTATTTTGATACTTCCGAGGATGATATCAAAGACAAAGCAGGAAAGCAGCTTTTTGAGATCGCTGCATCCTTAAACAAGCATGGTATCGAGCCGGAGCAGCTGCTTTATGATTATTGTGAAAAATTCGTAAATTCTGTAAAAAGTGCAGAATGAATTAAGATTAAATTCTTGATATTGAAAAAACGGTATGTTATAATGTCCTCAGAAAATCTTGCCAAGGCAAGATTTTAGAGGCTATGCCTCTCCGCACTTCGTGCGGCTGCGGACATTGAATCGTCAAAAGCAAAATTCCTTTGGAATTTTGGACGGCTCCGCCGCCTCGGCGTTTACAACGCCGCTTTTGAGATATAATATCCACAAAAAGCTAGTCAAGGCAAGCTTTTGAGGCTAACGCCTTTCCCGTGCTTTGCACGGATGTGGATATTGCAACGACAAAAGCAAAATTTCTTTGAAATTTTGAACGGCTTTGCCGTTTCCGGCGCATGCGCGCCGCTTTTGTGTTATACTGAAATAACAGACATAACAACAGATACATATTGAAAATTGAAAAGAGAATTATAAATCAGGATGAGAATTGATAAATTTTTAAAGGTTTCGCGTCTGATCAAAAGGCGCACTGTTGCAAACGAGGCGTGCGACAATTCGCATATATCGGTAAACGGCAGACCTGTAAAGGCATCGTATGATGTTAAGGAGGGCGATCTGATCGAGATATCCTTCGGTCAGAGAAGCCTTAAGGTCAAGGTAAGGGAAATCAAGGAGCATGCATTAAAGGACGATGCTCAGACAATGTATGAGGTCGTTGACGGCTGATCTGTAATATATAATTCGATCGCAGCATATATTTTACTATAGTGTAATAAAAGCTGCGGAGGGTTAAATATGGAGCAGAGTACAGTTAAAAACACTCACAATATCAGCATATCCGACCGAAACAGGATGGAGCTGACCGGAGTTGAAGACGTTATAAGCTTTGACGAGGAGAACGTAGTGATGCGGTCTGTTTTGGGAATGCTTACGGTGGACGGAACCGATCTTCATGTTATAAAGCTGGAGCTTGATACAAAAGAGGTCGCAATCGAGGGAAATATCAACGGGCTCTTTTACATAGATGAAAAAAGAGCTGACGACAAGAAGAACGGAAGGCTCAAGAGGCTGTTTCGATGATTCCGGAATATCTCGATCAGAGCAGCTTTTTTCTGCTGATTCTGTGGTCGTTTATTATCGGGTTTCTGCTCGGAGCCGTTTATGACATTTTCAGAATTCGCCGGATTGCGTTTCTGCCTAAGCAGGAAAACGAAACTAAAGCGGAGCCGGCGGACAAGCAGAA
The DNA here is from genome assembly GCA_934447715.1 of uncultured Eubacteriales bacterium. Lineage (GTDB taxonomy): Bacteria > Bacillota > Clostridia > Oscillospirales > CAG-272 > HGM12657. The sequence continues at coordinate 2,315 of CAKSER010000024.1, read as the reverse complement.
AAGAGCAGGGAATGTAAAAGGCAAGATCGACTGTCTGCTGATTTTTCTTGAGGATATATTCTTTTTTACATTTGCGGCTGTATTGATGGTGCTCCTGATGTATAAGCTTAACGGAGGAAGGGTGCGGATTTTCACTCTGATTCCTTTAGTGCTTGGCTTTTTTGTGTATCGGATTACGGTAGGAAAGCTGGTTATACGGTGTGCCGAGATTATTATCGGCTTCATTTACAAGCTTGTCCGCCGCATTATATCGGTTACGGTAACGCCGGTAATAAGACTTATAAAAAAGCTGTATGCTTTTATACACGAAAGAGTGCTTGAAGCTCGCAGAGTCAGGTATACAGACAGACGTGAAAAAACACTTTCCGATCAATTTACTTTGTTTGTCGGAAAGAGAGCAGATGAAAATAACAGGGAAGGAGAAAAAACCGATGAGATCGGATAAGATCAACTTTTTTTCAAAGCTTGCAATTATTGTTGTAATATGCTTTTGCCTGATCAATATTGTCAATCTTCAGGTTCAGTATAACGCGCTTCGCGATGAGGCGGAAAATCTTCAGGAGCTGAACAACAAATACAGAGAAGACATTGATCAGATCAATTCCGAGCTTAACCGGGATTTCGACGATGAGTATATAATGCGGATTGCAAGGGAAAAGCTGAATTACTACCTTCCGGACGAGATTATATTCTATAACGATAAATAAAAGCAAAACTTAAAAAAGCCATCCGAAGCAGACTTTGCTGCCCGGATGGCTTTTTCGCTTTTTAATCAATTGCCCGGCTTTTGCTTATGCAATACGTTTTTTACTTTTTTACATTTTTGCAACAAGCTTTTCGCCGTCGAAGTCGATGGTAATAATAGTGTCGGGCATCGGATCGTCCCTTATAATCAGCTTTGCAACAAGCGTTTCAACCTGCGACTGGAGGAATCTCTTTATCGGACGTGCGCCGTAGGTCGGGTCGTATGAGGCTTCGATTATATAATCCTTTGCCTTCGGGGTGATTTCAAGACCGAGCTGCTTGTCCGAAAGACGTTTTCTGAGATCCTCGGTAAGCAGATCGACGATCATGCCGATATTTTCTCTCGTGAGCGGCTTGTAGAAAACAATCTCGTCAAGACGGTTGAGAAATTCGGGGCGGAAGCTGCGTTTAAGCAGCATAGAAACATTCTTTCTTGCCTCCTCGGTAATCTCGCCGGATTCATTGATTCCGTCAAGAATTATATCAGAGCCGAGGTTCGATGTGAGAATAATGATAGTGTTCTTGAAGTCAACGACTCTGCCTTGGCTGTCGGTGATTCTTCCGTCGTCGAGAACCTGTAAAAGGACATTGAATACATCCGGATGAGCCTTTTCGACCTCATCGAACAGTACAACCGAATACGGCTTTCTTCTGACAGCCTCGGTAAGCTGACCGCCCTCGTCATAGCCGACATATCCGGGAGGCGCTCCGATAAGCCTTGATACAGAGAATTTCTCCATATATTCGCTCATGTCGATACGGATAAGAGATTTTTCATCATCGAACAATGCCTCTGCCAGAGCCTTTGCAAGCTCGGTTTTTCCGACACCGGTCGGACCGAGGAACATAAACGAACCGATAGGTCTTTTAGGATCCTGAATTCCGGCTCTTGAACGGAGGATTGCATCGGCAACCTTGTTTACAGCCTCATCCTGTCCTACAACACGTTTGTGAAGCGTTTCGTCAAGGTGAAGAAGCTTGTACCTCTCGCTCTCCATCAGCTTTGCGACAGGGATGCCGGTCCATCTGGAAACGATCTTTGTAATCTCCTCCTCGGTTACCTCGTCGCGGAGAAGACCGCTGTCCTTCGAAACGGTTCTGCCCTCGCTCTTTTCGGTTTCCTCAAGCTCCTTCTGAAGCTGCGGAAGCTTGCCGTATTTAAGTTCTGCAGCCTTGCTCAGGTCGTACTCGTTCTGAGCCTTTTCGATTTCGGCGTTGGTTTTCTCGATCTCCTCACGGATTTTTTGCAGCTTGCCGATCGAATTCTTTTCGTTTTCCCATTTTGCCTTCATCTGGGAGAAGTCATCTCTGAGATTTGCAAGTTCCTTTCTGATCTGATCAAGATGCTCGATCGAAAGCTTGTCGGTTTCCTTGGTAAGGGCAGCCTCCTCGATTTCAAGCTGCATGATTTTTCTCGAAATCTCATCCATTTCGGTAGGCATCGAGTTCATTTCGGTCTTAATCAGCGCGCATGCCTCATCTACAAGGTCGATTGCCTTATCCGGGAGGAAACGGTCTGTTATATATCTGTCGGAAAGGGTTGCGGCGGCAATGATTGCCTTGTCGTGGAT
>CAKSER010000023.1 GCA_934447715.1 uncultured Eubacteriales bacterium | reverse complement strand
GCAACAGCCTTCGCAATGTCGGAAAGTACATGCATGATAAGGGCTATGTATTATCGGACACCGTCAGAGTAGAAACCGAAAGCGGAATCCGGAATCTGAAGCTTCTTTTAAAGGATGGCGAAGTATCTTCTGTCACGGCAGATATGGGACGCGCATCGCTTGAGCCGTCGTCACTTCCCTGCACCTACAAAGGAAACCGCGCGGTCAATGTACCTCTTACGGTTCTGGGACAGGAATACCGTGTGACCTGCGTTTCGATGGGAAATCCTCACTGCGTCGTTTTCTGTGACCGAATTGATACATTGCCGCTTGCAAAGCTCGGTCCGGCATTCGAAAATGCACCGGAATTCCCCGAAAGAGTAAATACCGAATTTGTCCGTGTAGTAAACTCCGTAACGCTGAAAATGCGTGTGTTCGAGCGCGGAAACGGAGAAACCTTTGCCTGCGGAAGCGGAGCCTGTGCTGCGGTTGTGGCAGCCGTCGAGAACGGATATTGCGAAAAGGACAAGGATATTACGGTAAAGGTGCGCGGCGGAACCCTGATTGTGCGCTATACAGACGAAAATGTTACACTGACAGGAGATGCCAAGTTGATTTTCACCGGCGAAATCAGATATTAAAAAATCCTCCATGCGGATACAGCGAGATGGTCATAACAGCCGGCAAAACGGATGATTTGCACGGAAGCTATCTATCGGAAATCATAGCAATGCGCAAATCGCGGTTTGCACAAAAACGAACAGCATAAACAGCGGAAACCGCAGAAACACGTCAGGCAACAGCTTGTGCAATGCCGAATATATGCCAAAAAGCAAAATGCACCGAAAAGTAAACTGCACCCTTTGCAGGGTGCAGTTTTACTTTAAAATTCATTTAAAACAAAAGGCTCACAGATGAAAAATCCGTGAGCTTTTTTATAACTTATAAACCAATAAATCAGACTTATTCCGAAATAAGATAATTTACCTCTCCGGTAAGAACAGCCAGAATTCCTTTATATACAACCTCCGGGTTATCATAGAAGTTTCTTTTTATCCTTTCGAGCTGGTTGACGCTTTCAAGAATAAGCTTTACATCCATAATCGTATCGTCCTTTTCGGTAATAACGCATCTTGCAAGAACCCGGTTGCCGCTCATCGGCTCGTACTCGACCCTGAACTTCGCATTTCTCTTTTTGAACGACAGAAGCCTGAGTGCACTCTTCAGGCTTTTTTCCTTTAACATGTTGATAAGCCTGCTGTCAAGCGTGTCCGCAACATGCTTTCCCTGCTCGGTGATGAGATAGTAATCCTCTCCGTCAATCTTGATTTCCTCTATATTGCCGGTCTCAAGCAGTTCGGAAAAGCACTCGATAAAATCGAAATGACCGACAACACCGTCCTGAACGACGATATCGTTGATGTTGACAAAGTCAAGCGGATATCCGATATTCCGCAAAAGATACAGTATGAATATTTTTATATCGTTTTTATCCTTTAGCTGTATACTCATTAAAAAACCCGACCTTCTGTTATAAGATAAAACGAGGGCGAGAGAAATAACGCTCGCCCACGCAAAATCAGTTTATCGTTTAGCGGATCATGCCTCGTAAATATCGGTTACAAGCGGAATTGTCTCGAGATATTTATCCGAATTTCCGAGCTTCGCCGTGCGCAGGTTGATGAAGCCGTAATAATCAATCCAGGTGCTTGAAAGATCCTTGTTTACATAGTATGCCTTCTGATACTGTGCAATCGGAATAACCGGAGCATCATCAATAAGCATTGCCTCTGCCTCGTGCAGCACTGCTGCTCTTTCGGATCTGTTTTTGATATCAAACGCCTTGCTTATAAGCCCGTTATAAGCATCGCTGTCATAACCGCTTACATGTGTACCGGTTTCGTATGTCGGAGACGAGAAGTCTACCGTTCCGCCTGCAAAATCCTTTGCAAATGCCGCAAGGTTCGGGAAAGCGTCGGTTGTGAACATCTGGAGATCGATTCCGATTATCTGGAAATCTCCGTTGTAATATGCTTCCTCATACTCATCGTTGATAAGTAGATACTGCTTCTCGGAGGTATATGAGCTTGTTCCGAGCTCTCTGATTTCAACATCAAATCCGAGATCGTCCCATGCCTGTGCAACCTCAATTGCAACAAGCTTATCGATTTCTCTGTCCTTTTTGATTGTAATTTCAAGCTTTCCGCCGTTTACGCCTGCCTCCGAAAGAAGAGCCTTTGCCTCACTCATCTTCGCCTCGGATGCAATCAGCTTGTTTTCGTCGCTTCTGAACGACTTCTTTGATGAAGGACCTGCCTCAAATACCGTATCGGTAATAAATCCGGCTGCCGGCTTTGCGAAAACGATAATCTCGTCAACGATCTTCTGGCGGTCGATTGCAAGAGAAAGCGCCTTTCTTACCTTTGCATTCGACAGGAGCTTATCCTTCGTATTCATGACATATGTAAGCTGAGAAAGAGTATCCGAAACGCTTACAGACTTGGAATCCTTGTATTCCTTTCTGGATGCGCTGTCAAAATCCGCATCGATTGCATATTCGCCGTTTACCGTCGATTCAAAGTTCTCTGCCTGTGTTCTGCCGAAGTTGACAACAAGTCTGTACGGTGTAACATACTTGTTCTTTGCGTCCTTTTCAACATTTCTGTGGTAGTAGATGTTGCGCTCAAGTACGAGCGATCTTCCGACATTGAAGGTTCTTACAACAAACGGACCGCTCGATACAACGATGGAAACATTTGTCGACCAGTTTTTATCCTCGGTCTCTACCTTGTCCTGACGAAGCGGAACAAGATGCGGACTTGCAAGATACTCATAGAACTGATCATAGTCGATCTTTGTCTCAAATACGAATCTTATAATATTGGAAGCCTCGTCGGTCATTCCGAGGTCGTCAGGCGACAGATCTCCGGATTTGACAAGACGTGCATTCTTTATATCAAAAAGCATTGATGCTGCCTCCGAGTGGAACTCGGGGTCAAGCACTCTCTTGAACGCATAGACGTAGTCGGCAGCCTGAACAACCGTTCCGTCGCTCCATGCCGTGTTCTTGAGCGTAATCTCGATAGCGTAGTAATTCTTTGACTCGTCGTCCAGAACCTTTACGGAATCTGCCATAGCCATCTCGACCTTTCCGCTGCTGTTGATTCTGAAAAGTCCCTCGTAGATAAGTCCGAAATATGCGGTTGTGGCATCGTCAAGATATGCTGTAGCCGGATCGAAATCGTAGATTTCCGTTCCGAGATATATCGGAATTATGCTTCCGGTGCTATCGTCGCTGTTATTACGGCAACCGCAAAATGCAAGGGCGACTGCGAGAAGGCAAAGCGCCAGAGCAACATACTTTTTCATCTGATTTTCCCCCTTTGGAATAAAAATGCCGAAACACCGGCATTCTGCTAATCGTCCTACATTATATCATTTTTTTTTCATCAATTCAATGAAAATTTGACCCGAAAAACTCACTTTTTTTATTTTTAGCTTTTTGCACAATTTTTTAAAATCAAGTTGTGCATTTTTGACAATCATATTGTCCGGAAAATACGGGAAAAATAGCTTTGAAAAGCCTTGATTTTGTAAAAATCCGGTTTTGTTAGGCTGCAAAAACCGAGTCGGGCAGGATTAAATACTAAAGAGACGGTGAGTAAATGAAAGAGCTTGCATCAAAATATATAAGAACCGACCTTGCATCAGAGTGCCTTCCGGAAGAGGAAGCGATTTCGCAAAGGGGAGTTGAATACAGAGAGGGACAGGAAAACGGAATCGGAGTATCGACGCTGAAAATCACAACGGACGAAGGAGAAAGAATAATCGGCAAGCCGAAGGGCGAATATATCACGATTCAGGTCGGAAAGATCTGGCTTGCGGACGACGAGCTTGTAAGCAGGACGGCAGAGCTGCTTGCACATAAAATAAGAAGCCTTATAGGCGGTGTGACCGCCGATAAGCAGCCATCGGTGCTTGTGATCGGGCTCGGCAACAGATATATCACGTCGGATGCGATCGGACCGCTTTCGGTAAAGGATCTGACCGTGACAAGACATATCCGCGAGTACGACGAAAATTTGTATAGGGCAATCGATTCCCTCTGCATTTCAGCCTTTACTCCCGGAGTTGTAGGTCAGACGGGAATTGAGACTATCGATCTTATAAAGGGCGCCGTAAAAACAACAGCTCCGGCTGTTGTAATCGCGATAGACGCTCTTGCATCAAGAAGTGTTGACAGACTTGCAACAACCGTTCAGCTTTCCGACACCGGAATTACTCCCGGCTCCGGAATCGGAAATACAAGACGTGCAGTCGACAAAAACGAGCTCGGCGTTCCGGTGATTTCAATCGGCGTTCCGACCGTCGTCGACTCGTCAACACTGATAATGGATCTTCTTGAGCAGTCCGGAATCGAGGGGCTTCCGAGCGACCTTGAAAGACGGCTTGAAAACGGCAGAAGCTTTTTTGTGACATTAAAGGACAGCGATATTGCCGTTTCGGAAATATCCTCTCTTATCTCGATGGCACTTAATTCGGCTCTTTCGGCGGATTACGAATAAAATTATAAATTTAATAATATAATTTAGTAATCCCATTTCCGAAAGGAGCAATTATATGACAGAATCAGGAACGATGCCGTCTGAAGGAAAGCGGTCAAGGATGATTAAACGAATCGGTCGTGACGGCGTTTGCTTTTTGCTTTCCGCTGTTTTTGTCTATGCCGGAGCAAAGGCGGTCATCGAAAAGAATTTCTCTTCGGATGCATTTTCGGTTTCGGCACAAATAAAAGGCAGAGCATGCCCGAGCCCGAACGAGGACGAGCTTGAAGCCGCAAGGTTTGAAATCCCGGAAATAATCTTTTCCTCCGGTGAGCAGACCGATGTCATTGCGCTCTATGACGAGCTCTACAGTAAGCAGGAGGCGGCAAATAATGCATCCGGCAACAAATCGGATAGGCTGCTTAAGGACGGCTCGGAGCCGGACGAGATAATTTCCACGACAGGGCTTAAAATAATCTCTCAGGATCTGAGCCGCAAGCCGGAAAGTCCGGATACGATTCTGATGTCAAATTACACATCCTTTGACGTAGATGCGCAGAATCTTTTAAAAACAGATAAAACAGAGACAAAAAACGTTTATCTGCACTCGTCAAAGCAAAATATAGATCAGTCAAAGCCTCTGGTGCTGATAATCCACACCCACGGAACCGAGGGCTATGCATCCGAGCACTCAACGGCATATGAAAAGAATAATCTGCCCCGCACCGACGATATAACAAAGAATGTAGTCGCTGTCGGCGAGGTGCTGTGCGAGACGCTGAACGAAAACGGCGTGCCTGCAATCCACTGCGAAACAATGCATGATCTCGAGTCGTATTCAAACTCATATAACAATGCAAAAAAGACGATTCTCGAATACCTTGAAAAATATCCGTCAATAAGATATATCTACGATGTTCACAGAGACGCAATCGTGTCCGAAACCTCGATAGTCAAGGCGATTACATACGACGGCGATGCACCTGTTGCACAGGTCATGTTTGTTGTCGGCACAAATGAACGGGGTGCAGACCATCCAAATTGGTTAAATCACCTTGCCGCCGCCGTAAAGTTCCAGTATCTGCTAAACAGCCGTGTAAAAAATATTGCCCGTCCGATAAGCCTGCGTGCTGCCTCCTTTAACGAGCAGTATACAGACGGTTCCCTGCTTATAGAAATCGGAACCTGCGCAAATACCCTTTCGGAGGCAAAGCGGTCGGCTGTCATTTTGGGCGAAACGCTTTCAAAGGTAATACTGGATGAAGCCGGACAAACAGGATCAAAACAAACAAGAAAATAAGAAAAATAAGAACAAGGAATTAAAAATGAAAAACACATTATGCTGCATAAGGCTGATGGCTGTTGCCTTTGCCATGGCGGTTCTGCTCGGGATAATCACGGTTACCCCCTGCGCACCCGACTGCAAGGAAGGAATAGCTCTTCTCGGAAGATCATATGACTTTGATGCTCAAAGAGTCCGTGAGCTTTATAACAATATCGGAAATCTTTTTTGCAAGCTGAAAAAGAAATAAAAAAAGAGCATAAAAGCATTTTAAAAGTCCGGCATCCTGCCGGACTTTTATTTTATAGCTCTATTACAGCTCTATTATAGCTCCATCGGATTTTAATACGACTCTGTTAGACATTACCTGATTTCATTCATGCACCCTACCCCCGAAATATAGTCTCTGATATTCCCGAGCGTTGTTTTGGCGATACTGCAAAGAGCCTCCTCGGTAAGAAAGCCCTGGTGCGAGGTCACAAGAACATTCGGCATCGAAATAAGCCTTACACAATTGTCGTCGCGCATAATGTGCCCCGACAGATCCTTGAAAAACAGATCTCCCTCCTCCTCGTATACATCAAGACATGCCGCCCCGATTTTTTTGGATTTTAGCCCTTCAATCAACGCCCCTGTATCGATCAGCGCGCCTCTTGACGTGTTTATCAGAACCGCGCCGGTTTTCATCTTTGAAATCGCCTCGCGATCGATTAAATGATAGGTATCCTCGGTTAAAGGGCAATGCAGAGATATAACATCACTTTTTTCAAGCAGCTCTTCAAGAGAGGTATACGCAATTTCGGTTTCCGGCAACGGAAACGGATCGTATGCCAGCATGTTCATCTGAAAGCCGCTTAAAATGCCGTAAAGCAGCCTTCCGATCCTTCCGGTTCCGATAATGCCCGCGGTTTTGCCGAAAAGCTCGGTTCCGACAAGTCCCGAAAGGCTGAAATTGAAGTCTCTTGTCCTTATATACGCCTTGTGTATCCGCCTTATCGATGTTAGCAGCATCGCAATTGCGTGCTCGGCTACGGCGTGAGGAGAGTACGCCGGGACCCTGACAATCCCGATTCCGTATTCTCTTGCCGCAGAAAGATCAACCTGATTATACCCTGCGCACCTGAGCGCAACAAGCCTTAAATTAAGCTCCTTCAGCCTCTTTAAAACATTTCTGCTTACCGTGTCATTGACAAAAACAATAACCGCATCGGCTCCGGCACAAAGCTCAACAGTGTCCTCCGTCAGCTTGGTTTCAAAATATCTTATATCGATCCCGTCCCGGTATTTTTCAAAGCCCTCTTTGTCATAATCCTTCGTGTCAAACATGACCGCATTAATCATCTTCGCTTCTCCCTGCCGTTTTTTTTATTATTATTGACAGCACAGGCATGCAATAAGCATCAAAAAAGCAAATAGAAAAGAGGCACACTCTTTTAAAGTGCGCCCCTAAGGCATTTTGATTTCAAATCAGCTTTAAGCACCGATTTATTTGATAATTTCTCCGTAGCACTCGCCGAAAGCGCATGTTGCGTTCGATTCGTCGGTATCAATGTGCATAGCAGGAGCAAATTTCGGGCTGACTCTGATGACAACATCGCCTAAAACAGCAGATCTTGCAGACTCGATCCTGACCGAAACGATCTCCTTGTCCTTAACACCGAATTTTTCAGCTGTCTCGGGATCAAGATGGATGTGACGCTTAGCGGCAATAACGCCCTCTGTAAGCTCAACCTCACCGCAGGGACCTACAAGCTTGCAGCCGGGGGTTCCTGCAATATCTCCGCTTTCACGAACCGGAGCCGAAATTCCGAGCGTTCTTGCATCGGTAAGAGAAACCTCAACCTGTGCAGCGGAACGAGCCGGTCCGAGGATGCTGACCTTTTCGATCGACTTCTTGGGGCCGACGACGGTAACTCTCTCCTCACAGGCAAACTGACCCGGCTGGCTCAGATCCTTCTTGTGTGTAAGAGTAGCGCCCTTTCCGAAAAGGATCTCTACCTGCTCCTCTGTTACATGAACGTGTCTTGCGGATGTCTCAACGAGAATTTTGTTTGACATTTTATTTAAAACTCCTTTGATTTAAATAAATATTTTCCCTTTCCGGGTATTATACTATATTTAATACCGATTGTAAAGACGTTTTAAAGCAAAAAGATCAAAAAGGAGAAGCAAATGAGCGAAAATATAAAAAACGACGGAGCCGTAACCTGTAATGAAAGCAGTAACGAAAACGGAAGTGAAGCGAACACGAAAAGCGGCACGGCTATACGCGCAATAACGATCATAGGTCAGATCGAGGGGCATTATATGCTCTCGGAGGCACAGAAATCGACAAAATACGAGCATGTAATCCCTGCGCTGATCGAGTGCGAGGAAAGCAGCGAGGTCGGCGGAATTCTTGTTGTAATAAACACGATGGGAGGAGACGTGGAGGCAGGGCTTGCGATCTCCGAGCTGATACGCGGAATGTCAAAGCCGAGCGTGTCACTCATCCTCGGCGGAGGCCATTCGATCGGCGCACCGCTTGCCGTTGCGGCAGATGTTTCGTTTATCGTGCCGACTGCCACGGTGACTCTTCACCCGGTAAGGCTGAACGGGCTTGTCATCGGCGTCGAGCAGTCGTTCAACTACTTTTCGAGAATGCAGGACAGGATAATCAATTTCATGGTCGAAAATTCGAACGCAACAGAAGAAAAGCTCCGTGAGCTGATCATGAAGCCGGACGAGATCGCCACCGATATGGGAAGCATAATCGACGGGAAGGAGGCGGTAAGAATCGGCTTGATTGACAGAATCGGAGGGATCAGCGATGCTCTTTCTGCTCTCAAGGAGATGATTGACAAAAATCGGGATAAATGATATACTTGTTTATCTAAACTAAAGATAATTCAACGGAGCAAAAAATGAAAAACAAGAACGCATATATCCCGTTTTCGCCTGCCGATATTCTTCTGCCGAAGGAAAATCACGAAAAATGGGCGGTTATTGCATGCGACCAGTTCACCTCCGAGCCCGAATACTGGAAAACAACCGAAAAAATCACAAAGGGCTGTGTTTCCGCCCTCGATATAATCCTGCCGGAGGTCTATCTTTCGGAAAACGACGTCGAAAAAAGAATCGATTCTGTCAACAAAACGATGAATGAATATCTTAAAAACGGCGTGTTCGACGAATATAAGGACGCAATGATTTTCGTCAAAAGAACAACCTCCGATAACAGGATCAGATACGGAATCGTCGGTGCGGTCGACCTCGATGCGTACAGCTATGAAAAGGATTCTAAATCACCGATAAGGGCAACCGAGGAAACCGTCCTGTCCCGTATTCCGCCGAGGGTAAAAATCAGAAAGGACGCTCCGCTCGAAATGCCGCATATCATGCTGCTCATCGATGATGAGAAGAACACGGTAATCGGCAAAATTGATGTATCAAAGCTCAAAATGCTTTACGACTTTGACCTTATGCAGGGCGGCGGACACCTTACCGGATACCTGCTCGAAAAGAAGGATCAGGAAAAGGTGCTGTCCTCGCTTGCGGCACTGAACGAAGCCGACAGCTCCGACTCGCCGCTGCTTTTTGCCGTCGGAGACGGAAACCATTCTCTTGCAACCGCAAAGGCATGCAGTGAGCTTTCGGACTCGCCTCTTGCAAAAAAGGCTCTCGTCGAGCTTGTAAATATCCATGACCCTGCCCTCGACTTTGAGCCTATATACCGCGTCATGTTCAATGTCGAGCCGGATGACCTGATAAAAAAGCTCAAAGCTCATCTTTCGGGTCAGACCGAGCACAAAATCGAATGCCTGACAAAAGACGGCTCAACCGAGCTTTTTGCAGATGGACTCACCTCAAAGGTCCTTCAGGAATTCATCGACAGCTATATAGAAAGTAATACAGGCGCGTCGGTTGATTATATTCACGGAGAGGATTCGGTTAAAAAGCTCTGCAAAAAGGAGAATACAGTCGGATTCCTCTTTGACGGAATGAAAAAATCCGAGCTCTTCCCATATGTAAAGGAAAACGGCACCCTGCCGAGGAAAACCTTCTCAATGGGAGAGGCAAAGGATAAAAGATACTACATGGAAGCAAGAAAGATTAAGTAAAAACAATCAAATAAACATAACAGGTAAACATAACAGGTCGTCTGAAAAGCAATTCAGCCGACCTGTTTTTTTCAATATTTCAAAATTTCAAACTCAATATTACAATCTAAGCCTTGCTTCAGTCAACCTTCGGAAGCTTCTTTCTGTATTCCGCAAGCTCTGCATCTGTCGGAATATAGTCGGTCATCTTTCCGTCGTGGAACTTCTCGTAAGCTACCATGTCAAAATATCCGGTACCGGTAAGACCGAAGACAATCGTCTTCTCCTCGCCTGTTTCCTTGCACTTCAACGCCTCGTCGATTGCAACGCGGATCGCATGAGAGCTTTCGGGCGCAGGAAGGATTCCTTCGACTCTCGCAAACTGCTCTGCAGCCTCAAAGACCTTTGTCTGACCGACAGAAACAGCCTCGATAAGACCGTCATCATAGAGCTGGGAAAGAGTCGAGCTCATTCCGTGATATCTTAAGCCGCCTGCGTGGTTTGCCGACGGGATAAAGTCGCAGCCGAGAGTGTACATCTTTGCAAGAGGGCAAACCTTTCCGGTATCGCAGAAGTCATAGGCATAAACGCCTCTTGTAAAGCTCGGGCAGGATGCCGGCTCAACAGCGATAAAGCGATAATCTGCCTCGCCTCTGAGCTTTTCACCCATAAACGGTGCAATAAGTCCGCCGAGGTTGGATCCGCCTCCGGCGCATCCTATAATAATATCCGGCTTGATGTCGTATTTGTCAAGCGCTGTCTTTGTTTCAAGACCGATAACAGACTGGTGTAAAAGAACCTGATTTAAAACGCTTCCGAGCACATAACGGTATCCCTCGTTTGTAACGGCCACCTCAACAGCCTCGGAAATAGCGCAGCCGAGACTTCCGGTTGTACCCGGATGCTCTGCGTTGATCTTCTTTCCTATCTCTGTAGTCATCGACGGCGACGGTGTAACAGATGCTCCGTAGGTGCGCATAACCTCGCGTCTGAAGGGCTTCTGCTCGTATGAGCACTTAACCATAAATACCTTGCAGTCAAGGTCAAAATATGAGCATGCCATCGAGAGAGCAGTACCCCACTGTCCGGCTCCGGTTTCTGTTGTAACACCCTTAAGGCCCTGCTTTTTAGCGTAATATGCCTGGGCTATTGCAGAGTTCAGCTTGTGGCTTCCACTCGTGTTGTTGCCCTCGAACTTGTAATAGATTTTTGCAGGTGTCTGAAGCTTCTCCTCAAGGCAGTATGCTCTTACAAGCGGAGAGGGACGGTACATGCGGTAAAAGTTTCTGATCTCCTCCGGAATTTCAATAAACTGAGTCGTTGTGTCAAGCTCCTGCTTTGCGAGCTCTGTGCAGAAAACGCATGATAGCTTTTCAAGAGAAATCGGCTTCATTGTTGACGGATCAAGAATAGGAGCCGGCTTGTTTTTCATATCGGCGCGGAGATTGTACCAAGCCTTCGGCATCTCGTCTTCGTTCAAATAGATTTTGTAAGGAATTTTTTCGTTCTTCATGGCTAATACCTCCAAGTTAAATTTCAGGGACGATACCGACGAAAATAAAAAAGTCCCGTCCCTCAGATCAAAATCTGCTGGGACAGGATAAATTCCTGCGGTGCCACCCGGCTTGACGCTTTGTCGTCCACTCTGCGCGCACGGTAAATGCGCTGACTGATTCACGGACAGTCCGCTCCGTCTCCCATTTCGAAAATGTAAAACTCGGCAAAATACCGACAAACACACTTCGGTTCCGGTTGCCCTCAGAAGTCCATTCAAAAACACATTCCCACCGCAATCCCACCGCCTGCGGCTCTCTGTAGAAAAGAGGTGCTTTCTACTATTTCTTCTTCAACGGTTTATGGTATTTTACAACTAAAAAAATCATTTGTCAATAGCTTTTTTAAAAAAAACCGGAAAAAGGCGAAAAAGCCGCCGATTTCCGGTTAAATTCGATTTTATTCGATTGATTTGTTGCCGCTTTTTTAAAAATTATCTTCTGCAGCAGCCAAGAACACTTGAAATTATTGTATCAATGCCTCTTGCAAATCCGCATGCCGCCTGCTTTACACCGCAGGTAATCGACGGGCAGCATCTTCTGCCGTTATTAGTGTTTGTGCCGCCGACATTTCCGTTGTTCGAGCATCCGCAGGAGGTGTTTGTACCTGCAACATTGCCGCTGTTCTGGCATCCGCAGGAGGTGTTAGTTCCGGCGACATTGCCGTTGTTCTGACATCCGCAGGAAGTATTTGTGCCGGCGACGCTGCCGTTGTTATTCCGGCATCCGCAGCGGCACCTTGATGTTCCGTTGTTACATCCGCAAGCCATTTTTGTCCTCCGTTTTACTGTATGGTTTTTTGCCGGAAGTAATTCCCGGCTATTGATATAATATGAAACGCAAGGAAAAAGGTTACGGATAAAATGAGGCTGTAAGAAAGACTATAAGGTTCTGAAGCTCTGCTCAAGCTCGCAGATACGGTGATCCGCACCTGCGATTTTCTCCTCGAGAACCGGAATTCTTTCCGCAAAGCGATTGTGCTTGTCAACCTTTTCCTCGAGCTGACGCAGACGCAGGCTGGTCACTCTTGCAGAGGCAATGATTCCGCCGAATGCTCCGACAGCCGTTCCGAGCATTGAAATTATAGAAATAATAATCTGTTCATTCATAGTCTGCCTCACGGTATTGCAATATAGGAATATTCCGTATTTGTCTGATTTGTAATGCTTCCGTGAAGAATAATTTTGTTATCGGAAATCTTTGCAATAGCAGTTCCTTCGGCATCATAAGCAGGAGCCGAACTGCTTACAACAATGTCGCAAACCTTCGAATCCGGCATCGATTTGATAATAACGATCCTCGGAACAATACCGAGACTGATTATCCTCGCAGCGCCCTCACCTTTGTACTTTCCGACAGATATTTTCCCCTGCTTTCCCGAAACGGCGTTGTATACCGCACCTCCGGAAACCGGCTTCGTGCTTCCGGACATAATCGAAGTATCAATATTGTCAACACTGCCTGCTCTGGTTGCATATTCAACCGATCCGAACATTTCAGCCTTGCTCTTTGCATATCCGCAGTAATCGTCGTTTTCACGCAGATCCGTTATATAGCTGTCGGCAACCGACAGCGCTCCGAGCGGTATTGTAACCTTTGCTAAAATAAGCTCATATTTGCTGCCCTGCCTTACAGGCGTCAAAGCAGCTCCCTGCTGCTCTGTACAATTTATATTGATCTCTCCGTTTTCGGTATCAAGAGAGATAATAACATTGTAGGTTTTGCCTGCCGATACGGTAAATTCGGCATTCGAATCGTCATAGCAGAAATACCCGCAAAGGAAAGCAGATCCGGGAAGAACCTTAACCTTCATTCCGTCTCCCGAAACAACCTTGAAGCAATCCCCATCACCCTTTAAAACGCCGCTTCCGACAAAGGAAGAAAAGTATCTTGCAAAAAATTCAGCCGAAACCGCCTTGTTTCCGACAGCATATCCGGAAGCGGATGTAACAAGCTCGGTAGAATCGAACATTCCGGTTTTAAGTGCCATAAAAATTTTCCTTTCTTAATGTAAAATAAATATTAATCAAATAGTTAAATATAAACCGCGCCGGTCAATGTCAGCTCCCGACATTTTCAAACACAGCCGAAACCCTGAATACACCGTCGTCATACGACTCGTATAATCCGGTTATACGGAGAATTTCGGTAATACCGATTTCGGTGTCGGAAAACTCACATATGTCTCCGATGTCAAAGTCGGCACGGTATCTTAGATTTGATGAAGAGTCGATCTCGCACTCCGCGTGCTCCACCTTGCCGCACGCCTTAAGACGCTCAAGCCCCTTCTGCTTAAGCCTTTTTGTATATTCGGTGTCGGATAACGGCGTTCCGTCATCAAGCGTCTTGCGGACATCGCGCGCATTTACATATAGCTCCCTGCGGTCCTCTCCGTCCTTTATAAGACTTACCGATGTAGTGGCTCCGTCTCCTGCGACATATGCGAAGTTGCGGTATTTGGATATATCAAAAATATATTTGTCCGAGAGAATGTTCTCAAAATCGGAGGAAAAAACTGCATAGGAATTGTTTAACTGATCGCTGCTTCTGTTCTCACCATCAAAAACAGAGAACTTCAGCTTGTTGTTTGCTGCATCGTATCTGATCCTGTATGATAAGCCGTACGGCTGTAAAAGAGAATATAAAAAGCTCATTAAGCTCTTGCCTGTCGCCTGTAAAGAAACCGTCTCGGTACATCCGAAGTCGGTACCGAGCGAAAGGAGCGAAATTGCCCTGTCGCCTGTCATAGCATAGGTAGTTAAAACAGAGGAGACAACAGAATCAACCGTTCCCTCAATTAATGCAGACGATTCGATAACCCTGTCAGAAAGAATCGCCTCAAGCATCCTTCCGGATACGCGTAAGACCTTTTTTCCGTTTTTGTCGGTGTTGTATTCAAGCTTTTCGATAATCGCAGTCTCGTCGTTTTCCGGATGATAAATATATTTTGCAGCCTTAACAGCTTTGAGCTTTTCGGAAGGAATAAGAACAGAAAAATCTCCGACATCAAAGAAACGCCTTCGCCATAAAAGAGAGCCGTACTCGCCGATAATACCGCAGATGTTGAAGCTGTCGTCAAGCAAATAAAAATCCGTCATATTCCGAGATACCTTTCCTCAAATGAAAGAGAAACACGAAGCTTGTCAGCCCCGCTTCTTGCCGTAACCTTTATGTGGCTGCTGCCCTGCGGAAGCGAGAAAAAAACAGAAGAGCGGTCAAACATAAACCTCGGCACGCCATTGAGCTTAATGCTCTTGTGCTGCTTTTCGGTAGATATCGAATAAACGTCACCCTTCAGCATTGCGTCAAGGATTTTAATCTTCTTGTCGCCGCAGGAAATCTCCGGAGCCATTACAACTCCGCTAGATTCAAGGGTAATGTTAAAGCCTGTCTCCGCATCGCCGTGATTTTGAATATCAAATTCGTTGTTTTTAAAGACCGCACCGGAGGTAACACCGTTTTCACCGGTAGTTGTAAGCGGGAACCATAAAAGCGGATCGACCGAAAAGGATCTTACGGAAATCGGAGCCGCACCGAAGAAATAAGGCTCCGGGCAGAGAAAAACCAGCTTTACGGTCATAAATGAGCGAAGATTCTTCTGATCAATCTCTGCACTTTCAAGCACGCAGTTGATTCTTCTGACCCTCTGATTTCTTTTCACGGTAATTGTAAAATCCTTTTTCGGATTGAGAAATGAAATGAGCTGCTTGCGTTTTTCCTCCGCCAAATCAAGCGAGACTATCTGAAAATCAATATATAGCCTTCTCGACTTGATCTGCCTGCTCTTTACCGTTTCATAGTCAAGCTGCATCTTGCTTTCGGTAAGGACGGAAACCTCGGGAAAATCAAAGCCCTTGACAGATACCGGTCTGTATAAGGAATTGCCGGAAACCTCAATTCTGTCGTCTCCGCGCGAAATAAGAATGTAAAAATCAAGATCGTTCATGCCGTCCTACCTGCCTCAGCTAAAGACTTGTACTTTTTCAGTCTTTCCGTCTGAAAACGTATGCACTCATCACAGATATAAATAAGCAGATCGCAAAGGTTAAAAAGGTTTTTTTCTCTGAAAAAAAAGATTTTTTCAACCGCTCCCTTTCCGAGAATCCTTTCAATCATTCCGGAAATGAATGCCTCGGCTTTTGCGTCTTCCTCCTCCATTTTTCTTTCAAGAGCCTCAATAACCTCGGGATTTCTGCGGTTTTCCCGAAGCTCCTTTTCCTGCCTTGCTCTGCGCTCCTCAACAATATCTGCATAAATACCGCATTCTCTTGCATAACGGCGCATGGACTTTAAATAATCATTTGACATTTCGATCGTGAAAGCTTCGCCTTCAATATCGAGCGTAAGAACGTTCGATTCAAATCTGAAACCGATCATAATGAATTTCTCCTTTCAATGTAATTTCGAGTAATTTCGATGTGATTTTGATATGCATTTGAAAAATCAGCTGCAAACGGCCTTGATATATCCGAGATAAGGAACCGAGGATTTCTTTTTTGTAACCTTTAAAACAGTATAGTACTCGCCATCAGGCTCGGATAAATCAGTAAGCCCGTTAATAATAATGTCCCCGGGCTTGATGTCCTTTCCGCTGTCCGCAGAATCCGGGATATATAGTACCGCAGAAGAAAAGCTGCTGCTGTCCCTCCTGTCCTTTACCACACATTCCGAAAAATAAACACCCTCAACCGGCTTTTTTTCATATAAAGCCTTTCCGTCGGTTTCGCATATCCTGCTGAAAAGAGTTATTTTGTCCTGAAATAAAACGCTTTCAAACATCGAAACACCTCAGAAAATACATTTTTTCATAAGCCCCTCTGCACGAAGAAGCGAAATTGCAAGTCCGGATATCGGAATACCGCAGTATGTACTTTGCTTGTTCGACGCAAGAGAGTTGTAGTTTGATCCGATCGACCTGTCGCCCACCTTCTGATTAAGACCGCTTGTCGAAATTGCAAGCCCTGCAATGGCAGCAGCACCTCCCTGAAGGAATAAAAGCTCTGTCTGATAGGCAACCGCTCTTTTGATGTTTTCGCTTAACGGAGCGGAGGGCGCCTTGTAAGCAATTGCGCAAAGCAGGTCAAATGCCACCCCCTGAAGATAAGGAAGCTCCTTTTCCGGCACAACACTTCCGCCGAATGTGTTTTTGTAATAAGAATAATCAATTACACTCATATAAAATCTCCTTACGGTCTTCTGATAAAGTTCAGCCTGTACTGATCGGATAAGCTTTCCTCGCCGACATTGCCGATCTTCGAGGAAAACTGCGGAAGCGGATCACCGTTTGCCTTTTTTTCGGAGGTAAAGAAGCCGGGATTCCGGTTTTTAAAATCCTCAACCGTGGTAGGCTCACCCTTTTCGTTTAAAGCCATAATTTTTTCGGAGGCAAATTCCTCAAGACCGGAAATCAAACCGAATTCTTTGAGCTCGGAAATGAGCTGCTTCCTGTTCATTTCGGATATCTTTGCTAACAGCTCTGTTTCCTTTTCCTTTGCCGTAGTGTTTTCCTTTTCGAGCTGCTCGACTTTTTCCTTTAAAAGCTTGTCCGCCTCCTCAATTTCGGCCCATCTGCCCTCTTTCTTTTCAAGCTCCGAGATAATCAGCTCCCTGTCCTTTGAATCAAGCTTAAGATTTTCAATAATTTCGCGCATATAGGTCACCCCTTCCTTTCCTGATTGTCAGATCTGCGATCAATTAATGCTTCCGATTGATTTTTCGAAGATTGCCACTTCTTCCTGAATTCAGCGGCTGTCATAACTCCTGCTTTTACCTCCTCAAGATCGGAAGCCCTGTCTGATGTGTCATCTGTAAGAACACTGTCGCCGAAGCAAATGTCAGCTTCGATTTTCCCTTCCGGGGCAATGCCGTAAATAATAATAAGATCGTGAATCGCTTCGATAAGACGTAAAATTGCATTTTTAAGAGAGCTCTGAATGTCCTTTACCGTAACATATGTGCGCTGGCGCATAGAGCGAATCTCGGTTGCGGTCTTCGAAACCGATACAGGATCGGAGAACGTACCTCTTGCAATTCCGCAAAGGTCCTCGACCGACATAATAATACGGTTTAAACCGTTGATAAGCGATTCGTCGCGGATCTGCGGAGAGAATACCTTAAAGGTTTCATCCCCCGAAACCGAATCCAGCTTGTTCGGCCTGAAAAGACGTTCCTTGCCCTCGGGAAGCACCGGAGAGCCGTCACGGTCAAGCTTAAAAGCATCCTCGGATGCGTCGATTGCAAGCTCGCTGCCTTCAAATTCCCAGATAAGACGCGAAAACTGCCTGTCCGCCTCCCGAATAAGAGGAACGGCACGTGCAAAAACCGAAATTCCAAGCGGACTGTCAAGGCTTTCGGTGTTGCCTAAGGGAATTGAAAAATAGCTGAATAACGGATTTTTGAGATTGTCAATAAATACACTCGGGATAATCCTCTTCCAGCACCCGACAGAACCGAGGGGAATGCTCTTGCTCTTGCAGTTTGCATCACCGCAGATGAACGCCTTGTTTGTAATCAGATATCCGCCGTCCTTCGGTGTGTGCTCCTCAAGACGTATATAAAGCTTTCCGTCCTTTTCAAAACGGTCGATAAAGCACGCTCCGATTATCCTGCCGCAGCAGTCGGTCTTCGTAGGGATAAAGCTATCCGGCAGGATCACATCAATGCCGAGCTGACCTTCGTCAAATCTGGGCTTGAGCATAACTCCGCCGCAGGCACAGGAATATTCGGTAATGGTTCTGAGCCTCGGTAAAAAAGTCTTTGAAAAAAGACGTTCTATAACGTCCGCCGATTCGGAGCCGGATATTTTAATATCCGCCTCGGAAGTAACAAGCCGGGCAATCTCGGACGATATAGCAGATGCAAGATTCAATCCGCATCCATCGGCATTCAGCCACGGAGCTTTCCCTTTATAAATGTCCTCCCAAAGCAAAACCGTGTTTAAATATTCCCTGCTGCATACACTTAAAGGCAAAAGCTCCTCAAAAGGAACTGTTTTCCTGCCTCTTTGCTGCCTTGAAAATAGGTTAAAAAAATTCAAATTTCATTTCCTCCTGTAAGTATCAGTCAAATCATGTAAGACAATAAAAAAGAACAAAGTCGGAAGCATATTCCTCGGTTCCGTCCTTAAACGAACCGACCTGTAACGGCAAAGAGGTTCTGCAAATCGAAAGCAGCCTTGCCCCGTCAGACGTCTCCTTAAGGCTGCAGGAAAGAAGCTTTTTTGATACCTCGTAAAGAGTATGCAGAAGCTCTAAGGAGGCTGCACGGTCGCCACTACTTTTTCTTATGGTTATTCTGAACGGCAAACCGATAACAGCACCGCCGTCAAAGAATCTTTCAGACACAAAGCCGCCGGAAAGAATAGATAATCTTGCTTCCGGATTTCCGTCGGAAAAAGCCTCAAAGCCGATATTCAAAGCCGGATCACAGCCGTTTATAAGCTCAATAAGCATGTCGATTACCGAAAAGCAGATATCGTTTTTGGATTTTTCGGGTACAATATCAATCATAAATACTCCTTTCCGATCTGCCCCCCTGCTTCAAAAAAGCAGAAGCAGGGGAGACAATAATGTAAAAATATAACTTAGGATCCGCTTCCGGTGTTGGAGCTGCTGCCGCTGCTAACCGGTGCAATAACGAAGTTGATGCCGCTTGCACGCTTGTTGAGAATAAATACATCCTCAAAGCTTTCCTCATAGTAAACATACTTGCCGCCGGTGACAGCAGAGGGCTCGTCAAGGCAGGAGAACTCGTAGGAAACAGGTGCAATGACACATTCCGGATGAATAAGGAACATCTGAATCTGGAATGCAGAGGAGGCCGGAATATAACCGTTTGTGAAGCTGTAAGACGACTTCATAAGTGAGGTAGGAACAACAACGACCTGAACACCGTCAAGCATTGTAATGTTGCGGTTAACCTCACCGCCGCCCTTAACATTAAAGGATCTTTCAATACCGGATGCATTCTTGAGCAGCGTCATAACAGACGGAGTAACATAAAGAATTCTTCCGTTTACCGGGATGTTCGCCTCGGTCATTTCCGACATCATGGAATCGAATGTGGAAAGGACATTTGACGTAGTCAGAGTTGCCGAAACAGGAGTCTTGTTAAGGTCTACCCAGTCTGTAAAGATCTTGCTTATAGCATAAGCGTCCATCTCGGGGAACTTGTGTGTGTTGTTGAACTCGGATGTAATGTTTGCAATAGATGCAGCATAGTTTGTCTGGTCGATATCCTGCGGATGAACAAGAGTCGACCACTTTCTCTGGTTTGTAAGAGTCTTTTCCTCCCATGTATTTTCATAGTTTCTTGCAAGAGTACCGGTTGTGTCTCTCGAAGCTGCAGTTCTTGATGTAGTTGTAATAACCGGAAGTTCGATAGATTTTCCGCCCTTGAAGCGGTATCTGCCGTTGTTGGGAGTTGCATAGATTGCACCGAAGTTAAGGACATACGGAAAAGCCTGTGCAAGAGAGTCGTTGTATTCCTTTGCGTAGTTAAGATTTGCCATGTTTTTCTCCTTTAAAATAAATAATTAAAATTTTTGGCGGCAGGGGTTATAAAAGAAGCCTGTGAGAATCCCGTTCAATGCAATATTCAAATGCATCAAGCGAGTCGATATCGGTTGTGCCGTTGTCAAGTCTTTCATCCTGAACGACCTTCGGATTCCAGAGCGCCGTGCGGAGCGCCTCTGAAAGGGTCGTGCAATCCTCCGTCAGAAAAAATCTTGCCTGCGACATGAGTCTGATCAAAAGCCGGATCCGATCGTTGATCGGAGCCTTGAGAGCATTTCTGACCGACACCGGAAGGCCGTTTTTCTGCGACTCCTTTTTAAGAGTCCGAACAAGAACGCTTTCGGCATTGTCACAGTATGCAAGCTGAACCGTACCGTATTTAGAAATAACGAAGCGTAAAAAATCGCAGAAAAGCTCACCGAGCCTGTCCGAATCAAGCTCCGACGTATGTCTTTCGGATGCGAGCGCGATAACGCTGTCGAAATTGCCGTAAATACCCACGGCGACGAATGATGTACCGCTTTTGGTTCCGCCAAAGTCGACGCCTACGGTAATTTTTGTAAGCTGCTTCAATTTCGGATCGTCATAGCGGATGACAAATGAGGAAGGATTGTCGGCAAACCGCCTGTAAATCGTCCCCTCCGCCGAGCGCCAAAGACCGAGAATGTATCTGTCATAATAGACAGTACCCTCGTATTCTTTCTTCAGCTCCCGAACAAATGAGGGCGGTAAAAACGGGTTGTCGTCAATCGTGTACCTCTGGCAGAAGATGTCAGCATCCGAATCAAGGAATCTGCGAAACCAATGTGATGGGCCCTCCGGGTTGCATGTTCCGTCGAAGCGGGAGTTCGGCTTGTCGAGCCTCGATTTAAGCATCGTGAACATATCCTCACACCAAGTCGTAATCTCATCGCCGTAGGCATATTCGATTCCGGCTCCCTGAATTTTGGACACCTGGTTGCTCTTGTCCGCGCCGATTACATAACACTTTTTTCCGAACAGCAGGATAGTATCTCCTGAGATATTTCCGACCAGTCCCTCACCCCAGATTTCCCTCATGGGATCTAAAACATTTCTCGAAAGAGTTCCGACGGTATTTCCGATAAGCACGATCAGCCCTTCACCTCTTGTTTGTAAAATCCTTTTCGGAATCACGAAATAATCGCAGTAGGTCTTCCCTGAACGTGTCGCTCCCGTCTTAATGTTCCATCTGTGGGTCGCATTTTTAAAGTATTCCTTTTGCTTCTCGCTGAACATCCTGTCCTCCTTTCTTTTTCCTTTAGGTTTTCTTTGCGGTTTTCCCTGCCGCCGAAAAAAGTATAGCAGTAAATGCAAAATAATGCGTCCCGGATTATTACCGTGTTTTGATCTGAATAAATCGGGATTTTTTTCATTATTTTTGCAGAAAAAAGTCAAAAAAAGAAAAGCCTCGCCGATAAGCGAGGCAAAAGAATATAGTAAAATATGAAAAAAGAGGTAAAGACAGCAAATCGAGCGCAAAACAGATGAAAAAAAGCAGGAAAAGACTTACACGCTGATAATCTCGCAAAGGCGCCTGTAAAAGACCTCGATTTCGGATGAGGTGTTGAAAATCGAAAACGAAACACGCAAAGCCCCACTCCCACCTGTCGATAGCGTTTCGTGGGCAAGCGGAGAGCAGTGATAGCCGCTTCTTACACAAATGCCTGCCTTGTCAAGAGAGGACGCAACCTCGTCCGGATGAAAACCCTGACAGTTAAAAAGAACAATGCTGCCGCAGTCGGCATCCGGAGCATAGATAGTTATTTTGCGGTTACTCGATAACATCTCGATAAGTCTTCTTCTAAGACGGCAGGCATGGTCGTATACCGCGTCGGTTCCGATCGCATTTATAGCCTTGATCCCCTCCGCAAGCCCGGCAATGCACGGAGTTGCAAGAGTGCCTGCTTCAAAGCGCTCCGGAAGAAACGGCGGCATGTGATCTTCAAGAGAGTTCACTCCGTTTCCGCCCTCCATAAAGGTAGAAAGCCCTAAGATAAGCTCCTCATACTTCCACCTGTCGGAAAATAAAGCAAATCCGCTCCCCTGTGGACCGTAAAGCCCCTTGTGCCCAGGAGCACAGATCACGTCCGCACCGCATTTGCCTATGTCAAGAGTAAGAGAACC
Organism: uncultured Eubacteriales bacterium; assembly: GCA_934447715.1. GTDB lineage: Bacteria > Bacillota > Clostridia > Oscillospirales > CAG-272 > HGM12657. The sequence continues at coordinate 5,761 of CAKSER010000023.1, read as the reverse complement.
GGCTCCCTGGGCATCGTCAATAATAAAGAATATTCCTCGCTCACGGCAGAACCGCCCGATTTTCTCAACAGGCATCCGTATTCCGCAGATATTGCTGATATGCGTAACGACAACAAGCCGCGTTCCGGGACGAACCGACATTTTAAAGCTTTCAAAAATTTCGTCCGGATTAGTAGACGGTATCCCGAAAATAGTGTATCGGCAGCCAAAATCGGCAAGCGCCGTAACCGGACGGAATACCGAATTATGCTCAAGCCCGGAAATAACCGCCCTGTCCCCCTTGCGCATAAACGCTTTTATTGCAAGATTCAGCGCCTCGGTGGTGTTGCGTGTAAAAATTACGTTTTCCGGCTTTGACGAGCCGTAAAGCCCGGCAATAAGACAGCGGCATTCATAAACCTTCTCGGACGCTAAGCGCGATAGCCTGTGTCCGCCCCTGCCGGGATTTCCGCAATAGGATTTCATGCATCGCGCGACCTCGTTTATAACCCTCTGCGGCTTCGGATAGGTTGTCGCCGCATTGTCAAAGTAAATCAATTTTTTCATCCTTTCTCATTTTCATGTAGTTTTTGCAGCTCTGCTTTAGCATCTATCATTTTCAGTATATGTAAAAGGATTAAAAAATGTTCCGATAGAAAAAATAAGAAAAAAGATGAAAAAATGAAAAATGCGTCCCTGCACATCAAAATAAAATGTGCAGAGGCGCAAAAATATAAATGTCGGATATGTACTAAATAGATAACCTCTAATTATTTTGTGCCGAAAATTCTGTCTCCGGCATCACCGAGACCCGGAATAATGTAAGCATTTTCGTTGAGCTTTTCATCAAGAGCAGCACAGTAGATGTTGACATCCGGATGATCTGCCTGAATTTTTGCAACACCCTCAGGAGCGGCAACCAGGCACATAAATCTGATATCCTTGCAGCCGTGTCTCTTAAGTTCGGAAAGAGCAAAGGAAGCGCTTCCGCCGGTAGCGAGCATCGGATCTACGAGAATAACCATTCTCTTGTCGATGTCAGCCGGCAGCTTGCTGTAGTAAACAACAGGCTTGTGTGTTTCGGGATCTCTGAAAAGACCGATGTGACCGACTCTTGCAACCGGAATAAGCTCAAGGAGTCCTTCGGTCATGCCGAGACCGGCTCTGAGAATCGGAACGATTGCAATCTTCTTACCGGAAATTCTCTTTGCTGTCATTGTAGTAATAGGAGTTTCGATCTGGTACTCGCTGAGAGGAAGATCTCTTGTAATCTCGTAGCCCATAAGGAGCGTGATTTCTTCGAGCATCTGGCGAAAGTCCTTAGAGCCTGTCCTTTTGTCTCTCATGATAGAGAGCTTGTGCTGTATAAGCGGATGATCAATAATACTGAATGAGCTCATAGTAATACCCTGCCTTTATGAAATATTAATTAAATTTATATGCATACAGAAATATTATACACATTTTTGAGAAGTTTTCAACCCATAAACAGAATATTGATTAACAAAATCGAAAAAACACGATAATATTATATAAACACACAAAAAAATCGGGAAAATGCCCTCGATAACCGTTTTTTTTAATAAATAACTTGAAATTGACAAAAAAATAGTGTATGATAGACCTATTGTTTTAAAAAGGAGGCGTATGTTTATTTTCAAAAAAACAGTAACCGGTGATAAAGAAAACAAGACAATGCAAGAAAAATTGACAAATATAATACCGAATATACTATCAAAGGAAAACGTAAAGCTGCAGAAGACACTGCGCATTGCTGCCGCAATGCTCTCCTGTTTTGCAATCACGATAGGAGCTGCATATCTGTTTGTACTAAAGGCACATGCAGAAAAAAAGTCGGCTCTGTATATTGACGGAAGCATCGCATGCTATATATCCGATGCATCAACCTACGAAAATGCAGTAAATATGCTTTCCGAAAATTATGATTCGGATTTCGGACATGATATTGAAATGGAGGTCGTCGAGGTCACGGCAAAAACCGCAAGCGAAACCGAGTGCTACAGCATCCTTGTGGATCAGCTTCAAAAGGATCGGTGCGATGCGTATGTAATCTGTGCCGATAAAAATAAAATCGCGGCATTTGCGTCGGCGAATGAGGCAGCAGAAGCTTTGAGCTGCATAAAGGAGACGATAAATGATCTGCTCGCATCAAGCTCGGAATCGAAAAAGATACTCACAGCAGAGGTTGTAAATGAGTTTTCGATCGAAAAGGAAGAAAACTGCCTGCAAAGCGAGCTTACCGACAAGGATAGCTTTGTAAAAGCGGTAATAGACGAGTTTAAGGAAAAAGTCCAGTGCAGCTTCGCGTCCGGAACCTCGGATAATACCGATGAGCTGCCGAAGGTAGCAGATAATAATACATCGGTAGTCCTTCAAAGCAATGTCATGGAAAAGAGCGTCAGCCTGCCGACAGAGGAGCAGACGCATAGCGACCTTGTCTGCTTTAAAATCAGACTTGTCCTTGAAATGACAGAAACAGAACCGATCGCTCCTGCTATCAGATATGAAGATTCAAATGAATACAGAGTCGGAGAAACCGTTCTCGGAGTACAGGGAGAAAACGGCACGGCAGAGGTTACATACGAGGTTGAATATATCTCGGGAACAGAGCAAAGCCGAACCGAAATATCAAGGAACGTAATAAAGCAGCCGAAGGATACGGTAATGTATGTCGGAACCAAGCCACTCACCGACCCGACCGGAGAATTTGACTATCCGTTAAAGGATGAGGATAATTTCTATCTTAGCTCCGAATTCGGAGTAAACAGAGGCTATTATTTTGACAGAAACGCCGGCCACGCAGGAATAGATCTTGCATGTAAAAGCGGAACACCGATATATGCAGCCGACGGAGGAAAGGTGCTGTTTGCAGGCTGGAAGGGCTCGTATGGCTATGTCGTCATGCTTGACCACGACGGAATCCAGACCAATTACGCGCATATGTCCGCATACTGCGTCAAAACCGGAGACCTTGTCTGTAAGGGACAGCAGATCGGAAATGTCGGAAGCACAGGAAAGAGCACCGGACCGCACCTCCACTTCGAGGTAAAGGTTAACGGCAAGCTGGTAAATCCCTTCGATTATCTTCCGGAAAAGGATATCAATGTAAGACTCTGTTGGTAAAAATCAAAAAAGTCAAAATTATAAAAATCCGTTTTGACCGAAAAAAACAGAACATAAAATCAGCCGCGTCTTTTAAAAATAAGGACGCGGCTGATTGTTTTTTAAATAACTTTTTAAATAACCATAGAGTGTATTTTATAAGCCCATCGCGGATTCGGCGTGGGCAAAAAGCCGGATCCGCAATAGGCAGGAGGCTGTCGGCTAAGGCTAATGCTTTGTCTGCGCTTTAGGATATCACTTGATATCATAGCGTTAAAGAATACAAAATGACTTTTTAGGAAAGCTCCCTAATGCTTGATAAACGGTAGAATAAAAATCCGCCGTCAATTACCTTTTCAAATTTGTATTCCATCGTCCTGACCTCCTCAGGCTGCTATCCGAGCAATGCATAGGCAGTTTCCACAACCGCGGTAAGCTCGGTGTCAGTCTCGGAGATCTTCGGCTTAATTACCCTTCCGTCCTCACCCGAATTGATGCAGTAATTGTCTTCCTTCCAGTAACCGCGCGCATAATGGACAATGTATGAATCGGTTTCGGAGGAATAAAAATCCGATGAGCTGTTTTCCATAATCTCATGGTATTCCGAAAAATCGCCCGAATATGAAACGAGATTGCCTGCAATACGCATAAGCTCCTTTTTGGGAATAATTATCGCAGAATTTTCTTCACTTACCTTTACAAGATCAAGCTTGTCCTTGCTTGAAAAGCAAAAAAGGAAGCTGAGATACAGCAGATTGCTTTTTGAAATGTCGTCGCCGCGCCGATACGACTCGTGAAAATAGCCTACAAAATAGTTGAGATACGACTCAATGTCCATTTTGTCGGTATAACTTGGCGTTTGCGGATCATTTTTGCTTTCCTTTGCGGTGCAGGACGCAAATGATGCAAGAAGCATGGCAAAAAGTAATACCGTGATAATGATTTTTTTATTTAATATGCAGTTGCCCATAATGTATACATCCGATTTTATTTATAACCGTATTATTGTCTTATGCTTTAAATTTTCATCTTGTTATCTATTGGCTTAGATAAGTATACCATGCATATCTAGATTTGTAAATGGTTTTTCAAAAATACAAATGTTAACATATTGTGACATAATTCGACTGCTTTTTCACAAGCTAAGGATATCCGACTGCATCTCCTTTATATCGCAGCTCTTGGGGAAATCCGAAATAAAAATTTTACTGTACCCTGCTAAATTTCCGAAAATCGCAAAAAAAGATTGACAACGGCGGAATAATATGATATACTGCTCAAGTACGAATGAAGGCATAGCTCAGCTGGTTAGAGTATCTGCTTGACATGCAGGGGGTCGGTGGTTCGAGTCCACTTGTCTTCATAAATAAAATCCTCAAAGTTTTTTGAGGATTTTTCTGTATCTTTTGTTTTTTTTAAAATCTGTCAAAAAGCCGGAACACCTAGGCTTTGACACCCGAACACACGATGTGCATTAACCATGCATATAAAGGAGAATCAAACTTGAATATAAAAAAATATGCAATATGCGAGGCTCCGATCTGCGTAGGCTCCCCGACACAGGGAACCGAAAACGCTTTTAAGCACCTGAAAAAAAACGGTCTTGAAGCGCTTTTTAAAAGCCGCGCAGATTTCATACCGATGCAGGGAGAGCTTACCGCACCTGCACTGCTTAAAGATCCGAATCTTAACGAAATCGAAACGGTTATGCTCGTAAACAGGAAGCTGTTTGATACATTAAGGCAGGAGTTTGAAAAGGGCTCGTTTCCGATAACAATCGGCGGAGACCATTCGATTGCAATCAGTACAATCGCCGCTCTTTCGGAAAGCGTCGGAACCGATAATACCGCCGTCGTATATGTAGACGGCCATCCGGATATTAATACCGAAAAAACAACCCTGTCCGGAAACATACACGGAATGCCGCTTGCCGTATCGATGGGGCTTTGCACCGATAAGCTCAATATAGGAAGCAGAAAGGTGCACCTTAAAGGGGAAAACACCTATATTGTCGGCGCAAGAAGCATCGACGATGCAGAATATAAAATCATCGAAGAGCAGAATGTCACAATGCGCACAAAGGACGATGTCGACAGAATCGGGTATAAAAGCATCACAAAAGATATTGCTGAAAGATTCAAAGGAAAGGCAGTTCATATCTGCTTTGATGTCGACTCGATCGACGGAAAGGAATTCCCGTCCACAGGATATGTAATGCCGAACGGCTTAAGCTATGAAACCGTCCGTAATATAATAAGTGACCTTTTAAAAAGCTGCGATGTCAGATCATTCGAATGCGTGGAGTATAATCCGAGCCTCGATAAAAACGGATCGGATTTAAATAAGCTTCTTGATATTTTCAGGCTCTTCAAATAAACTATGCCTAAGAATATCCCGGCATAGTAAAAACAAAGAAAGATAAGAAAAAAGCGATCTTCAAAACGAAGACCGCTTTTTGTGTTTTAGCTCAGGTTTTGCTCATCGGCATGATCAGATTGTGCGGAAGAAGCTTGCATAAGAACCGATAGAACTTGTAAAACGCCTTTGGCGTATAGACACATCTGCCCTTGTACGCCGCCTTGATTGCCCCCTCTGCCGCCATCGACGGATTGACCCTCGGAAGCGTGTGAAAGGTCTTTGATACACCCTTGTTTATGCC